>JAKAJS010000266.1 GCA_021813685.1 Deltaproteobacteria bacterium | reverse complement strand
GCCTGCGGCCCGTACCTTTTGTCCCGCCTCTATCATCTTCTCGGGCGACTGGTTTTTCCCTATCTCCCGGAGCACCTGCGCGTCGCCGCTTTCCAGCCCATAATAAACGATTCCCAGGCCAAGGTCGCGAAGCGTCGCCAGTTCCTCATCGGTTTTCCCCAGGATCGCTCGTGAGTCGCCGTAGGTTCCGACCCGCTGTACCCAGGGCATCTTTTCCCGAATGGCGGACAGGATCCTTACGAGCCTTTTCTGCGGGATGATCAACGCGTTGCCGTCGATCAGGAAAACCCTTCGCAGGAATTGGAAGTTTTTCGAGGCGTAGTCGATGTCCGCATCGATTACCGCATCCTCTTTTATGGTAAAACGCTTGTCCTTATACGACCCGCAAAAGGTGCACTTGTTGTGCGAGCATCCGAGAGTAACCTGGAGTAGTATGCTGTCCGCCTCGCTGGGGGGGCGGATGATGAAGCCCTCGTAGTGCATTCCGTCCATTTCAAGTCTCCGTGCGATCCTTAATTTTAAGCAATTGAGTATAGCCTCATTGCTCAAAATGGAATACGATCTTTTTTGAAATATGCCAGTTCGTACACTGAAGCGGTGCTTTTCGCTTTTTCTTTCACCGGGGGAATCGGGTATGGATAAAGTCCCTCTTTCCGTTGCGATCATCACAAAAAACGAAGAGGTGGATCTGCCGGGCTGCCTGGAAAGCGTTTGCTTTGCGGCCGAAGTGGTGATCGTCGACAGCGGCAGTCTCGACCGGACCGAAGAGATTGGAACGAAGTTTGGCGCCAGATTCTTCGTCGAACCCTGGAAGGGATATGGCCCTCAGAAAAACAGCGCGCTAGACAAGTGCTCCTGCGACTGGGTCCTGATACTGGATGCCGACGAACGCGTTCCCGCGGAGACGGCTGTGAAAATCGGGGAACTGGTCGGCGGAAAGGCGAGCGCCGACGCATATTCGTTTCGGAGAAAAAACCTCTTTCACGCCAAGTGGATCAGCTCGACCGACTGGTGGCCCGACGAGGTCATCCGGCTCTTTAAGAAAGACAGGGGCAGGTTCGAAGGGCTCACCCATGAAAAACTCGTCGTCGAGGGCGTTACCAAAAGGCTTACCTGCTGCATTGAACATTTCAGCTACAATTCCTACTCGGAAATTTTCAGAAAACTCGACGACTACTCCACCGAGCAGGCCCAACAGATGTTTTCCGCGGGCAAACGGGCGGGACCGGCCGACGCCCTGTTTCGCGGCGCCTGGATGTTTTTCAGGAATTATTTTCTACGACTCGGCTTTACCGCCGGCTTCGACGGGTTTGTCATATCGTTTTCCAAGGGAACGGGGACGTTTTTGAAATACGCAAAGCTGCACGAGTTGAGGAAATTTGCCTTGAAGCCATGAACCCGGCTGGGCCACATGCCGACAGGATTACAATTGTTATCGGATGATCGCCGTTAGGAAATCCGACTTAAGGCGCGGACCGGGAGTTCTCCCCCCTTTTTTAAAGGGGGGCAGGGGGGATTTTAAGGAAGTATCCATCCGATTTCTCTATAAAATCCCCCTGAATCCCCCTTTTTCAAAGGGGGACTTGGGTTCGAATCACCCGACGCGCTCCAGGGATTCCGGATGGACATCGGGCTGAGCCCGCAGAGCATCCGATCAGGCGGCTTTCTCTTTCCCCTCCCCTTTAACCCGTATCGGGTTGGGACCGAGCCGGCGGATCTTTTCGCTCATCTCGCGGCTGACTTCGGCAAACCGCGGCCCTTCTCCCGAGGACATGTTGTACATGGCGACCCGGTCGGGTTCCAGCCCGATGGTATCGAGCAGTTTTCTCACGTACTCGACCCGTTTTCTCGCTCGTATATTGCCTTGCTGATATTTGCAGTCGCCTTCCATGCAGCCTGCGACAAAAACACCGTCCGCTCCTTTCTCCAGCGCTCTCATGAGATGGATGACGGCCACTCTGCCCGTGCACGGCACTTTGACTATCTTTATACTGCTCGGATACGTCAATCGCATCGAACCTGCCAGGTCCGCCGCAGCGTAGGCTCACTGGGTGCAGCAGAAGGCGACTATAACCGGATCAAAGTTTTCCATCGCATCGCTCCTGAAGAAATATGCGGAATACTTCCTTAGCAGGTACTAAATATAGTGCAAAACCGTTGATTCGAAAAGAAAAAAACATGTAGCCTCCTGTCGAAGAAACGGAGATGCTGAAGCTTCTTTCTTCCCGCTTCCCGCTTCCCGCTCCCTGCTTCTGCCTTGACAGGCAGGCTTCAAGATGGGAAAAATGGTGCAATTAGGAGCACACGAGGGGAAGCCGGATACACTGCGCACAATTCCCCTCAATTCTTGCCGCATAGAGGATGGCGATATGAATGAGCCTGTTCGATTCGTCGGGGCAGGTCCGGGTGACCCCGAACTCATTACGGTGAAAGGGATGCGGCTGCTCGAGAAGGCCGACCGCGTCGTATACGCCGGTTCTTTGGTTCCGAAAACCTTGCTTCAGTATTGCAAAAAGGATGTCTTGGCGTTCGACAGCGCCTCTCTTACGCTTGCCCGGACGCATGCGCTCCTCAAGGAGGGCTACGAGGCGGGGGAAAGGGTGGTGCGGCTCCATACGGGAGACCCGGGCCTCTACGGCGCACTTCTCGAACAAATGGCTCTTCTCGACCGCGATGGAATCGCCTACGAGGTAATTCCGGGGGTAACCGCCGGGTTTGCCGCAGCGGCTGCCGCGAAAAAAGTGCTCACGATCCCGGAGCTCTCCCAGACGGTTATCCTGACGCGGCTTGGCGCAAGAACCCCTGTTCCGGGAAAAGAAGAACTGGCCGCTCTTGCCTCGCACCGCGCAACCATGATCATATACCTGAGCGTGCAGCGTATCGAGGAGGTCGTTGACCAATTGCGCGAGCACTATCCGGCGGACACTCCCGTCATAGTGGCTTACCGGGTGGGCTGGCCGGAGCAGAAGTTTTTGCGGGGCACCCTCGATACTATTGCCGCCCTGGTGCACTCGGAGCAGATCGAACGGCAGGCGCTCATACTCGTCGGCGAAGTGTTCGGGGAAATGGCGCCGGGAGGCGAGGGGATCAAAAGGTCCAAGCTTTATGACGAATCCTTCACTCATCAGTTCCGGGATGCCGAAAAAGACGGGTAGGGCAAAAACGGCCATTTTCGCCCTGACCCGCAAGGGAGCTCAACTGGCCGGCAGGCTCTCCTCGCAGATGCCGGGAAGTGTTTGTTTTTGTAACGATCGCTATGCAATGGACGGGATGATTCCGTTCGGGCGCCTTTCGGAAGCCTTTCGGTCGGCATGGTTCGACTATGACGAGATCGTCTGCATAATGAGCTGCGGCATAGCGGTTCGAACGATAGCTCCCCTGCTCGCGCACAAGGCGATCGACCCGGCGGTTGTGGTCGTCGATCAAAACGGAGCTTTCGCCGTAAGCCTTGTTTCGGGCCATATCGGCGGCGCCAACGAACTGGCCCGCAGGGTCGCCGCTCTAACGGGCGGCAGGGCCGTCATCACCACGGCCTCCGATATCCAGGAAAAACCGGCCATAGATCTTGCGGCCAAAAATGCCGGGCTGCGGATCGAAAACCTTGCCATGGCGAGCAGAATCCAGGCGGCGATTCTGGATGAAGAACCCGTGTGGATATTCGATCCGGAGGGGGTGCTCCTCGCCTTTCTTCCCCCGGGGCATGGGTTTCGCGTGGTGGATGTCCGAAAAGATGGCCCAGCCATGCGGGAAAGCCCGGGAATATGGGTTTCGGAACGGCTCGCCCCGCCGGGTGTGGAATGCCTTCAAATCCGGCCGGAAAACCTCGTGATCGGGGTCGGATGCAACCGGGGGACGAGTTCGGAGGAAATAGTCGGATTCATCAGGGAAAAACTGGAAGAAAGCGGGCTTTCGCCCCTTTCCATACGGAATTTTGCAAGCCTTGACCTCAAGGCCGATGAATCCGGGCTTTTGGATGCGGTCCGGGTGTTCGACCGGCCGATTTATTTTTGCACCCGCCGGGATATTGAGACCATTGCGGTCCCCAATCCGTCGCAAACGGTAGCCCGGCATGCAGGAGTTGAAAGCGTATGCGAAGCGAGCGCTCTTTGGAGTGCGGGGACGGACAGGTTGCTGGCGCCCAAGAGGAAAGCGGGCAACTGCACGCTGGCCGTCGCCCGGGTAGACTCTCGATAATCGGCCTGGGTCCCGGCGCCAGATCGTATATGGCCGCAGAAGCGCTCGAGGCGCTCCAGTCGGCTGAAGTTGTGCTGGGCTATAAGACCTACCTGGACCTGGTAAAAGATCTGCTGCGCGACAAAACCATTGTCTCCAGTGGAATGCGAAAGGAGGTCGAACGCTGCCGGGAGGCGATAGAATATGCTCTGGCCGGTAGAGACGTCGCCCTTCTGTCCAGCGGTGATGCCGGTATCTACGGGATGGCCGGGCTCGTTTTGGATATCTGCAGGGAGCGGGACCTCCGGGTTCTGGAGTGGAGCGCAGTCTCCGGCGCCGGTGTAGAGGCCCCGGTGGCCGACCGCCCGCAGGGCTTTTTCCTGCGGGTGATTCCGGGCATTGCCGCCTTCAACGCTGCCGCTTCCCTCCTGGGCGCACCGCTCATGCATGACTTTGCAGCCGTCAGCCTGAGCGATCACCTGACTGCCTGGGAACTCATCGAAAAACGGCTGAGTGCTGCCGCCGAGGCCGATTTCGTCCTGGCGCTCTACAATCCGCGCAGCAAGAGCCGCCCCGATGTGCTCGAAAAGGCGATTGCCATTCTTCTTCGATTCCGTTCGCCGGAAACGCCCGCAGGGATCGTGGGCAGGGCCATGCGCGAAGGGCAGTGGAGGCGCCTTTGCACCCTGGGGGATTTACCGGTGGACGAGGTGGACATGCAGACCGTGATTATTGTTGGAAACAGCCGCACCTATCTCTGGAAAGGATGGATGGTTACCCCCAGAGGATATCTGGACAAATACTCTCTTAGCGGCGAGCCGCCGCTGCCGAGTTGCCCGCCTGCTTCGCGGGCGGGCGGAGATTTTTCGCGCGAATCTTAAAGCGGCACCGCATTTGCCCGGAGCGCTTCTCCGATCGCTACAACTAAATTTTCGATCCGCTCCGGGCCAAGTCCCAGAAATTTCATGCTTTTCACCTGGGTGAGATCCAGATCGGGCCTTCTGGTCGGCCCCACCTCCAGCTTGTGGCAGATGGCATTGGCACCGTTCACTATCTGAGTCAGTTGCGAGGGTGTCGGGCCCGGCTCCGGTTCATGGTGATCGGCTATGGCGTCCTCTATGGTGCTTGCGAAGCGCCATTTGTTGGCGATCGCGCCGCCGACCAGCGCATGCGTGAAGCCGAACCTGCGTTGTTCCGCCTCTGCGAAGTCCAAACCTTCGTTATAGACTTCTTCCATAATGTCGCGCATCGTTCCGGGGGCGTGGAGAAACAGCGCCGTTTTGCCCACGTCGTGCATGAGCCCTGCCATGTAGGCTTCTTCCTTGCGCGGGTAACGCAGTTCGTCGGCTATTTTCCTGGCCGCCAGTCCGCAGCCTGTCGAATGTTCCCACAGCAGCTGCTCGGCAAGGCCCACTTTCGAATACATGCTCTTTAGCACTGCGGTCATAATGAGCGATCTGATGGAGTCAAACCCCATGAACATGACGGCGTCTTTCAAGGTCGATATGGAGCGCGAAGCCCCGTAGAAAGGTGAATTGGCGACCTTGAGGACCCTTGCGGCGAGCGCCTGGTCCTGAGTGATCAGCTGGTGAATTTCCCTGGGGTTTGTATCCTCGTCGGAGAGCTTGTCCAGCACCTGCGCGGCGATATGAGGCATCGCAGGAAGATCCCCGACCACCTTGGCAACCCGTATCGCGGAAGGCAATTCGGGGTCCTGCGGCGGCGTTTCTCCTCTTTCCAGGGCATCGTCCGGAAAATCCGTTTTCTCCCGTTCCGGGAGCCTTCCTGTCTTTCCCGCCAATCGATTCCCGCCCTCCGATTCGGCAGCTTTACTCATCTGTAACCTCATCTCAACTCCACCTTTGTCCGTCAATATCTTCTTTATCCAATCTAGTAATCGGCACGCGTCGAGATAAGGTTTATTCTTTTTTGGCGTAACCTCTTCATTTTTTGCGACATAACCCTCAAATATCCGCAGGCGCCGGCGTAAGGGTCTTTGCCGAGGCCTCGAGAATTTTTGCGACCCGATCCGGGGTCAGTCCAAGAGCCTTCATGCTCGCTACTTCGTTAAGGTCCATGTCCGGCTTTTTTATCGGGCCCACAGAGAGCTTGTGGCAGATGGAGTCGGCCGCGCTCACCAGGTGAGTCAGTTCCAGGGTGGAACCGCTCCGTTCCGTCTGATGGTGATCGGCTATGGCCCTTTCTATCGAGGCAACGAAGCACCATGTGTGTGCTACCGCCCCGCCGATCTGGGCATGTGTAAATCCGAACCGGCGCTGTTCGGCCTCCAGGAAGTCCAAGCCGTCGTTTAAGACATCCCGGATGACTTCGCGCATGAGGCCCGGGGCGTGCCAGAAAAGGGCCGCTTTGCCCACATCGTGCATGAGTCCGGCGAGATAGGCCTCATCTCTTCGAAGGTAGCGAACCTCGTCTGCAATTTTTCGGGCCGCCAGGCCGCACCCGACGGAATGTTCCCAGAAAAGCTTTTCGGCAAGACCCACCTTGGAGTACATGCTCTTTAGCACTGTCGTCATAATGAGAGATCTGATGGAGTCAAATCCCATGAACAGGAGCGCATCGTTTAAGGTTGCGATCGAACGCGAAGCGCCGTAGAAGGGCGAGTTGGCCAGTTTGAGAACCTTGGCGGCAAGCGCCTGGTCTTTGGTGATCAGTTGGGTGATTTCCCGGGGAGAGGTATCCTCGCAGGAGAGTTTGTCGAGAAGCTGCGCGGCTATATGGGGCATTGCGGGAAGATCCCCGATGACTCCGGCGATCCTTTCGGCCGGGGACAGCCCCGGGGCCGGCGATGACGCATTTTGCCGCGATACGCTATCCCCGGAGACGCTGGGAAAGGCCTTCCCCGCCTCCCCGGGCATTTTGTTTTCCATAAATCGGCCTCTTGCGGCCGAACCGGCGACTGTACTCGCCCGGGAACTCATCGCAACTTCACCTCGCCTCTGCTGTCTGGCCTGCCCGCGAAGAAGGCGAGCGAGGCAGCGCTGATTCGCGGCTTCGCTCTATCCTCACATCATTTATCGGCATACGGTGCGACGAGGTTGAATCTTTTTTCGCTAGCCTTCTTTTCCCGTCGGGGCTTCCGGAGGGGGGGGGACTGTTGCATTTACCGGCGCCGAGTTTACCAGCTTTTGGGTCAGGGCAGCCTGCACCTGCTGCTTTTCCATCCGCTCACGCTTGAGTTTGCGGCGGGTCTGAAAATGGAATTTCATCATGATCATCAGGCCTAGAAGAAAGCCTACGACTAGTGGGACCAGGACGAGCAGATACACTTTGACCGGGCGGGTCGGCTTCACAAAGTAGAGATTGAACGTCAGGGTCTCGGGCTTTACCAGAACTGCCAGGTTTTGATAGACGAAAATGCCGATCAGGCAGAGAATTACAAGAGTTATGATCAGCTTAAACAGCCTCATCAACGCTCTCCTTCCTGAAGGATGGTAGAAGTTTGCAGTAGGATTGCCGGATGTGTTCGGGTATGCTGCGTATATCGGCAAGAGCCGCCATGAAGTTGGTATCCCCTCGCCACCGGGGTACGATGTGGAAGTGAAGATGCTCCTCGTAGCCCGCCCCGGCTTCCCGTCCGATGTTGAGACCGATATTGAATCCGTCCGGATGCATGGCTCCCCGCAGGATGCGCGTGGATTTTTTAACCATGTCCATAAGATTGTGCTCTTCCTCGGCTGTCAAGTCATCAAGGCTTGACAGATGGCGTATGGGAGAAACCAGCAAATGGCCGTTGTTATACGGGAACTTGTTCATCATCACCGTTACCAGATCGTTCCGGAAAAGAATCAGACGCTCTTCGTCGGACTGACCGTGATATTCTCTGCAAAAAATGCAGCCGGGCGGTTTTTTGCCCAAAATATACTCAACGCGCCACGGCGCCCAGAGATTGTGCACTTCTTTCCCGCTCCTTCCGGATGGACACTAGAGAGTAATTATTTCGCCCTCGATCGTCTCGTCGATTGTCAATAGTCCGATCGAGTTGCCGAGCTTCCCGCGCCCGAGAAAAACAGACCCCGGATTAAACCAGAATACCCCGTTTTCCCGCCCGATGAACGGCTGATGGGTGTGGCCGAAAAGGATCGCATCGACGTCGCTCAGTTGCTCGGCGATCCTTTGGCGAATCCCCCCGGAGGCGCCCCATCCGTGAGTTATCCCCAGGCGAAACGCGCCTGCCTTCACGATCCTTTGCGCCGGAAGCCTCAGCCTGATCGCAGTATCGTCCATATTCCCGGACACGGCTTCAAGCGGATACTGCTCCAGGTAATTCAATATGCCGACTCTATCCCAGTCCCCCAGGTGAATCACCATATCCGCGCCTTCGCAAAACCGCGCGCAAATGGTTTCGAATTCGCCGGTCGGTCTATCGAGGTGAGTATCCGACATCACCACTATCTTTATCGCTTTGGACACGCCATCCCTCGATGCTTCGCCGGATAACGCCCGGTATAGTTTCAAATTAACCACTATACCAACAGGCTCTGAAAAAACAAGTAATTTCAATACATGGAAGGTTGTAAATTCTAAGGTTGCAATGGTTCGCTGCGTTGGGGGTGCGGGAGGCGGGTCCGCATGATCGATCGCTTCGTCTGTCGCTTACTGGTTGCCCCTTTGCTCCTCGATTTCGATTGGCCCCGGAAATTCCCCGAAGATCCCGCTTCTTTCCAATTCCCCTCGGGGATTGAAAAAACGCATATTTGCGCCTTCGTTGAAAGCAGGTCTTGCAGGCTTGGATGCTCGACCACTTCGCTCCATTCCATTTGCGTCTCCCTGCAAGGAGCCCCCCGGGGAACCCCGCTCCTCTTTCTTTTCTGCCTGTACTATACGATCTCCCGTCGGGATTGACCGCTACTTTTGCGAGGAGGTTGCGCCCCATGGGGCGCAACCTCCTGTTGCATGGACCGGCGGCAAATCTATTTCAGCCAGTCACACGGGTTTCCCAGCGGAACAAGGATACGGAATTCGAACCATTGCCCGCCAACGTCATTTTTGGTATAGAGCGGAAAATTGTAGATGAACATCGTGTCCACCGCTCCAAAATTGTACCCGATGAGCGGGCCGGCGGTGAAGTTTTCAGCCCTTGTCCCGGGCTGACCGCGGTAGCTGAAGATGCCGGCGGGCGCGCCGGGTGCCTGGGAAGCGAATTTATCATTTCCTACCTGGAATTGCGATTCCGCGCCAAAGCCGAAAGTCCATTTTCGCCAGTTGTAGGCGACGGTGTAGTCCATGCCGATTTCATCGGCCGACTGATAATTTGTATCGGTGTCCTTGGTGGAGAAGTCGTATTCGCCGAAGACGCTCACGTTCCAGCCGTTGCACAGCCAACTGAGTCCCCACAGGGGTGCAAACACATACGTGTCGTTACTCGATTCCGCATAGATGCCACCGTCACTCTGGTACCTTTGGGCATACTTCAGACCGTTTGCTGAATAGGCAATGACCCTGTTACCCGGTGAGGTCGTTCCATCGTTTAGTCCAACCTCAAAGCCGGCCATTGCATGCAGATTGAACGGAAGCTGCCAGGAGAGCATGGCCGGAAGAAGGACGGTGTTGTAGGCGCCCCACTGCGAACCGCCCTCAAACGTCGTGGGAAATGTCTTTTGCTGAATTGTAAGGTTTGTATAGTCCCACGGCTGCATGAATCCGCACATGTAGTCGGCTCCCAGAAACTTATAACCCGTCGACCACACAAAGGTGGGAATGTTGACAAATGCGAACAGTTTGGGTCCGGGGATCGTGTGCCCGTCGTCGCCATAGAGCTTGAATGCGGGCGCAATGAATGTTTCATCGATCATATAGACCCCCGGAGGAGGTGCCGCCCCAAGGGACAACCCTTCCGTATGCCCCCGAAGGTGAAAATCCCAGATCTCTTCGGCGGTGGCCGTGCCAAGCGTCATGGCGACGGCAATGCACAAAACCATCAATGCAACGATGAATTTCCTCATAATCTTTCCTCCTCAAGGCACAAAAGTTTAAATTTTCGAGATCGATATTTGTTTTGCCCCAACTCATCCTGCACTTCGCCTGAACACAGGCCGCCCCGTATCACCTCCTTACTGGAAAATGAGAAAAGAGTCCCCGACAATGCCTGCTGCCGATCCGCGCGGAACAGCAAGCCGGCGAAAAACACCGTCAAAACGAACTACAACAGTGTCCGTTTTTTGCCATCACATCGAGATTTGGGAAATTATGTGCTTTTACAGCCCCCTGGAAAATCGCCCGCACTTATTTATAAAGAGCAACTTACTGTTCCCTCTATGGGCATATCTGCCCAAAATGACAGGCTATAGGCGCTGTTAGGGTAAAATGGGAGGAAGCGTCTTGTGAGCCGGAACTGATGAAACCGTCGCAACGTTGTTTAGACAGTCAGCAATTTTGTAACCCGCCACAGGCGTGGTGATAATTATTCTACCGTGAGTAGTCAAGCCCTGTGAAATGGGTGTAGAAGGGATTCAAGCCGGCGCGAGTTCCACATTGCCCCATACTCCCATTTTGTCCTTGATGACGATCAGGACCGCTTCGATAGATGGAAGGGTGGGGGCGAGGGCAAGCGCCTTGTCTATATCCGCCCTGGTTTTGACCATATTGCCGAGCCGGGTGGCGGCGGCATCGGCAAGGGCGGCGTTTTTGGACAGGACGGTTACCGCATCGGCCTTGCCGAAGCTAAGAGAGGGGCCAACGGTTGCAGAGGAGGTGCAAACGCCCAGCGGAAAGCGCTCCGGGCCGAGTCGCAAGGCGATTTTACCCGTAAAGGGGGAATAAGGGCCGGCGAAAAGACCCACAGTGGTCTCCTCTCGAAGGTTGAGATAGCAGTCGCCCCCGTTTTCGACGATCACCGAATCGGAAAAGCGAGCCAGAGAAACTCCGACGGCCTCGGCAAAGGCGCCGGCAACGCTTGCCATCGGTCCCACTTCGGCGCAGGCGGCAGCCTCCAGCATGCGCCGCGCAATCGGCGGGGCGAAAGGATCGTCGGGAAGCGGGGCGAGCGAGTGGAGAAATTCCGGGTGCGAGGCGATGTAGCGCTCCAGTTGGAGCCGCAAACTCAACACGGCCTCCATCGCCTCTTTCTCAAGGTTTAGTCTCGTCCGGATCCAGAGGTCGGTTTCCCGGTATCGCACCCGAAAGCTTTCCCACCCTCGCGGTTTTCGGTGCTGATACCGGTAGAACCGATGGGTCTCGCCGTAGGTGCCTACTCCCATTCAATCGTACTCGGAGGTTTGGAGGATATGTCGTAGACCACGCGGTTTACGCCCTTTACTTCATTGATGATCCGGTTCGAAATCCGCGCCAGAACGTCGTAGGGAAGTCTTGCCCAGTCGGCCGTCATGGCGTCCACGGACTCCACCGCGCGAAGGGCCACCACCTGGTCGTAGGTGCGCCCGTCGCCCATCACCCCTACCGACCGTACGGGGAGCAGCACGGCAAATGCCTGCCAGACGTGCTCGTACCAGCCGCAGGCCTCGATCTCCTCCTGGATCACCGCATCGGCCTCGCGCAGTATCTCCAGGTTTTCGGCGGTGATCTCTCCGAGCAACCGGATGGCCAGGCCGGGACCGGGGAAAGGGTGCCGCATGATGATCCTCTCGGGGAGCCCGAGTTCTCTGCCAACCAGTCGCACCTCATCTTTGAAAAGCTCCCGGAGAGGCTCGATGAGTGCGAATTTCATTCTTTCGGGAAGGCCCCCCACGTTGTGATGGGTCTTAATGGTGGCCGAAGGCCCTCGAAACGACACCGACTCGATCACATCGGGGTAAAGCGTCCCCTGGGCGAGCCAGCGCGCCCCGCTTATGCGTGCCGCCTCCCTCTCGAAGACCTCGATAAAGAGGTTGCCGATGATCTTGCGCTTGCGCTCGGGGTCCGTTACGCCCCGCAACCGGTCGAGGAACTCGGCGGAGGCATCGATGTAGATCAGGTTCATTTCGAAATGGTCGCGGAATACCCGTTGGACGGTTTCCGCCTCGCCTTTTCGCAGGAGGCCGTTATTTACGAAAATGCAGTGAAGCCGCTCCCCCAGGGCCTTGTGGAGAAGAACGGCAACCACGGAGGAGTCCACCCCTCCGCTAAGAGCGCAAATCACCTGGTCGTCTCCCACCTTTTTCCGTACCGAATCGATCTCCGACTCGACAAAGGATTTCATCGTCCAGACGGGACGGCACCGGCAGACACGAAACAGGAAATTTTCCAGTACGTCTTTGCCGCAGGGGGTGTGCGCGACTTCCGGGTGAAACTGCACCCCGTAGAGATTGCGCTTCGAATCCCCCATGGCTGCGGCCGGGGAATTATCGCTGTGAGCCATTGTCACAAAGCCGGGCGGAAGCTCGAGTATCCGGTCGCCGTGGCTCATCCAGACGCGCTGGCCCGTCTTTTCCAGGTCGCTGAAAACATCTCCCGGCAGGTCGATTTCTATGGCTGCTGGGCCGTATTCACGCATTTGCGCCTTTTCTACCGCCCCTCCCATCAGGTGGGCCATGAGCTGCATGCCGTAGCAGATGCCAAAAATCGGGATGCCCAAGGTAAAGATTCGAGGGTCGATCAGGGGAGCGCCTTCCTCGTGTACGCTCGATGGTCCCCCCGAAAGGATTATGCCCCTGGGGTGGAATTCCTCGATTTTCCCGGCGTCCATATTGAAGGGATGAATTTCACAATAGACGTGGCTCTCCCGCACCCTGCGGGCGATAAGCTGGGTGGTCTGCGAGCCGAAATCGAGGATGAGCACTCGTTCCTGGTGCAAAGTATCGAACATGTCGTATCCGTTTTCTGCAAGGTGTTATTTCAAGTCCACCTGGTAATTGGGCGCTTCCTTGGTGATGATGACGTCATGCACATGGCTTTCGCGCAACCCCGCGCTGGTGACTCGAACCATCCGGGCGTTTGCGCGAAGCTCCCCTAACGTAGCGCATCCCAGGTATCCCATCCCCGCGCGCAACCCTCCTATGAGTTGATGCAGGATGTCGCTTACCGGACCGCGGTAGGGCACCTTGCCCTCGATTCCTTCCGGGACGAGCTTTTTGGGTTCGAACACGTCGTCCTGGAAATAGCGGTCTTTGCTGCCCTCCCGCATGGCGCCAAGAGATCCCATGCCGCGGTAGACCTTGTAGCTGCGGCCCTGGTAGAGAATGGTCTCCCCGGGGCTTTCGTCGGTGCCCGCAAAAAGGCCCCCGATCATCACGCTATCGCCCCCGGCGGCCAGGGCCTTGACGATGTCTCCGCTGTACTTGATTCCGCCGTCGGCAACGATCGGGATCCCCTTCGCGCGGGCCACCCGTGCGCACGCCATGATCGCGCTCACCTGCGGAACGCCCACCCCGGCCACTATCCTTGTGGTGCAGATCGATCCAGGGCCGACACCGATCTTCACACCGTCGGCCCCCGCCTCGATCAGCGCCATCGTCCCTTCGGCCGTGGCCACATTGCCCGCGATCACCTGCATGTCGGCAAATTCGGCCTTGATCATCTTTACCGCCTCGATCACGTTTCGCGAATGGCCGTGGGCGCTGTCGACCACGATGACATCGGCCCCCGCGGTGCGCAGTGCCGCGGCTCGCGGCAGCATATCCCTGCCGATGCCCACCCCGGCCCCCACGCGCAGCCGCCCCAAAAGATCTTTGGAGGCGTTCGGATATTTCTTTACCTTCATGATATCTTTTATAGTGATGAGCCCCTTTAGCCGGCCCGCCTCATCGACCACCAGGAGTTTTTCGATCCGGTTTTTCTGCAGCAGCCTCTTGGACTCTTCGAGCGATATGCCCAACGGAGCCGTCACCAGGTTTTCCCTGGTCATGATGTCGGCCACCCGGATCGTCCTGTCGGTTTCAAACCGAAGGTCCCTGTTGGTGATGATTCCCACCAGCTGGTCGCCTCGCACCACCGGGACCCCCGAAATATGATACCGCGTCATGAGGTCGAACACATCGCCGATCTGCTGGTCTGGGTCCACGGTTACCGGGTCGACGATCATGCCGCTTTCGGATTTTTTGACCTTGTTGACTTCCTGCGCCTGGGCCGCAATGCTCATGTTGCGGTGAATGATGCCTATCCCGCCTTCCCGCGCCATGCTGATCGCCGTCTCCGATTCGGTCACCGTGTCCATGGCGGCGCTCACCAGCGGAATGTGCATCTTGATTTCCCGGGTCAGCATGGTCTCGACCACGGTCTCTACGGGCAGAACCTCGGAATAGCTGGGAACGAGGGAAATGTCGTCAAAGGTTAACGCTTCGGGTATCTCAAAAGCAGTCTTGTGCTCCATCATTTTCTCCGAGTCTCTATGTCTTTCGATTAATTTTCGTAGGGCCTTTATCTCTCAGCTAGGCGCCATGTCAAGTGCGTTTTTGGACCTCCCGCCTCTGCTGCCCCCTCCATTCCCGATTCCCGCTCGATCGATTCGATCACTATCCCTTCGATGAGGCCCGCATCGGAAACGATAAAGCGGTCGCAGCCAAAAGACGAAAGGATTTGGGAAACGATGACGGCTCCGCCCAGGATGATATCTTCACGCCCGGCCTCCAGCCCCGCCACTTTGCGCCGCTCGCAAAGCTCCATGGACGCAAGGGACCGGATCGTTGCATTGATCCACTCCAGGGGCAGGACCAGCCCGTTTACACGGTAGGGAACGTAGTGCGACATCTCCAGATGCATCGCCGCCAGGGTGGTGACCGTTCCAGCCGTTCCTGCGAGCAGGACTCCCCCGGAATTTTGCATTTTACCTTTTTTATGCGGATTTTCATACAACTGCTCTTTTGCCGTCTCGATTTGCTCCCGGGCCGCGAGCGCCGCCCGCTCTACGGCTTCCATCCCGCACGGATCGCCGGCAAGGTAGGCCTGGGTAAGGGTCGCCGCCCCGATGGGCCGGCTCGCGCACCGGATCCCTTCCTCTTCCCTCGGCAGTACGAACTCGGTGCTCCCACCTCCCACGTCGAACAGCAGCGGTTGCTCCCCGTCGAGTCGGACGACGCTGAGGATTCCTTTTGCCGAAAGGCTCGCCTCGCTTTCTTCAGACAAAATCGAACAGACAAGACCCGTTTCATCCTCGATGCGTGCGAGCGTTTCGGCAGAATTTTTCGCCCGCCGCACCACCCCCGTCGCTCCGCAGGAAACCCTCCCCACACGGTAGTCTCGCAGGATGGCGGCATATTCCTTCAGCGCCGTGAGGTTTCGTTTCTGAGCCTCTTCGGTGATTCTTCCGGAGCGCTCGAATCCCTCGGCCAGTCGGGTAACTCTTCTTTCCGCGCGGACCGCAACAAGCTCGTCTCCCGACCTGCGGGCGATCAAAAGACGCGTCGTGTGCGAACCCATGTCGATGCCCGCGAAATGGTTTTCGCCGGAAGCGCCCGGAACGGTTTTCCTTACTTGACAGCACCTTTCACTTGTCATTATGTTTGACTACCTAACGAGGAGACGATCGCACATGATTCAGGAAATCAACCCGAACCACCCCGAGCCCCGAAAAATCAAAAAGATCGTAGAAGTGCTCGAATCCGGGGGCATAATAGCCTATCCCACCGACACCTACTACGGCATTGGGTGCGATCTGTTCAACAAAGGGTCTATCGAAAAGATATACCTTCTGAAGCGCAGATCGAAGCAGCAGCCCTTCAGTTTCATCTGCAGCGACCTGAAAAATTTGAGCGAATACGCCCAGGTCACCAATTACGCCTACAAAAATATGAAGCGGCATCTGCCGGGGCCCTACACCTTCGTATTGGAAGGCTCCCGCATGGTGCCCCGCATCATGCTTACCAAAAGGCAGACCGTCGGGATTCGCGTCCCCGACCACCCGATCTGTCTGGCGATTGTCCAGGCGCTCGGCCACCCGATAATCAGCACGAGCGCGACCGATCCGGAAACAAGTGATATTTTGTCTACACCGCGGGAAATTCAAGACAAAATCGGCTATGCCATAGATCTTATCGTTGACGGGGGCGTTGTTCCCGGAATCCCTTCCAGCGTCATCTCGCTTCTAAACGATACGCCGGAGATCCTGCGGGAAGGCGCCGGCGATATTTCGCCTTTTCAAAGCAAGTAAGAAAAAAGAAAAAAGTAAAAAGGAAAACAACTCCTCACTTTTTACTTTTCACTTTTAACTTTTTACTTGATTTCAAGTTTGTACATCAGGCAGGCCGAGGAGGAATCGGCGAGGATATCGTGCACTCTCTCGCTGGCTTTGCTGCCCAATAAAAGACTTAAAAGGGACGACCCGCCCTTTTTGATCTCGTCGACTTTCGGTTCGCCCTTAATTCCGCCGAGTTTTCCGGCTTCCATGAGAGCGTCTTCGTAATTGCCGATCTGGTCGATAAGCTTGAGCTTGCGAGCGTCTTCACCCAAAATGATCCTGCCGTCGGCAATCTTTTGCACCTCGGCTACGGGCAAATGCCGTGCGCGCGCAACATCGCGGACGAACTGGTTGTAGCTGGTGTCGATTGTTGACTGGAGAAGCGCCTGTTCCTGCGGGGTCATGGGCCGGCCGGGGTCGCCGATGTCTTTGAGAGGGCCGCTCTGGATGGTGACTGTTTTATAGCCGATCTTGCCGAAAAGCCCCTGCATGTTGGGCAGGTGGATTATTACGCCGATACTCCCGGTGATCGTGCCGGGGGCTGCAACGATGCGCGTTGCCGCCGAGGATAGATAGTACGCCCCCGAGGCGGCAACGGTCCCCATCGAAACCACTACCGGTTTCACCTTTACGGTTCGCCGGATTTCCCGGTATATCTCCTGCGATGGCCCAACGGCCCCGCCGGGCGAGTCGACCCGCAGCAAAATCGCCTTGATGGAGGAATCTTTCCGAAACTTCTTCAGATGCTCCAGGGTCCAACGGGAACTGAGTATGGTTCCCGTGATGTCGATTTCGCCTACGCGGCTGCCTTTGAACAGATCCGAGCCTGCCACGAGCCAGGTGAACGTGATTGTCAGTAGGACCCCGATCACCACCCCGATTAAGCAGCCGCGTACTCTCATCGCCCGACCTTCACCCACGCAAAAGCCGATCAGCTCTTATCCGTGGTTGTGTTGCTGTTGGCCGTACTCTGCGCCTTCGCCTCGAGCTCTTCTTTCAAGAGTTCGCCGAGGTTGGAAGTCGCGGCCCTGCTGGTATTCATATACTCGTCGTAATTGGACCGGTCGTCCTGCTCTTCGATCTTTTTGACCGAAAGGCCGATCTTTCTGTCCTTCGAAGAGATGTTGATCACCCGGGCCGTTATGGTGTCCCCGGGTTTAAACTGCCCAACCGGAGACTTCACCTTCTCCTTGCTGATTTCGGAGACGTGGACAAGACCCTCGATTCCTTCCTCCAGTTCGACAAAGAGGCCGAAATCGGTGACGTTTGTGATCGGACCACTCACGACGCTGCCGATCGGGTAGCGGTACGGAATGCTCTCCCACGGATCGGACTCCAGCTGCTTGATGCCCAGGGAAAATCGTTCGTTTTCCTTGTCGATATTGAGCACGATCGCCTGGACTTCCTGGTTCTTGCGGAAGACTTCCGAGGGGTGCTTGACGCGTTTGGTCCAGGAGATGTCGGAGATATGCACCAGGCCGTCTATGCCTTCGTCGATCCCGATAAAGATGCCGAAATCGGTGATATTTTTGATCTTGCCCGCAATGGTGGTCCCCACCGGGTATTTCTGCGCGATCACATCCCAGGGGTTGGACTCGAGCTGCTTCATGCCCAGCGAGATGCGTTTGCTCTCGGGGTTGATGCTGAGCACCACCGCCTCCACCTCGTCGCCCACCGACAAAAACTTGGAGGGATGGCGCACCTTCTTTGTCCAGGACATCTCCGAGACGTGAATCAGACCCTCTACGCCTTCTTCGATCTCGATGAAGGCACCGTAATCGGTAAGGCTGACCACCTTGCCCTGCACCTTCGCCCCGACCGGATACCTGCCCTCGGCCTGCGTCCACGGATCGCTTATCAACTGCTTGAGACCCAGAGAAACCCTCTCGCTGGCGCGGTCGAAACTCAACACCTTCACATTTATCTTGTCGCCGATCTGGAACATTTCGGAAGGATGACCCACCCGGCCCCAGCTCATGTCGGTAATGTGCAAAAGACCGTCGATTCCGCCCAGATCCACGAACACCCCGTAGTCGGTGATGTTTTTTACGATGCCCTCCACTACCTTGTTGTCTTCCAGGGTGGAAAGCGTCGAGGACTTCATATGTTCGCGCTCTTTTTCCAGAAGCGCCCGGCGCGAAAGCACGACGTTTCTTCTCTTCTTGTTGTACTTGAGTACCTTGAAAGAGAAGACATGGCCGATCAGCGACTCGAGATTTCTCACCGGTCGCAGGTCCACCTGGGAGCCGGGCAGGAACGCCTGCACCCCGATATCGACGGCCAGACCGCCCTTGACCTTCGCTGTGACCTTTCCATCGATAATGCCGTCATCGGAGTAGATCCGGCTTATGTCGTCCCAGACCTTTATCTTGGCGGCCTTTTCCTTCGACAGGTGTACCGTGCCGTCATCGTCGTCATGGAACTCGAGCAAAACGTCGATCTCATCCCCGATTACCGCATTGGGCTTTCCGGTTTCATCCCGGAATTCGTGGATGGGAATCTGACCTTCCGATTTGTATCCGATATCCACCATGACGAAGTCATCGCTTACCTGGACGATGCGTCCGCGGATCACCTCGCCTTCCTGGATATTCCGGAAGCTTTGCTCATAAAGGTCATGCATGGAACCTATTTCTTCATCGGTCTCGTGTTCGTCCGAGGAATAAAAAGACTCCGGTTCAAGGGTTTGTTTTTGGATTTCATCTTTTACGGTCATCGAGTCTATCGTGCCCCCTTACCTTGTTTTTGGCATACAGCCTGAATTTGAAACTGTATCAAACAGATTGCCATTAAGCAATCGTAAAGTTCCGTGCCCCGAGAAACGGCTTCCGGGAATCTCTTCGGCGGCGGTGCGGCGCCGCCTTTACGCTTCCGATCTTTTCTTCCCGCTTCCGAGCTTTTCCACCATCTCTGCCAGTTTCTCAACCACCTCTTCGATCGCAAGCCCCGAGGTGTCGAGGAAAACCGAGTTCTGCGCCGGACGCAACGGAGAATGGTCGCGTCTGGAATCGGCCTCGTCTCGCTCGGCGATGAGCCTTTCGGTTTGCTCCAGGCTCATGCTTGCCCCCTTTTCGAGATATTCGGCAAGTCGCCTTCTGGCGCGCGTTCTGATGTCGGCGGTGAGAAACACCTTGAGCTCGGCGTTTGGAAAAACGACAGTTGCCGTGTCGCGCCCTTCGGTAACGATGCCCGTTCCCTGGAGGGCCAGCCTTCTTTGCCGGTCGACCAGAAACTCCCGCACCGCGGGCAGTCGGGAGATTTTTGAGGCCGCCTCGGAGATCTCCGGGCTGCGAAGTTCCTCCGAGAGGGTTTGCCCCCCGCAGGAGATCTCGAGCCGCTCGTTTTCTATCGCAAAGCGAAGCTCCATCTGCGCAAGCATTGCGCGCAGCGTTTCTTCGCCGGAAGGGGACTCTTGCCCGTTTTTCGCAAACACCCAGGCGAGCGCCCGGTACATCGCGCCCGTATCGAGGTAGACAAAGCCAAGCCGTTTTGCCAGCAGTTTGCTGACTGTGCTTTTTCCCGCGCCGGCCGGGCCGTCGATTGCGATGATCACCTGGGCTGCGCTCCGCTCGGAACCAGGTTGGGCGCGGCTGCGTGCGCCTCCTCTCCGTTCGAATCCACAGGCGAAATCTCGGCCAGAACTTCCCGGAGCGTGCGTACGAATCGCTGGTTTTCCTCCGGGAGCCCGGCGCTTATCCGAATGAAGCGCGCCATGCCGTAGGAGGCCATCGAGCGGATAATGACTCCCCGGCGAAGCATGGCTTCGTAGACGAGTTTCGCCTCACAGGGGACCTCTATCAGGAAGAAGTTGGCCTGCGAGGGGATGTAGCGCAGGCCCATCTTTTCGACCTCTCCATACAGAAACCGCAGGCCGTTCCAGGTGGTTTCCAGGCTTTTTTGCAAAAACTCCTCGTCTTCGAGGGCGGCAAGAGCTGCCGCCTGCGCCAAAGATCCGGTATTGAAAGGCTGCCTGACGCGGTTTAGAAAGCTTGCAACCTCGGGGTCCATGGCGCCGAAGCCAATGCGAAGCCCCGCCAGGCCGTAGGCCTTCGAAAATGTCCTCAAAACGATCACCGACGGCCACTTGCCGCCTATGTAGTCAAACCCGCGAGGCGTATCCGGGTCGGTGTTGAACTCTATGTACGCTTCATCGAGAACCACCGCGACCCCCGGGGGCACGCGCGAAAGAAACGCCTCGAAATCCGCCTTGCCGATCACCCCGCCGGTGGGGTTGTTGGGGTTGGTCAGAAAAATCACCTTCGTTTTGGCGGTAACCGCTCCGGCCATCTTCTCCAGGTCGAACCCCAGATCTGCCGAAAGGGGTATGGCGATGGGCGTTCCCCCCATCCACCGGGCCACCAGGCTATAGAGAAGAAAGGAGGGGGAGGCCATGATCACTTCGTCGCCCGGAGTCAAAAGGGCCCGTATGACCAATTCGATGATTTCGTTGGAACCGTTTCCCAGAAGAATGGTGTCGAGGGGAAGGCCATGTTTTTCCGCGAGCTTTTTTCGCAGATAAAACCCGCTTCCGTCCGGGTAGCGGTGCAGTTTGGACGTTGCGGAAACGATGGCTTCCACCGCTTTTGGCGAGGGGCCAAGAGGGTTTTCGTTGCTCGCAAGCTTTATCGAGCCGCTGATGCCGTACTCGCGCTCCAGCTCTTCAATGGGTTTCCCGGGAGGATAGGGAATAATGCGTGCGATATGTTCGGGTGCGGAGGGTTTCATGATGGTTGCAGGTTGACGATCCCTTCTCATTTTTTGACTGGGGTTTTATAATGAAAAGGCGCCGGAAAATCAAGCGGTCTGAAGAAAAAATTGCATCCGGCGGGGGGATGTTTTACTATTTACAAATTGTGAACGAACTGCTTCGGGGAGCCGCTGGATTTAACTCCCGCTTTGAGAGGGATGATCGATTCATGCCAAAAAACGGTAAAACAAAAAAGCCTTCCGCGGCCGCAGACGCCCGGAAAAACGAAGAGGCCTCCTCTGCGAGCGTCCAGGAAAAGCACCAGCCTGTTTCTTTCGACCCGTTTCGTCTCTACCTGGACGAGATCAAGCGCTATCCGCTCCTCAGCCGGGAAGATGAAATGGATCTGGCCATCCGCTATCGCGAGAAGGGCGATATAGATTCGGGCTACAAGCTGATCACCGCAAATCTGCGGCTGGTGGTCAAAATCGCCATGGATTTCCAGCGCTATTGGATGCAAAACCTCATGGACCTGATCCAGGAAGGAAACGTCGGGCTCATGCAGGCGGTCAAAAAATTCGATCCCTACAGGGGATACAAGTTTTCGTACTACGCCTCATTCTGGATCAAGGCCTACATTATTAAATTCATCATGGACAACTGGAAGCTGGTCAAAATCGGGACCACCCAGGCGCAGAGAAAGCTTTTTTTCAATCTGCGCAAGGAAAAGGAACGCCTTGAGGCCCAGGGCATCGAAGCCTCTCCCAAACTGCTCAGCCGTCGTCTCGACGTAAAAGAATCCGAGATTATCGAAATGGACCAGAGGCTCAACAGCTGGGAAATCTCGCTCGACAGCCCCCTGAAGGAAGACTCGGAGGATACCCACAAGTCCTTTCTTCCCTCCGACGATCTGCCCGTAGACGACCAGATCGCCGATCAGGAAGCCAAATCCATTCTGCACGACAAACTCATGCTTTTTCGCGAGCAGCTCAAGGGCAAGGAGTCCGTAATTTTTGACAAAAGGCTTCTGACCGAGGAGCCGATGACCCTGCAGGAAATCGGCGATAAATTCGGGATCAGCCGCGAGCGCGTCCGCCAGATCGAAAGCCGGCTAAAAAAGAAGCTCAAGGCCTATCTCGAAGAGGAAATAGCCGATATAGACCTTCTGCAGGAAAGCATGGTGGAGATTTAGGCGGCCCGGAGCGGGGGAAACATTCCCCCGCTCTTTTTGCGTTCGCTTTTTTTCATATCAACCCGGTCTCCAAACCGCGTCTTTGGCGCAACACGCGATCGTACACCCCGAGGTAATGTTTGGCCGACCTGGT
>JAKAJS010000047.1 GCA_021813685.1 Deltaproteobacteria bacterium | reverse complement strand
CTGCGCAAATCGCTCAAAAGGCGTCCGAGATTCCGAAAGGCGGTCGATCAGCTCTCACCGGGCCGCATCTTCATCAGCAGCAGGGGAACTCCCTACCTGTGCGTAGCCTTTCCCAACCACGAATACGGCAATGTGGAAGCCGTCCGGCTCGCCCGCCCGGTCAAGATGCGGCGCCGCAACATTCGCGTCCACAGGGTCGCGTTCCACCGAATCCATGCGCCGAGTGTCCTGCTCGAGTCGTTCCCCGAACCCCATGACAGGGCAAAATGGGAGGAGTTGATCGCGCGGGCGGCCGAGGGGGAGTTCAAACCCTCCGAGACCGAAGGGGTCGCCGGCGCGCGCGACGATCTCGCCTCACAGGAAATGCTCGCAACCATCCAAAGGCTCAAGGCCTACCCGTGCGAGCGGTGCAAGCTGTTCGGGCCCTGTCTGAAGAATGACTCCCACCCGTTTTCCACCGCGCTCCGGCGATACTTCACCCTGTTTGCGAAGGTGGATTCAACCCAGGAGCAGCTCTGGCGCTCTTTTCTCAAACACTACCGAATGCTTCAGGCCGAAGACTACGTCGATGCGGAGGGACATCTCACCCGTGACGGCATGTGGGCTTCCAAGCTCCGGCTCGACCAGCCGCTTCTCATCTCGGAGGGAATCCGCACAAATCTTTTCCCCCGGGAGCAGCCCGAACTGCTCGCCGCCCTCATCGCTCCCTTTGTGACCGACCGCGACAAGCAGGGAGACATCCAACTGGCCTCCTTCGTCTGGAAATACCCGGATCTGGCCAAACCCTTTTTCCAGATGCTGAAAGGATTGCAGAGGCTAAAGGAGCGGCTCCAGGCCGAAGGATTCGAGACCCCTCCCTTTCCCTTCTGGGCGGTGATTACCGCCTACCACTGGGCCAAGGGATTCACCTGGGAGCAGGTGCGCGAAATATCGGGCATGGATGAAGGCGACCTGGCGATGATCATCTTGCGCACCGCAGACCATCTGCGGCAGATCGAGGCGCTCCATGAGACCCATCCGGAGCTTGCGGCAACGGCCGCAAAGGCCATCGACCTGCTGTTGCGCGAACCGGTGCTGACACCATGAAAAGAAAGACAAATCCACCGCGGAGAAGGACAAGATTTTGCTGTTGCATTGCCTTCCTCTGCGATCTCTGCGGTGGATTTGATAATTTTCTTGACACGGCGCAATCGATTTAGGTATATAGCGTAGTTCCAAATATTTTCCTTCAAAGGAGGCGCTCAGATGCTTAAGAGCCCGTGTATCAACTGTGATCGAGCCAGTGAGGACAAGAACAAATGTTTGGAAAAGTGCGACAAGCTTAAGGAATACCAGGAAATGATTTTAAAGCAGGGAATTTACGCCACCATGTGATGGTGGGGCGTTCAGCCTTTTGCGAGCGGCCGGCGCGAGTGGCCGCTTTTTTTATCGAGTAGTCGTACCAGGCGGCAGACCAGGAGGAATCAAGCTCATGTACGCCATCTTCAAAACCGGCGGAAGGCAATACGAAGCCAAGCCCGGACAGATAGTCAAGGTAGGAAGGATTCCCGGCGCGGTCGGGGAAAACATCACTCTGGGTGAGGTTCTGCTTTTCTCGGAAGGCGACCGGGTGCAGGTGGGCAAGCCTCTTGTGGAAGGCGTTTCGGTCCAGGCCACCATAGTCGAACAGGGACTCATGCCCAAGATCGTCATCTTCAAACACAAACGCCGCAAGGACTACCGGAAAAAGCAGGGACACAGGCAGGACTTCACGGCGGTGCGTGTGGAAAATATTGGATAAATACGGAAGCGGGGAGCAGGAAGCAGGAAGCGGGAAGAAAAACCTCTCGCTTCGCGCCTCTGGCTTCACCCTTCCATTCCTTGAAGCCGGAAGCAGCAGCCAGGCGACGGAGCAGGATTTTTCCCGCTTCCCGCTTCCTGCTCCCCGCTTCTGTCTTTCGGAGGTTTATCGTGGCGCATAAAAAGGCGGGAGGAAGCTCCCGAAACGGACGCGACAGCGCTGGCCAGCGCAGGGGCATCAAGAAATTCGGCGGCGAATTCGTACGCTCGGGCAACATCATCGTTCGCCAGCTTGGCACGCAATTTCATCCCGGCGAAAACGTCGGAATGGGCAGGGACTATACGCTTTTCGCTCTTACTGACGGCCATGTCACTTTCGAGCGCAAAGACAAGACGCGCCAGAAAATCAGCGTCTATCCGGCCGAAGCCACCAGCTAATCAAGCGGCGAGTCGCCGCAGACGGGTTGCCCCGTTGGCTTTGCCGGCGGGGCGGTTGGATCTCGTCGGCCTGTGCGCGAACACTGGTTTGCGTGCTCCCCTCCACCGTACCGGTGCGAGGGGAGTTGTCTATTGAACGGACGTGCAATTCCTCGCCGCCACAAAGCCATGAGACTCGCCCGTTTTGCGGCTTCGCGCCTTCACGTGCCGGGATTTTCCTAAGCAGGCAAAAATGAAATTCATCGACGAAGTAACGATCAAGGTTTCCGCCGGCAAGGGCGGGAGCGGCTGCGTGAGTTTCCGGCGAGAAAAGTATGTGCCGCGAGGCGGTCCCGACGGGGGAGACGGGGGCGAAGGTGGCAGCGTCATTTTCGAGGCTACGGATAGAAAGCACAGCCTCCTGGATTTCCGCTACCGGAACCTCTTCCGGGCCGAGGCGGGACGGGGCGGATCGGGCCAAAACAAAAAGGGGCGAAGCGGGAGCGACCTCATCGTGGAGACCCCGGTGGGGACGGTGCTAAAAGACCCGGAGACGGGGGAAATTTTCGCAGACCTCACACGCGCCGGCGAGCGGGCCATCGCAGCCAGGGGAGGAAGAGGGGGAAAGGGAAACGCTCACTTTGTGAGCTCTACCCACAGGAGTCCCCGGTTTGCCCAGGACGGCGAACCCGGGGAGGAACGGGACCTCAAACTCGAACTCAAACTCATTGCCGACGTAGGCCTGGTCGGACTGCCAAACGCCGGGAAATCGACCCTCATTGCAGCCGTCTCGGCAGCGCGGCCCAAAATAGCCGACTATCCCTTCACGACCCTCACACCCAATTTGGGCGTGGTGCAATACGACGATGCCCCACCGTTTGTAATCGCCGACGTGCCCGGGCTGATCGAGGGCGCCCACCTGGGGGCGGGTCTCGGGGTGCGGTTTCTAAAACACATCGAGCGCACAAAGATCCTGGTGCACGTGATCGACATCTCGCAGGCCCCCGAAGACAACCCCCTTGCGCCCCTCCAACAAATCGAGCACGAACTGGCAAGTTACTCCGGGGATATGGGCCAAAAACCGCGCATCATCGTTTTGAACAAAACCGACATGCTGCCGGACGAAAAGCTGCTCGACCGGATCCGGAAAAGCTACCTCGAAGCCGGCCCCCCGGTTCTTCTGGTGTCTGCTCTAAAACGGGAGGGCCTGCGCGAACTGGTCCGACTTCTTACCCAAAGTCTACAATAAGAATCTCCTCTCGATACCGCCTCTTTTGCAGAATTGGTTTCGGGCCCTTCGGCGTTTGGCTGCAAAGTCTGTGAATACCAATCTTATCATTGAACAACTCGCAGGGACTCGTTATATTAAGCCAACTTCGAACAGACGTTCGAGTTTTTCGCTAAAACGGACCTATCGAGAGGTTAGAGTAATGAATTATGATGTTGGAGTTGACGTAGGATCTGTCAGCATCAACTGCATTATTTTGGACGAAAAGGGACATATCGTCCTGGAAACTCCGTATTTGAGACATTTTGGACTCATTTACAAAGAAACTCACAACCTCTTGGACAATATCACACGAAAAATCCGCTCCGAGGGTGCCGGCGTCATCCGGTCGATCGGTTTTACGGGGGTGCACGGGGAGCCTCTGGCCCAAAAGTTGGGGGCGCCCTTCGAAGTGGAGACCATTGCGCAGGTACTGGGGGCTATTTACGTCTCGCCCGGGGTTCGCTCCATCATAACCATGGGAGGCCAGGACGCGGCGATTTTCCAACTGGCGCACAGCGAGGGGGAGTGGCGGCTCGAGTCTTTCAACATGAACGGCCCGTGCGCGGCGGGAACGGGCTCCTTTATTGACCAGCAGGCCGAGCGACTGTCGCAGTCGATCTACGGGTCGGATTTTTCGATGGACCAGGAAAAGCTCCAGCAAACCCTGGAGGACTTTATCGAACTGGGTCTCAAGAACACCTACCCTGCCCCCGTAGCGTGCCGCTGCACGGTTTTCACCAAATCGGACATGATTCACCTCCAAAACAAGGGCGAGGGGTTGCCCAACATCATCGCCGGGCTTCATTTCG
>JAKAJS010000120.1 GCA_021813685.1 Deltaproteobacteria bacterium | reverse complement strand
ACATCCAACGGTGAGGGAGGCAATTTGCTGCAGCTTCTTTCGCGCATCCAGGGCTGCGGCAAGAGCCGCCCGCGTCATGGAATGAATCGTTTGGCTGCCGCCCGAAACACAGCTCCACGCCAGATGTTTGGAGGTATCGCCACAGACGATTTCGCACCGGTCCCAGGCTACCCCGAGAGTTTGGGCAGCCACGCGGTGAACGTCTGTGCGCGACTGGGTTCCCAGGTTTCCTATACCGCACTGGAAGCGAATCTTTCCGTTCGGTTCGATAACGATCAGACCGTCGAAGCCGGTCGTTCCGGCGACAAAACAGCCAAGGGCAACTCCGGTTCCCCGGACTTTTGCTCCCCTGCGTTTCCCGGCACGATTCTTTCGCTCCTCCCAGGCAAAGAGGCTCGCTCCTTTGTCCAGAGCCTCTTTTACGAAGGCGCTGGTTGTATAGGGACGGTTGCCGCCCTCTTCCGGCGGTCCGAACTTTGCCTTTCCCTCCGGCGCATTCAACCGCCGAATGGCCACCTGATCGATTCCGAGTTTTCTGGCCGCCTTCGAGAGCACCGGCTCCAGGAGAGTCACCCCCTGAACGCCGCCCGGGGCTGTTTGGGCGTCTCGCGCCGGCGTATTGGTGAGCACCGCGATTCCCCGCCACCTCATGGCCTGCGGCTGGTAGACAAGCGAGACGACCCTTCCCGCCATGGCGTAGTCGCCTTTTTCCTGGTAGGGGCCGTTATCCTGGAGGGTGAACATGTCCAGGGCAAGCAACCGCCCCTCCCTGGAAAATCCCGCCTTCATACGCCCCCACAAGGCGGGGCGGGCGCCTCCAATATAAAATTCCTCCTCCCGGCTTATCCGCATCATGACCGGGGCCTTCGCCTTACGAGAAAGAACGGCCGCTATGACAAGAGATATGGCCCCGACAGCCTTGCTGCCAAACCCACCGCCCGTATATTCGCTCACCAGCACGATTTTTCCGGGGTCCATCTTCATCCATCTCGCTACGGCGGGAATAGTTTGTATCGTGCTTTGCGTGCCCGTGTGCAGAAACAGCTTGCCGTTTTGCCACCATGCCAGGGTGGAACGGGGCTCCAGGGTCTCATGGCTCGTATTGGAGGTGGCGAAGGTTTCATCGAGCACCAGGGCCGCATTTGTAAACCCCGCCTCTATATCGCCGTAAGACCACTCGGCTCCCGGACTGCCCAGCGGCAGGCGGCCTTCCCCGGCCTCCGAAAAATCGGCTTCCCGCCATTTGATCGCGCGCAGCTCTGGCTTTACTCCCCCCCCCGCCTTTCCAGGCAAATGAACCCACGCGTTTCCATGAGCCCTGGCGTTTGGCCCCCCGGGCCGCAGACTGGCCAGCGGATCGATTACGAACGGAAGCGGCTCGAAATCGATTTCGATCTTTTCGATGGCCTCGGCTGCCGTCAGTTCATCCACCGCGGCTACGGCGCAAACGGGAGCCCCCTGAAACATCGGCTCCATACTGAGTGCGCTTTCCGCACAGTTGTTGGCCTTGATCTTTTCGCCCATATCGGTCACGGTATCGGCCGGCCCGGAGAGGTCTTCTTCCGTAATGATTGCCCGCACTCCCGGCATGGCCAGAGCCGCGCGCGTATCTATCTTTCGTACGCGCGCATGAGGCATGGGACTCAAAAGCAGCTTGCAGTAGAGCATGCCCTCAGCCCGAAAGTCCTCGGCGTATTTGGCCCGCCCGGTAATCTTCGGTAAAAGATCCGGAGGCGTGTAATTTTCCCCGACAAGTTTTGGCCCGGAAGACATTTCTTCGGCCATGGCTAGCTCTCTCTCATATATTTGGCGCCGCGCAGGAGAGAATCCAGGATTTTTTCGTAATCCTGGCAGCGGCAGAGATTTCCGGAAACCCCGCGTGCAAGCTCCCCGCGGGTCGGGTTCGGGTTGGTCTTCAAAAACCCCGCAGCCGCCATGAGAAACCCGGGCGCACAGAAGCCGCACTGGAAGCCCATCTCGTCGAGAACCCCCCGCTGCAGCGGATGAAGTTTCCCGCCGGGCAGGGAGAGGCCTTCGATCGTCACGATTTTTTTCCCTCTTGCGGAATGCGTAAGGGTCGAACAGGAATAGCGGGGAATATCGTCTATAAGCACCGTGCAAGCGCCGCACTCGCCGCGGTCGCATCCGATCTTTGTCCCGGTAAGCCCGAGCTTGTTTCGAAGCGTAAAGGCCAGGGTCTCCCGGGGCATCACATCCACGTGGCGCAACCGGCCGTTTACGTCCAACGTGATCAGCCTCTCGATCGATCGGGCCGAAAGGCTCTGCCCCGCAATGGCCAGGGGTTTCACCGTGCAGCCAACCCAGGACGCCGCCCCGGCGGCAATAACGGACTTGATGAAGGTACGCCTGGTTATCCTGCCCGTCGTGTTTTCCACACTCTCGACATCGTCCATGCATCACTCCTCTGGGGCGGCATTCTATACTTTCAGTATCTTGCGGACAACTTGAAAAGCGAAGGCAAAAGCAAAGCAATGCAAAGCGAAGGTAAAAGCGCGGGGGCTTTCGCCCCCTGCACCCCCTCGCCGCTTAGCGGCTCATTTGGCGCGTACGGGCCGAACCCCGGGGATGCAGGGGGCTACAGCCCCCGCGCTTTTAGAATGATTTTACTTTCCCCCGGCAATGGAATACCTTTGAGCCACAACTACAAATATTTCAGGAGAGGTAAAATGGACAGCCACCAGATCAAATGGAACGAAAAGACCGCCGCTCATATTATCGCGCAACTGGGAAAACGCCGCATGGAGGGAAGCTTCGCACCGAGCGCTGCGCAGGCTGCCGAGGAGATCGTGGCGATGATACCCGAAGGCGCCTGCGTCTACCGCGGCGGTTCCATGACAACCTTCGGCATGGGTTTGTGGGAAAGAATAGCGAAAATACCCGGAGTGAAGATCCTGGACCCCTACAAACCCGAGTTTACGCTCGAAGAATCTGTAGAGGTGAGGCGGCAGGGTCTGCTTTCGGACATCATGATTGCAAGCACCAATGCGATCACCCTGGACGGCAAGCTGGTCAACCTGGACGGGGGAGGCAACCGCGTTGCGGGCATGAACTACGGACCGAAAAAGGTGATTCTCGCCGCAGGAATGAACAAGGTGGCCCCGGATCTCGAATCGGCCATGGCGCGGGTTAAGCACTATGCGGCCCCCATAAACGTCATGCGCATAGGATACAAGAACCCCTGCGCCGAGACCGGCCTTTGCTCCGACTGCCGTTCTCCCGAGCGCATCTGCAACATGTGGAGCATCATCGAGGGGCACATGGCGAAGGGACGCATCCACGTAAAGCTGATCGGGGAAAACCTCGGCTACTAAATCCAGGAGAGACGCAACGGATGAAGGAAATACGCAAAACCGCACGCGATCTTATGACCGGGTTCTGCCGCGTCTGCCCGGTTTGCAACGGCAGGGTCTGCGCCGGGGAAGTGCCCGGAATGGGCGGGCTCGGGACCGGCTCGGCTTTTACTGCCAATGTGGAGGCTCTGGCCCGCTGCACTTTCAACATGAGCCTTGTTCATGATGTGACAGAACCCGACACAAGCGTCGAGCTTCTCGGAATGAAGCTCTCCATGCCCGTTTTGGCCGCCCCCATCGGAGGGGTCTCCTTCAACATGGGAGGCAAACGCACCGAGCAGGAATACATCACCGCGGTCATCGAAGGCTGCCGGAACTGCGGCATCATCGGCTGCACCGGAGACGGGGTCCCCCCCTTCATCTATGAATCCGGATTTGCGGCCATAGCGGCTGCGGGCGGGCACGGTATCCCGTTCATCAAGCCGTGGGAGGACGCCGAACTCTACGAAAAGCTGGAGAAGGCCAGGGCGACGGGCGCTTCAATCATCGGCATGGATATTGACGCGGCAGGTCTTGTCACCCTGCGCAAGATGGGCCGTCCCGTATCTGCCAAACCCGTCGAAAAGCTGCGTGAAATTATCGGCAGAGCAGGCGCGAGGTTCATCGTGAAGGGAGTCATGACCGTAAAGGACGCAAAACTTGCCCGAGGGGCCGGGGCTCACGCGATCGTGGTTTCGAACCACGGAGGCCGGGTCTTGGACCACACGCCCGGGACCGCGGACGTTCTGCCCGAAATCGCCCGGGAACTCAAAGGGGAACTTCCCATACTCGTCGACGGGGGAATCCGCACGGGGGGCGACGTGCTCAAAATGCTCGCCCTCGGAGCGGATGCGGTCATGATCGGGCGCCCCTTCACCATTGCCGCCATGGGCGGCTTGACTGAAGGCGTGACAAAATACATCGAAACACTACGCACCGAACTCGTGCAGGCCATGGTGATGACCGGAACGCAGTCGCTTGGGCGGCTATCCGCGGATATTCTGTATGGGTGATGGTCAAGGAAAAGGCAAAAGAGCGGGGGCGAAAGCCCCCGCTCTTTTGCCCTTCCAGCCGCCGCTCAGACGATGCCGATTTCCTTCCCCAGCACCTTGTAGGATTTGGGAAACTCCGGCTGAAAGTTCATATAGGGAGTGGAGGGATAGCGGGCGCCTATTGCTTTTCCGGCTTCCTGCAACCCCTTTGCAAGCTCGGGGAGCCTATGCATGGGAAGGGCGAACGTCATCTCGTCATCCTGGGTTCCGGCGAATATGCGCTCCCCGTTTCCCGGAACCACCATTGTTGCCGACTGTTTTTTGTAGGGAGCGATCAGGTATTCGTCGCACTCGACCTTGCCGCCGCAATCCCCGTGAATGCGCTCTCCGGTAACGAACGCCCATGCCTGGGCAAGCCGCATCACCTGGGCGGGGTTTGCGTAGATGATACATGTGTCCGAATCAAAGGAGCCCTTGTGTGCGGGAGCCATGAGGATGCCTGTGATTTCGCCGTTTTCAAAGCGGCTCATGGTAGAGACTTCCTTCGCGGAAAGTTCTTCGGTTGCGGCGAAGGCCGCCTCGCAAAAAAGGCGCGAAAGGCTTGCCGGAGGGTCCTCCGACTCGCTCAGGCCGAAGACGATGGCCGCAGGGACGCAGATCACATCCTCTTTTGCGATCCCCACCGTCCAACCGTAGTTTCTCGCCATGGTGACGGCCTGGCAAATGGTGATCTTCTTTCCCATCGAAACGGAGGGGCGCCGTGCTTTCTCCGGGAAAGTTTCGTTGTTTTTGAAAAATTTGGCCGCAACCGGAAAGCTCTTTAGCCTGAGATCGTCCCGGATGAATGCCGCTGCGTCCTGGCAGGTTGTATCGCTCATGGTGCTGCTCCTTCGTTCGTGCGGTGACTCATTTCATTTTCCGAATACGGACTTCGATTCCCCGGTCATTTTTTAGCAGATCGACGAGTTTCGAGGGGTCCGTTTCTCCGAAGTGATACGGGTAGAGGATCTTGGGTTGGAAACTGCGGGCGGCATCTGCGGCCATCTCCGGTGTCATGGTATAAGGCAGGTTCATGGGAAGAAAGGCGATATCGATCGCTTGAAGCTCTTTCATTTCCGGGATATTTTCCGTATCGCCTGCGACGTAGACCCGTTTTCCGCCAAATGTCACCACATAGCCGTTGCCCGTTCCTTTCGGGTGAAACGCCACGCCTTCGCTTCGCATGTGCACGAGGTTGTAGGCGGGAACAGCCTCGAGGGTAATCCCCTGCACACTGATTTTCTCTCCGTTATGCATGACCGTAGCGCCCGGCAACCGCCCCGCGACGGTTTGAGTCACGACAAGCGCCGTGCTCGGCGTGCGAACGAGATCCAGAGCATCCGCATCGAAATGATCCTGGTGTTCATGAGTAATCAGGACGAGGTCCGCCTTGGGTAGACTCGTGTAGTCGCCAATCCTGCTGTACGGATCGACGTGAACGATCTTGCCCTCGAATGCGAACATCAGGGAGCCATGACCGATGAACGTTATTCCAAGAGCACCGCTCCCGGTGTCGAACGAATCCGATTCGAACTGCTGCACCGTACCACCCATTGCATGCGCCTCCTCGAAAAAGGTTATCGAAATTCGGACGTTTTTTGTGTTGTTTTTACCCGGTCATTATAAAACCGGAAAAGTTGACGTCAACGCACGAATCGAAGTAGACTCGGAATGGAAAAGGAAAACCTCCAGGGAAAGGAATCAATGGCAATGAACTACCTGACGCTTGGAAAAACCGGGCTCGAAGTCTCTGAAGTGGGCTTCGGCTGCATCCCGATCATTCGCCTGTCCACCTCCGAGGCGGTATCCGTTCTGAGGCACGCTTACGACTGCGGCATAACGCTCTTCGACACCGCAAACATGTACTTCGACAGTGAAGAAAAGATTGGCATCGCTCTTGAGGGCATCCGGAATCGGGTCGCTATCGCTACAAAGACTGTCAAGCGAACCCGAGGGGAGGCCCAGGAGGATATCGATCTAAGCCTCAAGAGACTTCGCACCGACTACATCGATCTATTCCAGGTCCATCAGCTCTCGCTCGAATCCGACTACCGGACGGCAATCGGGGCCGACGGAGTGATGGAGGCGGTGGTGCGCTCCCGAGAGGCGGGCAAGATCAGGCACATCGGGGTCACTTCCCACAGCATCGAGATGGCCGCAAAGCTTGTAAAGACAGGTCTATTCAGCACCGTATAGTTTCCCTTCAACTTCCTCGAATCAAAACCGCTCGAAGAGCTCCACCCCGCGGCGCGGGAAGAGAAAATGGGCATACTCGCCATGAAGCCCTTTGCGGGTGGGGCTCTCGACAACGCCGAACTGTGCTTCAAGTTCCTTCGCCGGTTTCCCGATGTCATCCCCATACCCGGCTTTGACGCCATCGAACAGGTCGACCAGGTCGTAGCCATTTACCGGAACAAAAACGAAGTCCTGCCCGAAGACCTGGAAGCCATGGAAAGGTATCGAGCAGAACTGGGACAGCGCTTCTGCCGCCGCTGCGAGTACTGCCAGCCCTGCGAGCAGGGGGTTATGATCACAGCGGCCATGGGCTACCCGATAGTCGTTGCCAGGATGTCCGCGGAAAAAGCCGCAGCGCTTGTGGGCCCGGCGATGGAGTCGGTAAGAAACTGCACCCAATGCGGGGAGTGTTTGAAGCGCTGCCCCTACGACCTGCCTATCCCGGAGCTGTTACAGAAGCACCTGGCCCTCTACGATCGACACCGGGTAGGGGCGTAAGGGGCGCTTACCCAAAGGTTGCCGTTGCGTTCTTGAGAGCTCGTACTTACTCTTGGCCAAGATTTCTGCGGCCCAATTCCTCTTTTTTCGGTTTCCGCTTCTTAAACTCCCGTTTCCCTGTGTAGCTCCCCATCGGGAGTGTAGTATGGACGACAACGAAACAACTTCTCCGGCGAGAGGTCTGGTCTGCGAAGCAGCGCCGGGACTATCGAGGAATCTCCCCGACCCGACGGTCGAGGCCGCCGGGTCCCGTGTGCCTCGACTCACAGCAGGAGCAGGTAAATGAGCGGCTCACAGGCTGTTTCAGTCATTCTTTTAGTGATTGCCGTTCTTGGCGCGCAGTCGCTCACCAAGGCGCCGCCCCTTCCCCGTGACCTGGACCGGATCCAGCTCCGAACCGAGGCGACTCAAAACGACTGGCCTCTTTCCGGCGGAAATTACAGGGGCTGGAGATACTCCGGCCTCACCCAGATCAACAAGAGGAATGTAGGGGAGCTTCAGGTCGCATGGAGCCTGCACACGGGCGGGCAAAACGAATTTGAATCGTGCCCTCTGGTTATAAACGGAGTGATGTACATAACGACTCCCCGGCATCATGTCCTCGCCGTTAACGCAAAGACCGGCCAGGTCTACTGGCGATACACCCGGTTGCTGCCCGGGTCGCTTCGCCGTTGCTGCGCAGCCGTAGACCGCGGAGTAGCCGCGGGATGTGGAAAAATCTTTCTCGGGACCCTGGACTGCCATCTGATAGCCCTTTACGCCACGACCGGCATCCCGGCCTGGGAGATCGAATCTGCAAATTACAGGGAAGGCTACGGCTACACAAGCGTTCCGGTCATTGTGGGAAACAAGGTGATCATCGGGGTTTCTCGAAACCGTTTCGGAGGCCAGGGGTTTATAGATGCCTATGATGCCGACACCGGAAAACGTCTGTGGCGATCCGGGGCCGTTCCGACACCGCCTGAGGCGAAGCCTGTCAATTCCTGGAGCGGCAGAGAAGATCCGGTGTGGATGCCGGTAACCTATGATCCCGAAACCAACACCGTTTTCGCCGGCGTTGGAGATCCCGGCCCGGAGAGGGCCGGCACGCATCCCGTGGCAACGCGACTCAACACCCCATTCCCGGTCGCTTTGAACGCTAATACGGGCAAGCTCAAACGGGATTTCCTACAACGTCCGAATACCGACCCGGATCAGGATATCGCTACCGGGAGTCCTGTCGCCTACGACCCCGTTCGTAAAAGGATCTTCATTGCCGCACTCGCACCGTCTTCCCCTGACGGTCCGATCCGGGGGGACAGCACACTTGCCGCCCGGATAGGGTTTCCGGGTCCCACCCCCGCTGGAACAACCTGGCATCTGGTTGCTATCGATATCGAAAGTAAACAGGTCCTCTGGGATGTGCCCTCCGGCTATCCGCCTGCCGCAGGAGTCACATGCACCGCTTCGGGCCTGGTAATCACCGGAACCCTGGCCGGGAAGATGCTGATACTCGATGCCGAGAACGGTAAAACTCTCTACGCCTTCAAAGCTCCTTCAGGATGGTGCAGCGCTCCCGTGGTCTACGCGGTAGACGGAAAGGAATACATTGCATTCTCCAGCGGTTCGAGCGCATGGTCCTCCGGTTCCAGCGGCCCCGGGGCCTTGACTGCAAAGGGCATGTCACGGCTAAACGCCATGTTCGCCTTTACGCTTCCAACCAAACAGGAAAACCCGCTCCTCACTCCGGTGCAGGCCGCCGGACCGTCTAAAACCGCACCGGGAGCGGAGTAAAAAAGCGGGCCTGTCCAAATCGAGCGGTTACCATGCTTTTAGTATTGCAATGCAATAGTGAACTCCGCCTTTGTCGGAATTGGATTGCAGCACATTGAAAAGATACCTTTTCCCTTTATAGTAGAAAGGCTGCGGTTGTCCGATCTCAAGGAAGAGTTTCCTTTTGACTTTACCTTGAATCAGGGAGACGAATCCTACGAAAGTCGTATGGGATTTATCGTCAGGCGGAATCGGGTTGAGGGTCGCCGTGAGAGTATCGTCAATTATCGGGGTGGCTTGACCGGACGTTATCCAGGTCGGTTTCACGACGATATAGGGAGCCAGCAAATTCTGCAAAGTTTGCAGCTTTGTTGTCAACTCGAGTTCGCGCTTGAGAGCGTCGGTTTTTGTCTCATTGAGATTTTTCAATACCATCTGAAGTTTCACATTAGTCTTAGTGTTATCGTGTTCCGTTCTATGCAACATAGAAGATAGTACTTTATTCAAACTATTGATGTTCATATATCTATTTTCTGCAGTTGCAATAGACATCTTGAGCTCTGAATTTATATCAGATAGATTCTTTATATTTCTTTTATCGAGCATGATTTTTCGGTTTAAAATACCCACCTGTTTGGCATATCTCTTGTTCATGAGCACGTAGGTGGTAAAAACTGAGAGCCCCATCAGGCACAAAATGCAGACAGCCATGATCGCCAGACGCAGGCCGCTGTTTTCTTTCTTCTGCTCTATCAGCATGATGGCTCCTAAATGATCGGCGGGAGCGAGCCCTGCCCCTGCGCAGGAATAGAGCTTCCCCGATATCCCGATGAATGTTGAAGACAATGCGGCATTCGGTATTCTAGCATGTTCAGGGATAAACTCGTAGTACTTTTATGGCTTTTGTCAAGCATTTCGTTTGTTAGTGGAGTTTTATTGAGGTGAGAAAGCAGAAAAGGCTGAACCCCAAGTGACCCTTTCAGATGCCCGGCTTCTCCTCGTCTGGTTCATCCCGGCTCCTCTATCCCAGCATCCCCGAAGAAAGTGTTGCGCTTTCTCCTTTCCGCTGAGTAATTCGACCGGGCTTCTCTATCGGGCCTCTTACTCGAACCTCTTGGGGTTCGTTTCTATTATAACCAAGCAAAGCGCGTTGTCAAGAAAAAGAAATGAAAAAGGGGAGAAAAAATCCCCCCCGTTCCGAGCGCCATAAAGTTCTGTCGGCAATCGCGCACGGCAGCGCCTACCGGCCTGGCCACCCGGCCGTGGCGCCGGCCGTCACTTGCGAAAGATCCGGAGAAGAATCGAGATCAGCAGGCTTATGAGAATCATGGTGGTAATCGGGATATAAATTTTGACGTTCGGCCGGTCGATCACGATGTCTCCGGGGAGTTTGCCCAGATGCAATTTGATCAGCCAGGGCCACAGAAGGCCGGCGGTAAGGAGGACCGCCCCGATTGCTATGAGCATGCTGCGCATAAAGCCCCCCCCTTCCCGGCTACTCGCCTTCCTCATCGACAGATGCCAAATAGGCGGAAAGCGAAGCGAAGCCGGTGGCGGGACCGAGTTCGTCTCCCGATCTCAACTCATAGATCACGACGCTCACCGGATCTTCGAGCGAAGTGGGGAAACCCTTGCCGTCAGCATTGGTAACGCTCACATACGCCCGTTTTCCCTGGTGCTGGACAAATTTGGTGTAGGACGCTTCACCCGAGCAGCCTGCGGAGAGTCTGAAACCGCGAGCCGTCATGGTCTCCTCTACGTTCATTGCATAATCCTTCTTCTACATTAACGGCATTTCCACTCAGGAGTCTTTTTCTCCAGAAAAGCCTTCACCCCGGCCTCGGCATCCTCGGTGCAGCAAAGTGAGGCAAACCGGGCGCTCAGCAAGTCCAGAGCCTTTTCATAGGGCATATCGGCCATGTCGTAGATTCCCCGTTTCCCTGCCTGCAGGGCCAGCGGGCTTTTGGCCGCGAGCTTGCGGGCCAACTCCAGGGTGGCTTCCTCCAACTGCTCTCTGGGAACCACTTTATTCACCAGGCCGAGTGCCATCGCTTCCTGCGCCGAGATCATATCCCCGGTCAAAACCATCTCGAGCGTCTTCTTGCGCCCCACCACACGGGCAAGCGGGGCCGCAGGCCCAAGGCAGATGAGCCCGACGTTTATGGCGGTCGTCCCGAATTTGGCGTCCTCTGCGGCCACTGTGAGATCGCAGGCAAAGGAGAGGCCGGCGCCGTTTGCCAGGCAGTACTCCTTGACCGAGGCGATGACCGGCTTTTTCATGTGGGCGATGGTGTGATTGTGTTCGTCCATCTTTCGGGTGAACTCCCCATATTCCTTGGGGGTCTTGTCCTTGAATTCCGCAAGGGAAATGCCCGTCGAAAAATGCTTCCCGTTGGCCCGCACCACGACCACCCTCACCTCCGGGTCGTCATCCAGGGCCAGGAGTGCATCATTCAGTTCCCGGGCGAAAGGGACGGTGAACGTATTCGCATCCTGAGGCCGGTTGAGTGAAATAAAGCCGATGCCGCCTTCCTTTTCCACGATTACATTAGGTTCGGACATGATTGCTCCTCGTCTTCTCTATCAGGGTTCGCGGACAAAACGGATCAAGGGGCGCGCCACAAACGATCGCCCGATCCTGCGGATCGCCCCGGGATACGAGCCGGCCCTTCCCCTCCCCAATTCTATAGCATGAGTCCCTCTCTTTGGCCACTTTTCGTTTTTCCCCGGGAAACGATAAAGTTTTCATCAAAAGGGACCGATAACTTCTTTGAAGGGAAAACGGTTCTTAAAAATGAGCTCCTTTAGTTGGTATTTTGGAAGATTTTCCATTGGATATTCGGTTCCGTCGTAAAGAGGATCAAGAGATAGTAGCAACTAAGACAAAGAGGATTACAGCCATGCGTGCATTCAACGAACTCAAAGTTCACCATAAGTTACTTATTCCGAACTTGCTGAATATTGTTCTGCTTGTGGCGGTGCTATTTTTCTTTCTTAATTCACGGTCCATGATAAAAATGCTGTCTATGGATCAGAATATTACAAATACTACTGTAAACAATATACAGACAGTATCAGATAAAATTACTGGATATATACATAATGACATGTCATATAACGACCTAAACACCCAATATGGCACGCTTCTGCATAATATACACAATGACAAAATGTCATCACGGCTACACAGAATGTGGGGCGACATCATTCACATCAATTCTCTTCGCGAAAAGAACATTACCATAGCACATAATATTAATACATTACTCAATACGTCTATATTACAGTCGAACACATATATAAGTAATATGGTCAAGAAGTTATCTGTTGAAATCACGCATCAGCCTCAAGCCGCGCAGCCCACACAAACCGCACAATCTGCCCAAACGGCTCAGCCTGCTCAACCCGTGCAACCGGGCGTTACGCCACTCGAAATATTGGTGATCGGTGGCGCCAACAATAATACCTCGTTTGCGTATCAGTTAAAAGTGGCATTTGCCAGGATGCAGAGTGATATAGATAAAAGGCAAACATTTTTGACTCTGCTCGATCAGGGGCTCACCAATGTAAACAAGGACATTAAACATTTGGCCGGCACTCCCTTCCAGTCTCTGGCGCAAAAAGCGAAAGAAAGCCTTCTTGCGGTAAAAGATCTGGCCAATAGCTATATCGAGAACGTCAACTCCGAACTTGCCCTGCAAAGAGCCATCGCGGCCGACATAAACGCGAGTTCCAAGGATATGCAGAGTATTCAAAACAGAAGCAACGATAAACATTTCTCTATGTTGAGAGGCTATTTCCGCAACATGCTGATCATGATCCTGACTGTTTGTCTTCTCGGGATAGCGATAACCGGCTGGATCAGGAGGTCGGTTGGAAACACTTTGCGGGAAATCATCCTGGGGCTTTCGGGAGCGTCTCGGGAAGTCAATCTGGCGTCCGGCCAGCTATCGCAGGCGAGCCAGTCTCTGGCTGAAGGGGCCACGGAGCAGGCTGCCTCGATAGAACAAATCTCGGCGTCCCTTGAGGAGATATCGGCAATGACCAAAGGGAATGCAAAACATGCCGGAGAGGCCGACAGTCTCATGCAGGATGCCAAACATACTTTTGAGGCGGCCAACTCTTCCATGAGGCTCTTGACGGCCTCGATGGAGGAAATCTCCAAAGCGAGCGAGGAGACCTCCAAAATCATCAAGACCATTGACGAGATCGCCTTCCAGACCAATTTGCTGGCCCTGAACGCGGCGGTGGAGGCCGCGCGCGCCGGGGAAGCGGGGGCAGGATTCGCCGTAGTCGCCGATGAGGTCCGCAACCTTGCCATGAGGGCGGCTGAAGCTGCCAAAAATACGACTGTACTGATCGAAGGAACCGTAAAGAAGGTACGCGACGGTTCGGGGCTTGTGACCAAAACGAGTGAAGCCTTCGGTGAGTTGGGAGATTCGACCGCCAAGGTCGCCACCCTGATCGTTGAGATCGCCACGGCTTCCAAAGAGCAGTCCCTGGGTATAGACCAGGTCAGTACGGGGATGAATCAAACCGAACAGGTCATTCAGAAAAATTCGGCCAATGCGGAGCAGACCGCAGCGGCCTCCAAAGAAATGAATTCTCAGGCCGAGCAGATGAAGGGGCTGGTTGCAAGGCTTGTTGCCCTCGTGGGCACCGACAGAAGGGAAGCGAGCGCCGGCTTGGGGGTTGTCGAAGTGAGGCCACAGGTACATACCGGTGGTCGAGCCAAAGAAGTACACCGGAGCGCACCGACTGAGGCGCCTGTAAATCGCCGTGCCAACGGGAACGGATCGAAAATAGCGGCCCTTGAAATTCCGTTTGAAACCGATGGGCCGGGAGATATCGCCGGGTTTTAAAACATGATTCTGGAATACCTTCTATGCGAGTCTGTCCGGGGAAAAGGGGTTTCCGGGCAGACTCGCATAATTTTATGCCGAGCGGCTTTGCGCAAGCAAGGATCTTATTATCCGTTGCATGTGGTCCGACGATAAAATATTGCCGACAGCCTTTTCGAATTCGTCCTGGTTTTCGCATTCGACAGCAAGGTTCTTATCATATAGATTATACCCGGGTCTAACAGTCGCCGGGTACAACTGAGGTCCGTGCTCTACTTGAACAGCTAAATATGTATAGTTGTCTATGAATGGTGCGACGATAGCAAGCTGAACCAAAAAGAATTCGCCATGGGCTGCGGTTACGCTGACGTTCCCATACAGAATGCCTTTTGTCATATCGCCCAACTGCGTCGCCTGTTCCTTGAGTATCTGGGTCGGCGTGATAATTTGCTCAGTGGCGGGGAGTGGCCCCCACAGGTTTCTTGAATTCATTTTCGAACTCCTCCAGATGAATTACAGCGCACACTGGCAGATGGTCGGACAAGCTCCGATCCGGAATGCCGTTTCTGGTGAGAAGGTCTTGGCCGGCCAATGAATCGACAATTTTAACGTCTCCAGGAACATAAGCCAGGGCAAGCTCCGGTCGTAGTAAGACTTGATCGAAGATATTCCAAAAATATACGACCGGCGAAGAAGACGTGTAGTAATATGAACCGGGAGGACCGGGGGATGCATCCCCGAGCAGAGACCACATAGGATTGTAGAAGAATCGGCGTTTTTCCCCGTGCACCGTCCTGTCTCCCCTTCTTGCGATGGAGCGATCCATAACAGCGTGAAAGCCCTCTGAGCCTGTGAGGCCTGCTTCAAAGGGATTCATATTGAAATCGCCAATTACAAGCGTTCGCCGATGGCCGATCTTTTTCTCAACCTCGTCGATCTAAAATTACCAGGAGGTGACGCCACCAGAAAAGTAAGACGATCCGAAAGATTGAAGGGTAAATAGTAGCGAGTAGCGGGCCGGTCCTCCTGAATTGAGACCTTCCAAAAGTCGCACGACAGGGGACGGCCACTCAGCGAGGATCAGGATATCGACTCTACGCTCCTTTACAAGGGCTACGACCTGCTCGACAGGTTGCCTGCCACCCGTATTCCAGAACATGAAAGTCAAGTTAATCATCCTTCTTTAATCCTCTATCCGTCATTCGAAGGGAAATTATTCTATCATAATGCCTACTCAGAATGGATGGAAAATGTGACCAATTGTACGCAACCACCGTCCCTATTGAAAAACCCTTAGCAGTCGACCTCTAAACTCTCCGCAAAGCGCCTCGGAAACACAATGGCGAAAAATGCGCCCATCGGGGCTGAGTCCGTAAATCGCTCCGCTCTGGAGGAAAATCCGCAGAAGGGTTTTTCCCGCCTCCCGTCTCGAGGCGGCCTGTGTCTTAGTCTCGCCCCCCCGCCCGGCCACGGGGAGTCTTTCCGGAATGGCCTGCGGGCAGGGCTTTGCGGCCACACGAAGAACCGCCTCCCTCTCGATCGGATCGAGCGATTTAAAGAAGTTGAGAATTCTTGAGAGCCTTAGCAGCGTTATCGAATCCTGCCTGCTGGTCGTATCGGAGATCGGGAGCGCGGTAGCGCGCAACCGGGAAAGCGTTTCGGGAAGAAGGCCGAGAGCCGCGCATCTTGTAAAATCCAGGCTTCCGGGAGAGGGGTAGAATACCGAGACCCCGACGATCGCCTCTTTATCGGCGAGATAGATGAGGTCGATAACCGATTGCATCGGATCCTGCCCCGGTGCTCCGACGATGATGTAGGCAACCGCACCCAGGCCGAACTTCCGGGCAAAAGAAAGAGCCCTTTCGAAATCTTCCCGTACATCCGGGCGTCCGAATCTTTTGAGCTGCGCGCGGTCGGTCGTACACAACGAAAGGTTGAGCGTTTTGAAACCGGCCCGTTCCATGGCGCAGATCACTTCTTCGTCAAGACTTGGAGGATAGAGGCCGTTCATTGCCCGAAGCTCGAGCCCAAGGCCTTGAAACTGTGCTTCGATTTCACCCAGAAGCCCGAGGAACCACCCCTTTTGCAGCGAGATGTTTTCGTCTTCGAAATCGATGAACCGCGCTCCCCGGTCCAAAACCGCCCGCCGGATTTCTTCGAGGACTCTAGGGGCGCTTTTCATGCGGAAACCGCACCAGGATGAGCACCCGATCGAGCAGTAGCTGCACCCGATCGGGCATCCCCTGCCGGCGGTGATCACCGCCGAAGGCTTGGGGCCGCGTTGATAGAAGGTTTGATCTATGAGGTCCGAAGCCGGAAGAGGAACCCGGTCGAGGTCGGCCACAACGGCCGGGGGATTGAGGAATAGCTTCCCGCCCGCGGTCCTGAATCCTATACCCGGGACCGATTCCATAGGGACCTCGCCGCGGATCGCTGGGGCAAGAAACGCCATGGCTCCTTCTCCCTCGCCCCGGATAACGAAATCGACGCACTCATGCCGCAGGACCTCTTCGGGCATTGCGGTCGGATGGTGCCCTCCGAAAACGATGGCAGCCCCCGGGCAGTGTTTCCGGATGCTTTCCGCTGTCTCGAGGGCCTCTTCGGCGTAGGCGCTGAAAAGAGAGGATACGCCCACAAGAAATGGCGCCGAGCGCCCTACCCGCTCCCCCACGCTCTCCGGGTCGAGTCCGAACCGCCTGAAGTCGAAGAACATGCAGAAGGGCGAAATATCCGGCCCCGCGTAGAACTCCCGAAGGGAGGACATTTCGGGGGGAATCTCGATTTTTTGTGACTTTTTCGAGGCGAGCGCATCCACGATTTCGACCGACCAGCCCTCCTGCAGCAGCGGGGAAGCGATGCAGGCAAGTCCGTAGGGAATGGTGCGTTTGGCCGTGAGGTAAAAATCGCGGATCGGGGGCTGAACGAGAACAATATCGGTCATGGCGTAGTTTTCGTCTCACACTTCGCTTGAGGGGTCGCGGTCCACGGTAATCTGCACGGCCCGCAAATCGGGGGCGCCCCTGACGGTTTCGAGCACACCCTGGACGAAATCCTGCATATCCTGGCTGGTCCACGTCTTTAGAAACAGCTGCCACCGGAACCTGTTTTTGAGTTTGACGAAGGCAGCAGGGGAAGGGCCAAGGATGGCGACGCTTCCGCCCGATTTTCGGAAATCTTCGGCCTTTTCGCGGCAAATCGCGGTAAGAAGCCTTGCTCCCGCTACGGCTGCCTCCTGGTCGCCCGAGGTAACGAGGAGTTTTAACAGGCGGCTAAAGGGCGGGTACTGCAGATTTTGCCGTGATTTGAGCTCTTCGCGGCAAAAGCCATCGTAGTCGAGCCGGAGCGCCGAGTCGATCGTAAAATGGGACGGGTTGTAGGTTTGAAGGATCACCCGGCCGGGTTCTTCCCCGCGTCCGGCCCGCCCGGAAACCTGTATCAGAACCTGCACGAGCGTTTCGCCGGCCCGAAAGTCTGCCGCCTGAAGGCCCGCGTCAGCGTTGATGATGCCGACCAGGGTCATGTTTGGAAAATCGTGTCCCTTCGAAACCATCTGGGTGCCGAGCAAGATATCGGCCTTGCCCGAGCGCACCTCGGAAAGAGCGCTCACGAGGCGCCGGCCACTGTCCATCGTGTCCCGGTCGATTCGTACGACATGTGCTTCGGGAAAAAGCTTCCTTACCTCTTTTTCCACCTTTTCGGTCCCGAAACCGCGGGGGAAAAGCGCCGCGTGGCCGCAGGCCGGACACCTCTCCGGCAGCTGGGTTTCCCACCCGCAAAAATGACAGCGAAGGCGGTCGTCATCTTTATGGTAGGTAAGCGTGACGCTGCACGACACGCACTGGAGGGCATGGCCGCAGGTGTTGCACAGGTAGTATTTCGAGTAGCCGCGTCTGTTCAAAAACAAGAGCGCCTGGCGCCCGGAGCGTATCGTCTCTCCGATCGCCTCCCGGAGTCTGTAAGAAAAGATCCCCCGGCGTCCGCCCTCCCGCCTCATGTCGACGACCTCCAGCTCCGGAAGAGGTCTTTGCAGGATGCGCTGCGGAAGAGAGAGCACAGTATACTTTTTTTCCGTGCACCGGTACATGGTCTGGATCGACGGGGTGGCCGACCCCATGATCACCGGGCCTCCGACGATTTTCCCGCGCATAAGCGCCACATCCCTGGCATTGTAGCGCAGGTGGTCCTCCTGCTTGTAGGAGGTGTCGTGCTCCTCATCGACGATTATCAGCCGCAGATCTTGGACGGGAGTAAGGACTGCGGACCTTGCGCCCAGGACGATCTTTCTGGCACCCGAACGAATCTCGGCCCACGTGCGCCTGCGCTGGGCAGGGGAAAGCGCGCTGTGCCACACGCCGAGCCGGTTTCCGAACCGCTCCCGGAAAATCGTCTCCATCTGAGCGCTGATCCCTATCTCGGGAACCAGAAGGATCGACCCGTTTCCCGCCTCCGCCGCCTTTTCCATCAAACGCATGTAGACTTCGGTCTTGCCGCTTCCGGTAACCCCGTAGAGCACGAACGGTTTGAAGGCAGGCTTTTCCGTAAACGGGAGGGTCTCTGCGAGTGCTGCTGCCTGGTGGAGGGTCAGTTCAATATCCTTGAGACCTCCATTCCCCCCCTCCCCTTCTGCCTCCACCGTTTTGCGCAACGTTTTTTTCCCTGCCCGATTGCGCGGCGCCCCGATGGGCTCCGAGGCGCCAAACGGAATCACCAGACCGAACACCTCGCCAATCGGATAAAAATAGTACCTGGATATCCAGAGGCACAACGTGAGCAAATCTGGCGGGATGGCGGGAAGTTCGTCGATTGTATCCTGGATCGGCCGGACGGTGACCGTATCGGGAAGCTGGGGAAGAGTGTCTCCGATGGACAGTACTATCCCCGCGGCGGAGCGTCTGCCCAGTTCGACCCGGACACGGCTTCCAGGCGCAAGTTTTTCCCGGAGCCGCTCCTGGACCGAATAGTGCAGTGTCCTGGTAAGAGCCGTTCCCATTACGGCGACTTCGGCAAAAAGATCTTGTGACATCATTTTTTGCCGGCGGAGATTTCGCTCTTGCTCTCTGCCACGGTTGGAGGACCGAGGGCCGCCGTGCAGACCGCCCTCGCTTCCAAAAATTCGGGCATTTTCTCCTTGGGGATTGAACTGAGAGGCGCAAATTCGGCGGTCTCGAAATTGAGCGGTTTTCCGTTCCTGAAGAACCGAAAATCGAAATAGGCTTTTCCGCTCCCGTCGCGCCCGGCCGTACCGATCGTCATGGCCCGCTGCACCGGCGTGCCGCGCCCCAGGCCACGACTGAGAGCGGAAAGATTCCCGTACCAGCTCAGGTATCCACCCCGATGTCGGACTTCAACGGAAAACCTTCGCCCTGCCCTGTGCACGGCGGAGACGACCCCGTCGCCAATTGAGCACACGCCGGCGCCCGTCGGGACGATGTACATGATTTCAAAGCGGGGACGAAAAATCTTTATGACCGGCCCGCCGTTTTCCTGCAAAAAAACGGTATCCTCTACGGGGCTTTTCAAAAATTGGCGCCGGAGCGATGCCCCGTTTTCGTCAAAATAGTGCCACGAACCGTCGGGGAGCTCAAACCCGATGGCCTGGTAGACCTTTCCGGATACATTCATGTTGGCGGCGAGAAGAAGACTCCGCTTTGCCCCGATCGATGGGACCGGGTATCTCTGGAAAAAAACCGAAAAAGAATCGCCCTTTTTGCAATCGGAGGCAACATCCACCTCACCCGAAAAGATATCTGCAAGCTTTGCGATAACCGGCCCGGGAAGCCCGCAGACCGCGCAGGAGTGATAAAAATTCCCGGAAAAGACACCGTGCGCGGTCACCTCATTTTTGCTCGTCTCGCATTCCCAGCCCGAACCATTATTGAGAAACGCATACGCTCCCCCGCCCGTGCGGAGATAAAAGAGCCTTACCGGCTGGCCGTTCGCACGGTTCGAGATCAAAAACAGTTCGTCCTTTTCCCGTATGCTGTCGAAAGGCGAGGTCGTGCTCAGAACATCCAGGCTTTTCCCACCGATTTTCAACCGCCTGGCAAGACTCTCCAGACTATCGCCCGAATGAACGGTTACTTGGCGAAGTACGAAGGGATCGGCAGCAACGGGCGGGGAAGGAGCCGTTTTCTTTGGAGGCGTGATCGCCACCGGCCCGGGGCTCCTTTGGACAAATATTTTCTGCCATAAAGAGTTCCACCCGGGCTCTCGGAGCTTGCCGTACGCTGCGAAACCCGCGGCCGCGAGTAGCAGAAAGATCAACAGATATCGGCCGCGAAAGCGCCTCCTTCGAGGGGCCGCATAAAGAGTGCCCGTTAGAGGGTTTTCCACCTTCAGGTTTTTCATCCGGTCAGACGACATAGAATAACATCCGGGTAAGATTGTTTTAGGGACGGTTTCCCGGATACTATTCTCAATCGCGTCCTATTTCAACGTGTTTCGAAAAAGAGATCGTTACCGATCGAGCTGGAAATCGAGGGAAAACAACTGTAAGATGTTTCCTGATGAGGATTTAAACCTATTCCCTTTATTCACGGTTTCCCGTAATGAACGTCCAAGAAAACAGCTGCATCATAGAACCGAGAAAGGGCAGGCATGAAGAAAGCCTGCCGCACGACGCCGTCCTGGTTTTCAGCCCCGAAGACCTCTCCTGGTTTTCGGCCGGCTTTGCCCGGCCGATGGCGGCCTCGCACAAGCTCAACCTGACCGATGTCTTTACAGCCGACTGCAATGGAGCCTCTATCGCTCTTGCCGGTCCGATGCTCGGGGCCCCGCAGACAATCCTCGTGCTCGAAAGAATGATAGCTCTTGGGGCGAAACGGTTTATCGCGCTCGGCTGGTGCGGCTCTCTCAATCAGGAGGTGAGAATCGGAGATATCGTTCTGCCTTCGGGCGCCATATCCGAAGAAGGCACCTCCTCCCATTATCCCGGCGCCGAATGCTCCCCTTCTCCCCGACTGTTCGATTCCCTGCGATCGGTTCTCGAAACGACCGGCAAGAGCGTCCACCAGGGGTGCGTTTGGACGACCGATGCCCCCTACAGGGAAACCTGCGAGAAGGTGAAGCGTTTTCAGGCGCAGGGGGTCTTGGCGGTCGACATGGAAACCTCGGCTCTTTTTTGCGTTTCGCGCTTTCGAGGCGTAGAGCTTGCCGTCGTTCTCGTAGTCTCCGATGAACTTTTCGGCCTCAAATGGCTGCACGGTTTTCGCGACCCCGGTTTCAAACAATCTCGAAAAGCAGCCATACAATCCGTATTGACCTCTCTATGTTCCGCAAGCAACCCGCAGCAGGACGGATCCCGCAATGAACGATGAAGAAGATTTTTCCTTGAAAATAGCCGATCTCAGGCGACGTATCGAATATCACAACCATCGCTACTATGCGCTGGACGAACCGGAAATAAGCGACGCCGAATACGACAGGATCTTCCGCGAACTGGTCGAACTCGAAAAAGAACACCCCGAGCTCATAACGCCCGATTCCCCCACACAGCGCGTGGGGTTTGCGCCGATCGACAAATTTCTCCCCTTTCCCCACGAAGTGCCTCTGCTTAGTCTCGAAAACGCAATGAATATCGAGGAGGCGCTCGAATTCGACCGTAGAGTCCGAAGGCTCCTTGCGACACAGGACGAGATCGAATATGTCGCCGAGCTCAAAATGGACGGGCTCGCCGTGGAAATCGTCTATGAAAAGGGAGTGTTCACCGGCGCCGGCACCCGGGGAGACGGGGTTACCGGAGAAGACGTCTCAACCAATGTCAGGACGATCCGGTCGGTGCCCATGCGGCTCTTATCCAGTCCCGAAGATGGCCCTCCGCCCGAAACGCTTGCGGTTCGCGGCGAAGTGTTCATGGACAAAAGCGATTTCGAAAGGCTCAACGAAGAAAGGTCGGCCCGAGGGGAGCCCGCTTTTGCCAACCCGCGAAACGGCGCCGCCGGGTCTTTGCGCCAGCTCGACCCCGCAGTGACTGCCGGCCGGCCCCTTCGGGCTTTTTTCTACGGAATCGGGAGCTATCTTGGCCAACAGGAGTTCCAGACACACTACGACCTGCTAAACCACCTCAAACGATGGGGGCTCCCGGTCAATCCCGAATCGCGAGTGTGTCGGGGAATAGGGGAGGCCGTGCGCTTCTTTGAAGAACTGATCGAAAGACGCGAGTACCTTCCCTATGAAATCGACGGGGTGGTGATAAAGGTAAACGATCTGGCCGCACAGAGGCTGCTTGGCGAAAAATCCCGCAGCCCGCGCTGGGCGGTCGCCTTGAAATTCAGCCCCAACCAGGTCCAGACCCACGTGCAGAAAATCGACGTAAACGTCGGCAGGACGGGGATAATCACCCCGGTGGCCTTTCTCAACCCGGTCCTGGTCGGAGGCGTCATCGTCAAACGCGCGACGCTTCACAACTTCGATGAAATCCAAAGAAAGGACGTGCGGGCGGGGGACGCCGTTCTCGTCCAACGGGCCGGAGACGTGATCCCCGAGGTCGCAGAAGTTCTGACAGCAAAAAGAACCGGCCCTTTGGAGCCTTTCGAGATGCCCTCGCAGTGTCCGGCCTGCGGAGCTGACGTCGTGCGCCTTCCCGACGAGGCTTTCCACCGGTGCGTCAACCGCAACTGTCCCGCCCAGATCAAGGGCTCGATCGTTCATTT
>JAKAJS010000202.1 GCA_021813685.1 Deltaproteobacteria bacterium | reverse complement strand
TATACGATTTCTGCGTCGGTCCAGGGAAGCGGCGGGACCATCTCGCCTTCGGGGACGAGCAGCGTCTCCTACGGATCGAGTGCGACCTATACGATAACTCCCGCGACCGGCTACCAGATCTCCAGTGTCGTCGTGGACGGTGCACCCGCCGGTGCGGTATCGAGCTACACGTTTGCAAACGTCACCGCGAGTCACACCATAACCGCCTCATTTACCGCCACGCAATATACGATAACGGCGATTTACCAGGGCAGCGGATCAATTTCCCCCGTGGGAATTAAAAGCGTAAATTATGGCGCCAGCGTTCAATACACAATAGTTCCCGACACCGGGTACCAGATCTCCAGTGTTTTGGTCGACAATCATTCGGTCGGTGCGGTGTCAAATTACACTTTCACCAACGTGAGCGCCAATCACAGCATCAAAGCAACTTTCACCCTTACGCAGAGTTCCAAATCGTCCCCCACACAGGGAGGCACAACCACCTCTACGTCAGGGACAACCACTTCGAGCTCCACGACTTCGACGCACAATCTCGCTGGATATTCTCCTTCAATCCAGTTATTAATAAGAAATTAGGTTAAGGATGTGGCCGATTGTTCCGATAATACAGTTACCACTTTACATTTTTTCACAGCTTAGGAGAAAAACGATGAAGCTTTTAAAAGGTATCTTGATGGTATTAGTTTTATGCGGTATGCTAGCTATCTGTAATACCAAGGCATACGCCGCAGGAGGCTGGTACACATGTTCGGTGGTAGCCGCTGGACCTGGCTGGGGTGTGACTTACATAAAACTTACCGACACATCATCATCTCCTGCTTTCACAAACCAATGGTGCAACATACCAGCAGCTCAAGCCAATGCATTTCTCTCTATAGCTTTGGCAGCTATGAGTTCCAATGCTAATGTACAAGTATATTTGGACACTTCCGCTATTGCAAACGGATCTTATCCCACATTGTCTACAATGTATCTTCTTCACTAATTCAGTGCAAAATGCTAGATCTTCGTATGATGGCGAATCAGTTCGATTCGCTGTCATACTACTCTTAAATATCTCCTACTTCGGCAAATCCCGCAGCAGCACTTTCCAGATTCGTTCGGAGGCCAGACCGTCCCACCTGGGAGGAACGCCATATCTTAGGCCCCTGTTGGCCTTGACCTTCCCATAAGCCTTGAGGATGGACGCCCTGGTTGTTCCCCCCAGGGTGTTGCTGCCCATCTCTATGGTTATGGGCCGCTCGGTGTTTTCGCGCAGGGTGATGCACGGCACACCCAGAGCGGTTGTTTCTTCCTGCAGTCCCCCGGAATCGGTCAGGACTAGGCAGGCGTCCTTCCAGAGGTATAGTGCATCGAGAAAACCCAACGGGGGCAGGAGCCTGATCCCATCGGAAAGCTCGATTGTATGCTCCGATAGCATTTTGTTCGTTCTGGGGTGAACGGGGAAAAGAATCGGCTTTTCTGTTGAAATATCATTCAACGCCCCTGCAATATCGAGAAGCTTGGCGGGTTCATCGACGTTGGAGGGCCGGTGGAGGGTCAAAAATATGTAGTCTCCAGCCTCGGGTTTGATGCGACTGACGGAAAGCCCGGCTCCGCCGCCTTTTTCCAGCTTGCGCACCTGGTGGAGAAGGTTATCGACCATGACGTTTCCGACGAAATGAATCCGATCTTCAGGTTTCCCCTCTCGAAGAAGGTTTTTTACCCCGCTCTCTTCCGTAACAAAGTAGAAATCAGTAATGGCGTCGGTCACCATGCGGTTGATTTCTTCGGGCATGGAAAGATCGAAGCTTCTAAGCCCGGCCTCCACGTGGGCGACCGCGATCTGCAGTTTCTTCGCTACGAGGCTGCAGGCGAGGGTTGAATTGACGTCCCCTACCACCATGACCAGATTGGGAGCCTCCTGCAGACACACCTGCTCGAAAGCCACCATGATCTTAGCCGTTTGAATGGCGTGGGAGCCCGAACCGACATCCAGGTGAAAATCGGGCGCCGGAATCTCGAGGTCTTCGAAAAACGCCTGGCTCATCTCACGGTCGTAGTGCTGCCCCGTATGGACAAGCTTGCACTCGATTTCGGGATACTGCAGCGCCGCGCGGAAAACGGGTGCGATCTTCATGAAATTGGGACGCGCGCCTGCTATGATTAAAACCTTCATGATCCACATAAATCCGGCATGGCCGCCTTTCTCAGGGATTTATCTGATCTAAATTCTGCAGAGAACTTCAGCTATTGTCTTTTGATCTGTTTCATTCAGATACGGATGCATAGGGATGCTGAAAATCCGCTCGGAAAGGTTCTCACTGACCGGGAAAGCGCCCTTTTGATATTCAAGATTTGCAAAAGCCTGCTGAAAGTGCAACGGCTTGGGATAGTAAATCGCGGTCGGAACATCATGTCGTCTCAGTTCACTCTGAATCGCAGCCCGATGTTCTTTATTTTTTGCGAGGATCGAATACTGCGCCCAAGCGGAGTTGAGGCCCAGCGGGACCTTTGGTAAAGTCAGATCGGCGGCTCCTGCTGAAATCGCGTGTGAGTAGCGGTCGGCGGCCTGTTGCCGCAAGCTTATCTCCTCGGGGAATATCTCGAATTTGGCGAGCAGGATCGCTGCCTGCAGGCTGTCGAGGCGACCGTTGATCCCGATTCGCACGTTGTCGTACTTGTCCTCTCCCTGGCCGTGCACTCGTATCGACTGCATCGTTTCAGCAAGTTCATCGTCATCAGTAAAGCACATCCCGCCGTCCCCGTAACAGCCAAGAGGCTTGGCAGGGAAGAAAGACGTACAGGCAACATCAGCAAGAGAACAGGATCTGCGCTCATTGTATTCAGCTCCGAATGACTGGGCGGCGTCCTCGATTACAAAAATGCCATTTTCCCGAGCGATGGAATTGATCCGGTCATAATCGGCGGAGAGGCCGAATAGATCGACGGCGATGACGCCCCGGGGAGTCAAAGCTTTTTGCCCCCCCTGCAAAGGAAGCGGGTGCAGGGACAGGTCACCTGCCTTAACCGCCAGAATAGCATCGCCGAGCTTTGCAGGGTCCATGTTATAGGTGTTCGCATCGACATCCACAAATACCGGTGTGGCCCCAAGCAGGCTGATAACCTCGGCTGTGGCTATGAATGTGAAAGGGGTCGTGAAGATCGCGTCCCCCGGACCGACCCCGCAGGCCATGAGGGCCATCAGCAATGCGTCGGTCCCCGATGCGCAGCCAACAGCGTGTCTGGTGCCCGCATAAGCACCCAGCAACCTTTCCAATTCGCGCACCTCAGGCCCCATGATATATTGTCCATGGCTCAAAACGGATTGAATGCGCCTATCGACGTCCTGCTTGATCCTGCTTTGTTGAATTTCCAGATCGATGAACTTCATTTATTTTCCCCGTTTATTACAAGCCCCGATTGGCGCCGACCCCATTTAACGGGAACCTAAAGCATTTTTTTCACGGTGTCGAGAGAATAATCGTTCGAGAATAGTCGCGGAGATCTTGGGCGATCGGGCGATCGAAGATCCTGAGCCCAAGCAAGACCTTCAACTTGTTCATCTCCTTTTTTCCGTTTCTCGTTTCCGATTCTCGCTGCCCTTTCATTTGCCGCTTCTGGTTGCCGTTTGCAAAACCCGCAGTTTTCCCGTATACCGACTCCTGTGCCGACAAATTGGTTTACAAAGAGGGTCGAAAGTCAGCTGAAAGCAAGAAGGTAAAGCAGCAAAAATAAAAAAAGTCCACAACACTTGCCCTTTGACCTTTGGCTTTCGACTTTTTACTTTTGACCTTGGGCCTTCGACTTTTTTGGAGCTCATTCATGAAAACCGGAAAAATCGCAGTCTTTGCCACAGGCGTCCTGGTGATGGCCATGTTTGGCACCGCCGCCTATTGCTTCCTCGGCGGAGCGGATCCCTCGCGCAGCATGGGCAACTATCGAAGCTTTTCCTTTTATGCGGATCGGCCGGGAAATGCCGCCGCAGGCTGGTTTCAGCCCGGGGCCGCGCCTCCAAACCCATGGGATGAGTTCTGGTTTGACAACTCGGGCAATTTCAACCTCTCGGGGGGACTGAATATACCGGGTTCATTTGGTATCGGAACCCAAGGGCAACTGAGATATTCCGGCGGAAACCTCCAATATTCAAACGATGGCGGGAACACGTTTACCAATGTGGGCGCTTCACCCTTTGCCGGTTGGTCCTCGGGCGGTACGGGCATATTTCAGGGGCAGGCGGCATCCTCGCCATCCAACCCTTTCAATGAGTTCTGGTTCGATAATTCCGGAAATTTCAACCTGTCGGGGGGACTGAACGTGT
>JAKAJS010000222.1 GCA_021813685.1 Deltaproteobacteria bacterium | reverse complement strand
ATCGAGTTCGATTGCGTCTTCGAGGAATTTATCGATCAGGATGGGGTGACCGGGGGAGACGTTTACGGCCATCTTCATGAACTCTTTGAGCCGGTCTTTATCGTAGACGATTTCCATGGCCCGCCCGCCAAGAACATAGGAGGGGCGCACGACCACCGGGAAGCCTATCTTGTCTGCGGCCTCGAATGCCTCCTGGATGTTGAAAGCCGTGGCGTTTTCGGGCTGTTTGAGGCCGAGTTTGTGAAGAAGCTGCTGGAACCGCTTGCGGTCCTCGGCCCGATCGATGGCATCGGGAGAGGTGCCCAGAATGGTCGCCCCGGCTTTTTCGAGCGGAACGGCAAGATTTAGCGGGGTCTGTCCGCCGAACTGCACGATGATGCCCTTGGGCTTTTCGCTCTCCAGGATGTGGAGAACGTCCTCGCGGGTGAGGGGCTCGAAGTAGAGCTTGTCGGAGGTGTCGTAGTCGGTCGAAACGGTTTCGGGGTTGGAGTTGACCATGATCGATTCGTGTCCTTCATCCCGTAGGGAAAAGGAAGCGTGAACGCAGCAGTAGTCGAACTCGATGCCCTGACCGATCCTGTTGGGTCCGCCCCCGAGGATGGCCACCTTGGGCTTTTGTGACGGCCGGGATTCGTCCTCGGTTTCATAGGTCGAGTAGTAATAGGGGGTATAGGCCTCGAATTCCGCGGCGCATGTATCGACCAGCTTGTAGACCGGGCGTATGCCGTGCAGGAGCCGCTTTTGCCGAACGGTCTCCTCGTCTGCGCCGGTAAGCTGGCCGAGGCGCCGGTCGGAAAATCCCCACGTCTTGGCGGCGCGAAGCTGTTCGGCGTTATCGAGAAAGGCGGCGCCGCAGGCAGCCGAGTGGGCTATGGCCTGCTCCATTTCGATAATTTCGCCGATATGTTTTAGAAACCATCTATCGATAGAGGTGAGAGTGTGAATTTCCTCTTCCGATATGCCCAGCTTCATGGCCTCGCCGATCTGGTAGAGCCTTTGCGAGTTGGGTCTGGAAAGGCTGAGCTTCAGCTGGTCGATCTGTTCGGAATCGCACTCTGCGGGTGGGTCGCCAAACCCGCAGCGGCCGGTTTCGAGCGAGCGGATGGCCTTGTGAAGCGCCTCCTTGAAGGTGCGTCCGATCGCCATGGTCTCCCCCACCGATTTCATTGCGGTGGAGAGAATATCGTCGGCGCGGGGAAATTTTTCGAAGGTGAACCGGGGGATCTTCACCACGCAGTAATCTATGGTCGGCTCAAAAGAGGCCCTGGTTTCCCGTGTGATGTCGTTTGCAATCTCGTCGAGCGAGTAGCCGACGGCGAGCTTGGCCGCAATCTTGGCTATGGGAAATCCGGTGGCTTTGGAGGCAAGAGCCGAGGAGCGCGAAACGCGCGGGTTCATCTCGATCACCACCATTTCGCCGTCTTTGGGGTTTACGGCGAACTGGACGTTGGAGCCCCCGGTCTCGACCCCGATTTCACGCAGAATGGCGATGGATGCGTCGCGCATCTTCTGATATTCGCGGTCGGTGAGCGTCTGGGCGGGAGCCACGGTGATGGAGTCTCCGGTGTGCACGCCCATCGGGTCGATGTTTTCGATCGAACAGATGATGACGACGTTATCCATGTAGTCGCGCATCACCTCGAGTTCGAATTCCTTCCACCCGAGAACCGATTGTTCGAGCATTACCGAATGGATCATGCTGGCGTCCAGACCCCTCTGGGTCTGGTCGAGGAGCTCTTCGCGGTTGTAGGCAACGCCTCCCCCGGTGCCTCCCAGGGTGAAGGAGGGCCGCACGATGAGCGGGTAGCCGATTTTTCGGGCAAACTCCTCGGCATCGTCCAGGGTGTTTACGATGATGGACTCGGGCACCTTCAGATTGATGTCCGCCATGGCGTCGCGGAAAAGCTGCCGGTCTTCGGCCTTCTTTATGACCTCCGTGCTGGCCCCGATCATCTCCACGCCGTATTTTTCCAAAATGCCGCTTTCGGCCACCCGAACGGCGACATTTAAGGCGGTCTGGCCTCCGAGAGTGGGAAGCAGGGCGTCGGGGCGCTCGCGTATAATTATCTTTTCGACCACCTCGGGGGTTATCGGCTCGATATAGGTGCGGTCTGCCGTCTCCGGGTCGGTCATGATGGTGGCGGGATTGCTGTTTAACAGCACAATTTCATAGCCGTCTTCACGAAGCGCCTTGCAGGCCTGGGTGCCGGAATAGTCGAATTCGCACGCCTGGCTGATGATGATCGGCCCGGAGCCGATGAGCAGTATTTTCTTTATGTCTGTGCGTTTGGGCATTTAACTGGGTTTCCTTAAGGTTCGCTCGTTACACGGCTGCTTTGAGTATCGGTCTGTTTGTTTCGATCATTGTGATAAACCGGTCGAACAGATACGAAGCGTCATGCGGACCGGGAGAGGCTTCCGGGTGATACTGGACGCAAAAGGCGGGAAGCTCCAGATGGGCCATCCCCTCCAGCGTATTGTCGTTGAGGTTTATGTGCGTGAGGCTGACCGGCATGCGCGAAAGGGAATCCGGATCGACGCAGTAGCCGTGGTTCTGGGAGGTGATTTCGATTTTTCCGGTGGTGAGGTCCTTAACCGGCTGGTTTGCGCCCCGGTGTCCGAACTTCAGCTTGAAGGTCTTTCCTCCCAGGGCAAGCCCCATCATCTGATGGCCGAGGCAAATTCCGAACATGGGTTTTTTGCCGAGAAGATCCCGAACGGTTTGGACAACGTAGCGAACCGCCGAAGGGTCTCCGGGTCCGTTGGAGAGAAAAATTCCGTCCGGGTTGCAGGAAAGAATCTCTGTGGCGCTGGTGTCAGCCGGGAAAACGAGCACCTGGCAGCCGGCGTTTTCCAGCATGCGAAGGATATTGTACTTTATCCCGCAGTCAAGAGCGGCCACCCGCGGTCGGCCGTCTTGCGGCAGCCAATCCGGGGAGTCTATTTCCTCCCGGGCGCCGTCCCGCCACCGGTAGGGTTTTTGGCAGGTCACTTCCTTTACCAGATCGATCCCGTTCAACCCCGGATACGCCTGCACCTGGTCCAGCAGTGTGGAAAGATCGTCCGTATCGGTGGCGATGATTCCGCGCATGGCTCCGCGCACCCGAAGGTGTTTGGTGAGAGCGCGCGTGTCTATGCCCTCAATGCCGATCTTGCCGTATTGGGTCAGAAAATCGGCCAGGGAACGCTCGCTTCGCCAGTTGCTTGCAAAATCCTGGTATTCCTTTACGATAAAACCTTCCACCTGGACGGCGGCCGATTCCATGTCCTCCGTGTTGATTCCGTAGGTACCGGTCAACGGATAGGTCATCGTCACGATCTGGCCCTTGTAGGAAGGATCGGTCAGCACCTCCTGGTAGCCGGTCATGCTGGTGTTGAAAACCACCTCGCCCAGCTTCCTGCCGCTGCCGCAAAAAGTGTAACCGTGGAAAACGGTCCCGTCCTCCAGCAAAAGAATTGCCTTGGGACGATTCCAGGGAAGGCTCATAAAATGTTTCCTCGCAACTGTGAAAAATTCAATTTATTGTAGAAAGGTCCTTGAAATCCAATTGTAACGGGTATACGCGAAATGGCAAACGAATATAAAGCCCCCGAATTTTCAGCGCGGGCCATACTATGATAAACTTGAGGCCGGATCAATAGGGGAATAGATGACCGAAATCGAACACGTAAAAAACTGCTCCCATTACTTCGAAATTCTGCTGCGAAACGTTGCGGGGGGAGAAGAATGGCTCCTGGCGAACCTCAAGCGCAGGTACCCTCTTGCCGGTCTCTATTCTGCCCTCAAAGAAGAGGCGGCAAAGGCCGGGGCGTTCAACGATCTGCTCCGGATCTATCGCCGGTTTAAGCAGCTCCATTTTTTGAGAATCGGCGCAAGGGATTTTTGCCGTTTTGCCGATCTTTCCGAAACAACTGGGCAACTGAGCGATCTGGCCTCGGTATCTCTCCAGGTCGGCTTGGAGGTCCTTTGGGCCCATCCCGACTGGTGGCTCTCCGAAGAGGAATTGAATGGGGGGCGACCGTTCGATGGTCCCATCCCGCTCGTCATCCTGGGTTTGGGAAAACTGGGCGGCCACGAACTCAATTACGTCTCGGACGTAGACCTGATTTTTCTGCACGGCGAGCCATCGGGGCCAGGATGTTGGCTTGCAGAATCGCCGCCGGCAAAACAGGTAAGCTTTCTGACCCACCGGCTCGCGAGGCTCATGTCCGATCAGTTGGAGGGGGACCGCGTCTTCCAGGTCGATTTCCGGCTGCGGCCGAGCGGCAAGGAGGGCGTGCTGGTGCCCTCGATGAGCGGGGCGATCGATCACTACCTGCTGCACGGCAGGGCGTGGGAGCGCCAGATGCTTTTAAAATGCCGACCCGTAGCCGGGGAGCGCTCCGAGGGAAACGCTTTTATCCGCGAACTCCATCCGTTCATCTTCCGCAGGTTTCTCGATTTTCAGGCTCTTTCCGAACTAAAAGAGATGCGAAACCGGGTTCTCGCGGAAGCCGGCCAGTTTCGCCCGGGTGCAAGAGGCTACGATGTGAAGCTTGGCATCGGCGGAATCCGGGAGATCGAGTTTTTCGTTCAGTCCCTGCAACTCATCTACGGCGGTCGAAGGCCGGAACTGGACGAACCGAACACCCTGAGATGCCTCGAAAAGCTCTCCGGGCTGGGGCTTGTTCCCAAGGAAACCGCTTGCGCATTAAAGGAATCCTACATTTTTTTGCGAAACGTCGAACACCGCGTTCAACTCGATCAGAACCGGCATACGCAGCGGTTGCCGCTCTACGAGGAAGGGCGCAGGCGGCTCACGCTGGCGATGGGTTTTGAAGACGACGAGGGAGCGTTCCGGGAGGCGCTCACGTCCCACTGTCAAACCGTGCATACCGCCTTCTGCAGCCTTTTCGAAGATAAATGCGAAGTCGATGCCCCACCCACCCACACCAGCCCTGCCGGCGGCGATTCTGCAAGCCGGCATCCCGGCCCCGGCGGCACGCCGGCAAGCCGGCAACTCGACCCCGGCGGCACGCCGGCGCCGGTGCCGGCTTTACGCCTGGATACCTACTTTGCAAGAGTGGCCCGGAGGCCCGGACTCAAGAAGCTTTTCAGTTCCGGGGAACCCTGGATTGAACCTTTCCGTGCGGCGCTGGGGGCGAGCGAACTGCTGTTTTCGCTTCTTTCCCGGAACCCGGGTCTTGTCGAAGGGTGCACGGGAGGGGCGGGCGCCTTCGAAACCGCCCGGGTATGGCAGCAAACCGCTGCGCAAGTGGTGGAACGGGCCGGGGGGTATGAGGAAAAGCTGGAGTGGATAAGAAAGCTCAAAAACGAGCGGACCGTCCAGCTTGCGCTGGCCGATCTTGGAGGGGCGATCGATTTTGCCGTCCTGGAAGAGGAACTGACCGCGCTTGCCGATTTTACCGTTTGCAATACGCTCGAGACGGTCTGCGGTCACCTTGGACTGCCCGGGAGTCTTCCTCTTTCGGTGCTGGCAATGGGGAAGCTTGGAAGCGGGGAGATGAGCTATCTTTCGGACCTCGATCTGGTGTTTGTTTACGCGCCGGTCGCCGGGAAGGAGCAGGGCTTGATTCCCGGCGAGGTTGTCCGGCTCATTCAGCGCTTCATGAATATGCTCCAGATGCCTCTGGCGGAGGGGCCCGGCTACGAGATGGACGTGAGATTGCGGCCCACCGGCACGCACGGCCCGCTCGTGGTAACCCCCAATTCCTGGCTCGAATACTACAGGAGCGCAGATATCTGGGAAATTCAGGCGCTTCTCCGGGTGCGCCATGTCGCCGGAGACGCGCGGCTTGGCAAGTGGATCGAGGAAAGAGCGGCAGAAATCTGCCTGCGGCACAGACCTGCCGATTCGGTGTGGCCAAGGATTTGTCATTTGCGGGGCCGCATGGAACGGGAGCGGGCGGCGGAAAGCGGCGGGGAAATCGATCTCAAGCTCGGAATGGGCGGGCTTACGGACATTGAATTTATCGTTCAGGGCGAACTGCTTACCGGTGGTTTGGGGCTTGCCGGATCATCGGCTCCGGGAGAGTATCGCTCGGTCAGGCAGCAAGTGGAAAAATTTTCGAAAGATTCTACAAGGTCCGGGCTGGAGAAACTCTCCGACGCCTTTCGCGCGCTTCGCGCTCTCGATCACAGGGTACGGCTGCATACCAACGCGAGTTCGGCAAAGCTCGACGAGCGGCGCTTCGACGAAATGATTTCGCTGGGGCTCTGGCCCCCGCATGGGGACGGGGATTGGATCGAGACCTGGCAGGACGTTTTGCGCCTGAGAAGAGAGATACGGGCAATGTTTAAGAATTATTGTCCATAGGTTATAAGAGACCTTCACCTGCATCCCTTCGCGACTTCGCGTCTTCGCGTGCGAGAATTTTTCGAAGAAGGGTGTTCAACTCTCGAACCAAAGATGAGGGGAATGGAATTGGCGGGACATTGCGGGCATCATCACAACACGACTAGCGGCCGGAAAATGTGGCTTTCGCTGGGGATTACGCTTCTTTTCTGTCTGGGGGAAGCGGTTGCGGGATTGCTGTCTCATTCTCTGGCGCTCCTTTCGGATTCGGGCCATAACCTGAGTGACGCTCTGGCGCTCGGGCTGGCTGCTTACGCGATTTACGCGGTGCGAAAGCCCATGTCGGGCAGGCACACCTTCGGGTTTCACCGGGTTCCCATCCTGACGGCGCTTTTCAATGCCTCGACCCTTGTCGTGATTGCCTTGTTCATCGGGATCGAAGCGTTCCAGCGCTTCCTGCACCCGGAGTCGATCAACGGGACGCTCATGATCTGGGTGGCCCTGACGGCCCTGCTTATAAACACGGCGATTGCGGCCGTCCTCCATGGAGACGCAAGACACAGTCTGAATAACCGGGCAGCCTTCATTCACATGGCGAGCGATGCGATTTCCAGCCTGGCCGTCATCGTGGCGGGTATCGCCATCCACTACACCCGATGGCATTATGCCGACCCGCTTGCCTCGCTTCTGATCGCCGCATTCATTCTTTACTCCGCTACGGGTATTGTAAAAGACGCCGCGGACATCCTGATGGAAAAAGCACCCAAAAACATCGATCTGCAATCTCTGGTGGAAAGCATCGGGTCCATACCGCCCGTTTGCGCGGTCCATCACGTGCACCTCTGGACGGTGGGCGACGGCATCAATGTTTTGAGCTGCCATGTTGCGCTGCCGGCTTCCTGCACACTGGAACACTCTACCGATATTATCGATATGATCAATAAAAGGCTCCATGATGACTTTTCCATCGGCCATGCGACAATTCAGATAGAGACCGACGGATTGTGCGGTATCTCGGAGTGCCGACTCGAATCGCACGACCATGATCACGACCATGGCCACGAACATCAGCGGTAGCTCCTCTGAGGGGGAAAAGATGAATATTTTCTATCGGCTGCTGATTTGTGCGGGGATTCTGGCCCAGTTCTTCATAACTTTTTATCTGCCGCTGCCGGAACTTTTCCTGATTTATATCATCCTGTTCAACCCAAAGTGGTTTAGAGATTTCTTGAACAACATGGCGAAAGATTGACTGCAGAGGTTATTTCTTGAGGGATGATCCTTGCGAACCCGCGTCGCTTCGGCATGGCGCGGGCGCCGGTTCGAGGAGTTCACGTTCTTTTTCGGCTACCTTCATTTCGGCCTTTGCAATGTCTAACTCCTTGCCGATATAAATCGAATGAAGCCTTCCTCTGATTTTTCTATACAGCCTGTAATAGCCGTCCGCGGACAATTGTACGTTCCAGTTGCCTACTTTCAGAGGCGCCGGGCCAAGAGATTTTTGTATAACCCTTTTGGCTGCGCCCGAAGGATTCGATTGTTGTCTAACCGTAGCGGCCCATTGAACCCTCAGGGATTCGCATTCTTCGTCGAGAGCGGCGAGCCGGGCACGAGCGGTGTCTAACTCCTGTATAACCGACTTCAGCTGTTCCTCTTTGGCGTGCAAATCGTTTTGCAGCGCCTGCATGGCGTTCCGGGAATCGGCCGCCTGCTTTTCCAGGCGTGCGTTCCGACTTTTGAGCCCCATGGCGTCCTGGTCATCCCATTCAGCCAGAAAGAGACTGAATAGAAGAATTTGTTCGAAAACTGCGAAATCGAGCTTCCGATCGATTCCGGGTACGGCATTCCGGAAAGCTTTCCAGGTCCTTGCGGCCGTTTTGTGTTCGTCGTAGAGAAGGCAAATGAGTTGGTTGTAGGCCTTTACCCATTGGACATAGGGCGTGAGCGGCGGAATGAAAAAATCCACTTCTTTTTCGACTCTTTGCATGGTGTGAGAGGTTTTGGGTGTAACAATTCGCAAGAAACTATATCATGGCCGGCGAACGAGAGAGAACGGTAAAATTCCAATGCAGCCATCCGGAGGCACCCGATTGCTTCTGCTATAATTTTTTACCCGGGGAGATCTGAAATGCGTGCAGTACTCTTTGAGCAATTCCAGAAGCCACTGATTCTGACAACTGTGCCCGACCCCGCTCCGCCGGTTCACGGCGTGGTTCTGCGGGTTGAGGCCACCGGTCTGTGCCGCAGCGACTGGCACGGCTGGATGGGACATGATTCCTCCATTGCCTCTCTACCCCATGTTCCCGGGCATGAACTGGCCGGGGTGATCGAGGCGGTTGGTAAAGATGTTTGCAACTGGAAAACCGGTGACCGGGTGACTCTTCCCTTTGTGTGCGGTTGCGGCACCTGTCCGCAATGTGCTTCCGGAAACCAGCAGGTTTGCGACCATCAGTTTCAGCCCGGCTTCACCCATTGGGGTTCGTTTGCGGAGTATGTGGCCATCCACTATGCCGAGGCGAACCTGGTGCGGCTCCCCGATGACTTGGAAGCGGTCACTGCGGCAAGCCTGGGCTGCCGCTTCGCCACCTCGTTTCGCGCCATGGCGGTGCAGGGAAAGGTTTCCGCGGGCCAATGGGTGGCGATCCACGGTTGCGGAGGCGTAGGCCTTTCGGCCATCATGATCGCCGCAGCACTGGGAGCGTTGGTCGTAGCCATCGACATCAGCGAGGAGAAACTGGAATTGGCTCGCTCCGTGGGGGCGAGCGCCACGGTCAATGGTGCCGTGGAAAGCGATGTGGTTGCAGCGGTAAAAGAGATCACCGGAGGTGGGGCCGATGTCTCCCTCGATGCCCTGGGAAGTCCTGTCACCTGTTTCAACTCGATCGCCAACCTGCGGAAACGTGGCCGTCACGTGCAGGTGGGCCTGATGCTGGCTGAGCACAGTCACCCCGCGATTCCCATGGACCAGGTTATCGCAAACGAACTGGAGCTCGCCGGCAGCCACGGCATGCAGGCCCATGAATACGGGCGGATGCTGAGCATGATCCAGGCCGGGAGGCTTCATCCCGAAAAGCTCATCAGCAAAACCATCACCCTGGAGGAATCCATGCAGGAACTGGTCGACATGGACCGGTTCAAAGGAAGGGGAGTCACCGTGATAGATCGGTTTTGACGGTTTGAGGCCGGACTCTTCTACAGAACATTCCACTTGATTGGAGCTGGAGTGACGGTGGCTTGGAGTTGACGGGCGCCAAAATTTGAATCCGGTGGTTGCCCGGGACGTGTTAGCACGGTGTCAGCCTGGAGCGTACCTCATAGAACAGCCATGGTATGCACTCTACGGGCAACAGGGTAGCACAGAGGTTATGAAACTGTGCGCGGTCGAGGGTGAGAGCAGGAAGAAAAGGAAAAAGGGCAGGGCCGGGCTGAGCGTTACCGGGCTTCATTCTGATGGTAAGTCGGGAAGGGTAGGTGGAGACTGGGGAAGGTGTTGGCACGGACAAAAAAAAAGGGTTTAAGATTTCTCCTAAACCCTTTTTCCGTCTTGATAGCGGGGCCTGGATTTGAACCAGGGACCTTCGGGTTATGAGCCCGACGAGCTACCGGACTGCTCCACCCCGCGACAACATTTGAAAGTATAGCCTGCACGGCCGCCCATGTCAACAGAAGAAGTCGCTGCGCCGGGAGGAAGAGGAGCGAGCGAGGATAACTCCTGCTGCGAGGGAAGAGGAAAGGCTGGAAAATCAATGGATTGAAAATAAGTAAAGGGGTAAGGGAAGCCAACGACTGTTTATTTTTTCAGGATTTGGTATACTCGGCGGTTCGAGGAAAAGGAACCTATGAAAGAAAATATACGAATAGCCATCATTCAGCCAAAACCGTATCCTTCGCTGGAAGACCCGCGCAATCTCGGGCACGCTCTTCAATTGATCGAAAAGTGCAATGGCGGGGAACTCGACGTGATCTGCCTGCCGGAGTGTTTTCCGGCTATTGGCGAACGGGAGCTGGGAGCTGCGGCGCGCAGGCTCAACAGTTACATCATAGCCGGCGTTATCGAAGAAGAAGGCACAAATCGCTACAATTCGTGCGTACTTTTCAATCGGAGCGGAAGGCCCGCGGGGCGGCAGCACAAGGTGAGCGTCGGACCGATCGAGCGCGAGCGACTCGGTGTTACCCCGGGCGACGGGGTTTTCCGGGTTTTCGAGGCCGACTTCGGCAAGGTTGGCATACCGGTTGGCATCGATTTCTGGGGACAGCCGGAAGCCGCCCGCCAGTTATCCTACCAGGGGGTTGATATCGTTTTTAACCCCAGCTCCTTTTCGTCTTTGCGCCATCACTGGAAAACGGGGGCACTGGTGAGAGCCTTCGATCACTTCGTCCCCGTGGTCGGGATAAATACGGCCGACTACAACGCAATGTTCGGTGAAAAGCGCGTCCATCAGTATGGCGGGGGCAGTTTCATTCTGCAGCCCCCAAAAATGCTCGACAGGGACGATTTCAATCGCTGGGCCAGATCGGTCGACAGCATTGAAAACTGGACCATCCTGGAGCTCGACGAACTCGAACAGGTCCAGCTCGCCGATGTGAACCTGGCGAGCGCCGATCGTTTTCGGAGCGAATTTTTCAACCGGTTTGGTTTCAAGAAGTATTAGAAAGATGAAGGGATCGAGCCTGTCGGCGCGGGGCGGCTATCTGGAGCTTTTTGAGAGCGGCGAACTGCTCAAAAGGGCCGACGCTCTGGAGGCAAAGCTGGAAAAATGCGATCTGTGCCCTCGGAAGTGCGGGGTTGACCGGAAGAGCGGAAGACCGGGCTACTGCGGGATCGGGGGGCTTCCGAGGGTTGCCTCGATAAATCTGCATGCCTGGGAGGAGCCTCCCATCTCGGGAACCGGCGGTTCGGGCACGATATTTTTTTCGGGCTGCACCCTGCGGTGCATCTTTTGCCAGAACTACCCGATCAGCCAACTGGGGGTCGGTCGCGATATGAGCGTCGAGGAGCTTGCCTGCGGGATGCTCGACCTCCAGCGGCGGGGCGCGCACAATATCAACCTGGTCACTTCCACCCATCAGATGCCTGCGGTTGTCCGCGCCTTGCTCTCGGCCGCAAAACAGGGGCTTGAGATCCCGCTTGTCTACAACTCGAGCGGCTATGAATCCCTCGAAACGCTGAGGCTTCTCGATGGGATCATCGATATCTATCTGCCGGACATCAAGTACTCGGACCCCGGGGTCGCCGGGAAATTATCGGGGGCCCCGGATTATGTGGCCCGGAATCGGGAAGCTCTCCTCCAAATGTGGAAACAGGCGGGACCGATCCGCACCGACAGCGAGGGGATCGCCGGGGGGGGCATGATCGTACGCCACCTCGTTTTGCCCGATGACCTCGCCGGTACGCGCGATTGCCTCGCTTTTCTTGTCGACAGTCTCGGGCCGCAGGTGTGGGTAAGCCTCATGAACCAGTACTTTCCCGCCCACAAGGGACCGTCTTCACCGCCCCTGGACAGAAAAACCACCGAAGAGGAATACGAAGCCGCCTTCGCGGTCATGAGCGAACTGGGGATAGACAACGGCTTTGTTCAGCAGACGTGAGCCGGTTGGTTGCCAGTTGTCAGTTGTTAGTGACTGGTAACCGGCAATCAGCAACCGGAAACCAAAACCCGGCAACCGGAAACTAAAAACCAGCAACTAGAAGCCTTTCGATGACTCCAGGCCGTAGGCCATCGGCTGATGACCGACGACCCACAGGTGGTCGGCTGCGCGCGTGATCGCTACATGCAGAAGCATGCGGTTCTCATGGTCGTCACGGTATTGGCCGGTTGAGGGGTTAAGGATCAGAACGGCCGTAAACTCCAGCCCTTTCACCTGGTGGGCGTTTGTCACCACAATCCCCGGCTCGAATGAGAAGTCATCGCGTTCATGGCGGCGCACCTGCATAAGCCCCGAGCTTTTGAGCGCTTGAAAGGCCCGGTCGGCCTCGGCTTTGTACCGGGAGACTACGGCAACGAGCGCTTTGGGGTGGTTTTCGAAATAGTCCGCGAGAATCGATTTCGCCGTGGCTATGGTCTCCTCCGGACTCCGGGTGGGGATGATCTGCACCGGATCGCCGTCGCGGGGAACCGTCATGGAGGGTTTTTCGCCCAGGACCCGCCAGGCCAGTTCCATGATCGGTCGAGTCGCCCGAAACCCCACGACCAGCGTATCGGAGTTCATGCCTGCTGTCCCGGCTGGATGGCGCCGGGAGCGCACAAACCCGGCAAACCCTTCGCTTGTCTCAAACGATACTTCCCCTTTAATTTTCTGGGCCATGTCGCCGCAGATAGTGATCGAGTTCCGCTCATCGGTAGCGTGCAGGAGTGTGGCCAGTTCGATTTCGCTCAGGTCCTGCGCTTCATCGACCATCACGTGGGCATAGCCCGGCCTGACAGAGGCCACTCCTTTTCGCTGCAACATCCACAGGAAAATACCGGTGTCAGAAAAGTCGATCATGTTCCGGCTTCGAAGTCTCTCCTGCCAGCAAATGAGCTCATCGAGCGGTTCTTCGCCAGACTCTTTTCGGGCCCCGAACGTCTCTTTCAGGAGATCCCGGTCCGTCAGCATCGCGTGAAGGTCTGCGACGTGATCGGTAAAGCGGGCGAGAAGACGCCCTCTCAATCCATTGCGCGATTCCGGCCGACCGGGGCTCCGGGCGAAAAGTGCGTCTTTATTCAGGAACGTAACAAGGTCTTCGAACCGGTTGAGGGCCTGAAGCCTCATCCGAATGGCCTCCATTTCGGGGTCACCGGTTTTCTCCATCTGTTCGAAGAGCCAGGTGCGCGATTTTTTAAGCAGCCCGTCCAGGTAGCGATCTACAAGCTCGGGAACGCGCGGGTGTTTTTTCAGCCGCACGACGTTTTCGGGGATGGGATCGGAGCTGTACGAAAAGCGCACGCCTGCTGCGCGAAACATCTTTCCGGCCCAGCCATGATAGGTCTCCACCTGAACGCCCGCTCCCATTCCCAGTTCGGGAAGGATCCTGGAGATATAATTCTGGAGAGATCGGTTGAACATTACGACAAGAATTCGTTCCGGTTTGAAACGGTCCGCATCCTGGTAGGAAAGATAGGCTATACGGTGAAGGCCCACGGTGGTCTTGCCGCTGCCCGCGCCCCCTTGCAGCAAAACCGTGCTCGATTCCGGGTGCGTGATCGCGCGGAACTGGTCGGGGCTTATGAGGGCGGTGATTTCGGGAAGGCGATGATCCGATTTTTCCTCTTTGCGGGATTCGGCGCCGCCGCTCTCCTCGGCAAGGCCCCAGGTGCCGTCGCCCCCTCGAACGAGAAGAGTCCCTTTTTCGAAGATCTTTCGAAGTTCGCTCCCGGCCGTGTCCACCTGCCGTTTGTGGCTCACCTGCCCGGTGCGGTCCCGCCCGCGGATCTCCTCTTCGTAGAGTTCCCCCGCCTCATATTCGTAGTAGAGCCTCGAGATCGGGGCGTCGCGCCAGTCGATCACAACCGCCCTGCCCGTGCTGTCGAAAAAGGAGCGGCGCCCCAGACAGTAGGTGAGACGCCCCAGGTCGTCGTCTTCGAGTTCGAGCACCCCGAAGTAGGGGTTGCTCAGGACCTGCCCGTCCTGATACTGCCGCATGGCGTACTGTGCGCGGCAGCGTTCGATCACTTCATCGATTTCTCTCTTTTCCCGCCACCCGACCGCATCCACTTTCTGCTGCCTGAGTTCTGCGATTTCCCGGTCCTTTTTCTGCCGGTCCAACTCTTCTGCGGCGAGAGTCTTTCGCATTTCCTCAGCAATCTGGCCGAGCCTTGCTTCTTCGCGCTCGATAATTACCCGAAATTGTTCCATCTGTTTTCAGTTCGCCTTATAACGCCCGCCGGAAAGCTCCTCAGCCGGGTTTCCGAATGGAGAATGGTTACCACCCCAAATCTATCATCCTATCAGGCTAACCTGTCCCTTCCAAACGAAAAGCATTTCGCTTCAGGACAATCGCCTGAGTGAAAGTGCCGGGAATGCGTGAGCCGGCATTCGGGAAATCCCCCCAACCCCCCTTCGCAAAGGGGGGCCATTGAGCCATGCAACCTTCCGGTTGCGTCATATCCCTATGATTGAGCCACATTCCTCCGACTGCGCCGCGCCTGCGCAGTCGGGCGGATGAGATTGAAGAAATTGTTTCGTGCGATAGAATTTGCTCTTTTGCCGAGAAAAGTATTATGGTGGAAAATGTGTGCTTTCCTGCCCGGGTTTTGGTTGCAGGTCGTTCGACTTTTCGAGGCGAAAAGGAGATTGGATGAACGCACTGACCCTCTTGGTGGCGGCTCTTTGTGTCTTTGCCCTGGGATATCGTTTCTACGGCATTTTCATAGCCAAAAAGGTACTGGGAATAAACCCAGACAGGACTACCCCGGCCCACGCGCACGAAGACGGAATCGATTATCACCCTACAAACAAGTATGTTCTTTTCGGCCACCATTTTGCGGCCATAGCGGCGGCCGGCCCTCTGCTCGGCCCTGTCCTTGCGGCCCAGTTCGGCTACCTTCCGGGGGCCTTATGGATCATTATCGGCGCTGTCGTGGCCGGAGCGGTGCACGATATGGTCATTCTTTTCGCCTCGATGCGCCACGGGGGCAAAAGCATCTCGCTCATCGCCGAGTCCGAGATCGGAAAATCGGCCGGGGCGGTGGCGAGCTTCGCGGTCCTATTCATTCTCATCCTGACTCTTGCCGGGCTTTCGCTGGCCGAGGTAAACGCGATGATGAAAAGCCCCTGGAGTGCCTATACGGTCATCTGCACGCTTCCGATTGCCGTCATCATGGGCATCTGGATGCGTTCGATCAGGCCCGGGGACGTGTTGGGGGGAAGCCTCATCGGCGTCGCCCTCCTGGCCCTGGTCATCGTCTCCGGCCCCTTCGTCGCGGCGAGTCCCATGCTTTCCAGGTGGTTCAACCTCTCAAAAGACCAATGCGCCGTTTTCATCGCCGTATACGGTTTCGCTGCATCGGCCCTGCCGGTCTGGCTGCTGCTTTTGCCGCGCGATTATCTATCGACCTATCTCAAGCTCGGAACGCTTACCGCACTGGCCGTAGGGATCGTGCTGATTCACCCGGACCTCCGGATGTCGGCTTTTACCAAATTCGTCCACGGAGGCGGTCCGCTCGTCGCGGCACCCGGTTCGGTTTTCCCGTTTCTTTTCATCACCATCGCCTGCGGAGCCCTCTCGGGCTTTCACGCCATCATCGGCACCGGAACGACGCCCAAGATGATCGATAACGAAAAGGATATCATTTTCGTCGGCTACGGGGCGATGCTGACCGAAGGGTTTGTGGCGATCATGGCCCTCATTGCCGCGTGCGTGCTCGTCCCTTCCGATTATTTCGCAATCAATGCGACTGCCGCCGCCTACAAGACGCTCGGGATGACGCCCGTGCACCTGCCGCAGCTTGCCCGAATGGTCCACGAGAATGTCCAGGGGAGACCCGGCGGTGCTGTTTCACTCGCAGTCGGCATGGCCTACATCTTCAGCTCCATTCCTTTCATGAAGGAGTTCATGGCGTACTGGTATCACTTCGCGATCATGTTCGAGGCCGTGTTCATCCTGACGGCCGTTGACGCGGGAACGCGAGTGGGAAGATATATGCTCCAGGAGATGATCGGGAAAGTAGTTCCCAAATTTTCCGAGGAACGATGGATACCGGGCATCGTTTTGACAAGCGCCCTTTTTACCGCCGCATGGAGCTACCTGGTCTTTACGGGAAACATTGCCATCATCTGGCCGCTTTTCGGAATGAGCAACCAATTGCTTGCCGCGTGCGCCCTGATCGTTGGAACTACGATGATCATTGCCATGGGCAAGATGCAATACTCCTGGATCACCGCCGTTCCGGGGATTCTCATGCTGCCGGTGACCATGACGGCAGGCTACTACCTGATGGAGGTAAACCTTCGTCTTGGCAATTATCTGCTGGTCTGCTTTGCGGCCACACTGATGGCCCTCATGGCCATCGTTTTCGTTCTGGCCTTCCGGAAGTGGTTCCTGCTGGGGCGCGAGGCCAAAGCCCTCGAAGGGGTGGCGCAGTAGGCGGGTTTTTACTGCAGATGGGCTGAAAACCAATCGACGGTTTCGCGGATCGCCGCCTCCCGCCAGGAAGGGTCGCTTATGCGGTGATCGGCGCTGCGCAGAAGAAGAAGTTTTTTCGGGTCTTTGACTCTCTTATAAATTTCCACCGCCTCTTTCCATGGCACGATTTCGTCCGACTGCCCGTGGATCAGGAGAACGCGCCCGGCCTCGCCCGTAGCCTCCAAATTCGTTGGTGAACCCAACACTTCGGGCTCCGGGTGCTTTGAGCCCATATCGAACGGCGCCGCCCAGGAAACCACGGCACGGAAGAATTCCGGGCGCTCGTTAGCCGCAAGGAGAGAGAGAAAACCTCCCAGACTCGATCCAAAAAGCCCGACCCGCCCGTTCGACCATTGCTGCGAAAAGGCAATCACCGCCGCGAGATCGCGCCGCCTTGCGTCGATGAGGCCAAGGCCGCTCCTCCCCGGGCTTTGCCCGCATCCCGAAAAATCAAAGCGCACCGCACAAAACCCCACACCGGCAAGCGCCTCGCACACAGCAATGAACTTCGGGCTTTCCTTGGCGCTGAGAAGACCGTGGGAGCAGATTACGACCGGAGCCGGGAGCCGCTCCGGCAAATGCGCCGCCGCCGAGAGCACGGTTCCGTTGGCCTCGATGGATAACTGAATGGGGGGGGAGTCTTTCAAGCGCGCTCCTGTTGCGATGCTGGGCCGAGAGGCAAGGGCAAAAGCGCGGGGGCTATCGCCCCCTGCACCCCCAGGCCGCTGCACGGCTCAGTTAGCGCTTCGGCGAGGTCATGCAGCAGTGCGCGTGCGAGCCGATTCCTGGGGGGGGCGGAGGAGACGCTCCCCCGCGCTTTTCTGTCTTTGTCTCTGTCTCTACGCTTCGTAATCCGCTACGGCCTTGCGGAACCGTTCGGGAATGCGAACGGGCTCGCGGGTTTCCTTATCGATTGCCACTGCGGTTATGTGGCCGGTGGCGATGGGACGGCCGGAGCTTTCTTCGAAGATAGAGAACTCGAAGGTGAAGCTGGAGTTGCCGATTTTGCCCACCCGGGTATGGACGTGCAGGATCTCGTCGAAAAAGGCGCGCCCTTTGAACTGGCAGTCGGTTTGGACGTAAAAGAAATCGACGCCCTCTTTCAAAAAGTCGTCATAGGTGTAGTGCAGCGCCTTGAGGTATTCGGTCAGCGCCAAATCGAAGTAGGTAAAGTAGTGGCCGAAAAAAACGTGCCCCTGCATATCGGTTTCTGCGAACCGCACCTGCAGTGGTACGAAGAACTTAAAGTGGCTTTCCATCTCGGCTACATCCTTCTTGATGAGGATTTGCGACCTGTTACAAGCAAGAGCAGAATGAGGAAGACCGCAGCACCGCCCAGAATCCAGCTGAGGTATTTCCAACTGAGGGAGTGGAGGTGCATCTCGATCGCCTGGCTGCTCCGTTTGAACCAGCCGGCGAGGGGAACGTTCTCGTGGCTGACCAGTTCGATGGTTCTTTCCGGTTTCCCGGAAACAGTAAAGACGATCTTGCCGATCTGCTGGTCGGCCTTTACGGGTGCGGCGACATCGTCGGGAACCTCTATTTGCCACTTCAGCAGATCTTTTTGATTGTGCAGGATGAGAAATGAGGCTTCCTTGACCGGATAGAGCTCCACCTGGTTTTTTTCGCCCTTCCAGATGCCGACTTTTGTCACCGGCTGGTCTTTGGGAAAAGGCTTGACCATGGTGTAGTTGCTGTAGCCGTAATTGAGGAGCTTTATGGCTTCCCGGGCGCGGATGGAGGGGCTGGGGGCGCCCATGACGATAGCCAGAAGCCGCATGCCGTTTCGGTAGGCGGTGGCCGAAAGATGATACCCTCCGGCTTCAACGTAGCCGGTTTTCAAACCGTCTATGTCGGGATATTGGAAGAGCAGCCGGTTGCGGTTGTACTGGTCGATGTTGTTGAACTTGAATTCTTTTGTGGAGGTATATTTGAGGGCCTGGGGAAATTTTTGGATAAAGGCGGTGTCCAGGGTGGCCATATCCTTTACGGTGGTAAGCTGACCGTCTGCGGGGAGGCCGTCCGGTGTCATAAAGTGGGTATTGGTCATCCCAAGCTTTTTGGCTTCTGCGTTCATGGCGTCTACAAAAGTTGCGACGCTGCCGCTCAGATATTCGGCCACCGCTACGCAGGCGTCATTTCCGGAGTCTACGGCGATACCGTTTATCAGATCTTCCAGGGGGACACGGGTTCCCACCTGAACGAACATTCTCGATCCGCCGGTGCGCCACGCCTCCCGGCTTATGTACGCCTGGTCGGTAAGATGGACGCGGCCCTGCTGCAATGCCTGGAAGACCAGGTAGAGCGTCATGACCTTGGTAAGGGAGGCAGGGGGAATGGCTTCGTCGGGGTTTTGTTCGAAAAGAACCGACCCGGTACCAACATCGACGAGGATGGCCGAGCGAGAGTTTGTCACCCCGGGGGAAACACCGGCGGCCGGGCCCACGCCCCCGATTACAGGGGAACTCCCCGCCGGGGAGGGCTGTTGGAGTGCGCTCGCCTTGGATCGCGCATGGTGTTTTTTCCTGAGGACCCTGGCGCCGGCTTCAAGCGGCGAAAGGGTGGAAACCACAAGAAAGGCGATGGAAAGAATTAGCGTCAGGCCGAAGAAGGAATTTCTTCGCATGTACTCCCTTTCGATTTTATGATCTGAACGTGAAGGTTTTCGACCTTATACTGCGAATCGAGCCTTTTGACAATGGTCCTCAAATACCACCTTCCTGCGCTTCTGTGATATATATCCACGGAAAGCGTGAGTATGTAAGGGGGAGAGTATGCTTTCCGAACTGCAGGGACAAATCGAGAGGATCACCTACACCAACGAAGAAAACGGCTTCACCATTGCCAGGGTGAAGGTCGTCGGTCGTCCGGACCTTGTCTGCGTGGTCGGAAACCTCATCGCCCCCATGCCCGGCGAAATACTCAGCATGCAGGGCGAGTGGACGAACCATCCAAAGTTTGGCGAACAGTTCAAGATCGTTTTTTACAAATCGATGGTTCCGGCAACGGTTGCGGGCATCCAAAAATATCTGGGCTCCGGCCTCATAAAGGGGATCGGGCCCGTTATGGCAAAAAGGATCGTAAAAAAGTTCGGAAAGGACACCCTTGATACCATAGAAACCGATGTGGAAAAGCTCACCTCGGTGGAAGGGATCGGCGAAAAGCGCATCGCGATGATCAGGAAGGCCTGGGCGGAGCAGAAAGAAATCCGCGAGGTGATGATATTTCTACAGAGCCACGGCGTCAGTTCCGGCTATGCGACGAAGATTTTCAAACAGTACGGAAACGACGCCATTGCAGTGGTGAAGGAAAATCCTTACAGGCTGGCAACGGACATCTTCGGAATCGGTTTTGTTACGGCGGATAAGATTGCTGAAAAACTGGGATTTCCCAAGGACAGCGAGCTCAGGGCAGAGGCCGGCATCCTCTATGTCCTCCACGAGCTTTCCGACGACGGGCATGTCTACTATCCCTTCGAGCCTCTCCTCGATAAGTGCGGCGAGATTCTCAAAATTGAGCGCGAGATCATGGAAAAAGCACTCCGGACGATCGTTTCGAAAGAAATGATCGTAATTGAAGAGCTGAATGAGCGTTCGGAGAGTACCGGGGAGTCGGGCAAGGCCGTCTACCTGGCCAAATTCCACGTCTCCGAAACCAGCATCGCCCGGCGGCTCGGGATTTTGGTAAACGGCCTCAAATCCATCCGGCAAATCGATGCCGAGAAAGCGCTCGGGTGGGTCCAGGAGCGACTTTCGATAACTCTTGCGGGCAGGCAGGCCGAGGCGGTAAAACGCGCCTGCGAGTCCAAGGTGATGGTTCTGACCGGTCAGCCGGGCACCGGGAAGACGACCATCATAAACGCCATACTCAAGATCTTTTCCGCCCTTGGCGTGAACATCCTGCTCGCGGCACCCACGGGCAGGGCCGCCAAGCGTATGAGCGAGACCACGGGCTTCGAGGCGAAAACCATTCACAGGCTGCTCGAATTCAGCCCGAAGAAGGCAGGCTTTCAAAAAAACCAGGATCACCCCCTGGACTGCCAGTTGCTGATCGTCGACGAGTTTTCGATGGTCGATTGCATCCTGATGCACCATTTGCTCAAAGCCATCCCCCCTCATGCGACCTTTATCATGGTGGGAGACGTAAACCAGCTCCCTTCCGTCGGGGCGGGAAACGTTTTAAACGACGTCATTTCGTCGGGAGTCGTGCCGACGGTGGAACTGAACGAAATATTCCGCCAGGCCAGGCAGAGTTCCATAATCGTCAATGCCCACAGGATCAATGGCGGCATTGTACCGACTTTTAAGCCTTCAGAAGGAGAACTCGACGACTTTTTTTTCGTCTACAAGGAAGACCCCGAAGAGGCGGCGAAAACCGTAGTGGACCTGGTAAAGCGGCGCATTCCAAAGCGGTACGGCTTCAATCCCTTCGACGATATCCAGGTGCTTACCCCCATGCACAGGGGAAGCGTTGGTGCAGGCAATCTCAACATCCTGCTCCAGGAGGCGCTGAACCCTTCGGGAGAATGCGTGACGCGCTTCGGGCGCACCTTCCGCGTGCGCGACAAGGTCATGCAGATCCGCAATAACTATGACAAGGAAATCTTTAACGGAGACATAGGCCGGATCATCCGAATCGATGAGGAAGAACAGGAACTGACCGTCTCCTTCGACGGGCGAAGGGTGGACTGCGAGTTCGCCAATCTCGATGAAATGGTTCCGGCCTACGCCGTTTCGATTCACAAGGCGCAGGGGTCCCAGTTCCCGGTGGTGGTCATTCCCGTTCACACCCAGCACTATATGCTTTTGCAGCGAAACTTGATCTACACCGGAATCACCCGGGGAAGTAAGCTCGTGGTGCTTGTGGGAACCACCAAGGCACTGGCAATAGCCGTAGCGAACAACAAGACACAGAAACGTTTTACCCGACTGGCCGAAAGGCTCGGGGTAAAGGGTAGGACTTTCGAGCGTTTTAACTCTTTTGATGACTTGACTTCCTCAGGTTAAAGGCTTCGGCCTGTGTCTCCGCGTCCCCCTCTGAAATTCCCCTCGCCCTTGACGTCGCCTCATCCATATTTACCTTTCCCCCATAGTTTCCATGCAGAGTTTCTCCCGACGGGAGGGACCGTTTTCGAATCGATTGTGACTCGGATTGCCCAGAGGTGAACATCCAGAACACAAACCGGCTGGCAGTGAGAGCCGCGTCGGTGCCAAGGGCCTTTCATGTTATGGCCAAGCCCTCGGGGGCGGCCTGCAACCTGCGCTGTGACTACTGCTTCTATCTGGAGAAAAGGCGCCTTTACCCCGGCGGCAGCTTCCGCATGGGCGAGGATGTTCACGAAGCCTATATCCGGCAGCTCCTGGAATACCACCGCGTCCCCGCTGTGACCGTAGCCTGGCAGGGGGGGGAACCCGCTCTGATGGGGCTCGACTTTTACCGCCGTTCCGTGGAGCTTCAAAACAAATTCAAGAAGCCGGGGGTGCGGGTTGAAAACACTTTCCAGACAAACGGAGTACTTCTTGACGACGAGTGGTGCCGCTTTTTTAGCGAAAATCAATTCCTGGTGGGTCTTAGCTGCGACGGTCCAGGGGACCTGCACGATGTCTATCGGAAAGACAAGGCGGGCAGGGGAACGTTCGACCGGGTAGTTCCGGCTGCAAGGCTACTTCAAAAACACGGGGTCGAATACAACATTCTGTGTGCGGTCACTTCAAAAAACGGCAACCACCCGCTGGAGGTCTACCGGTTTTTTCGGGACGAATTGCGGGCGGCCTACCTCCAGTTCATCCCGATCGTTGCGCGGGCCGGTGTGACGGAGTGCTCGAAGGGCGGGGGCGTAACCGACTTCTCGGTTGGCCCGGAGCAGTTTGGCCGATTCCTCATCGAAATCTTCGACGAATGGGTGAAGCGAGACGTAGGGCGCATGTTCGTTCTTAACTTCGATGCGGCACTCGCCGGCTGGCTGGGTATGGCCGGCACGGTTTGCGTCTTCGGCCCCACCTGCGGCCTGGGGGTTGCCCTGGAACATACGGGGGATCTCTATTCCTGCGATCACTTTGTCGAGCCGGGTTATCTACTGGGAAATATTCTCAAAACTCCTATGATCGAACTCGTCGCCTCGGCCAGGCAGCAAAAGTTCGGGCGGGATAAGCGCGACAGGCTTCCGCAATACTGTCTGGG
>JAKAJS010000218.1 GCA_021813685.1 Deltaproteobacteria bacterium | reverse complement strand
TTGGATATCTAAAAATTATGACCGCTCCGATGACAAATTCAACGGCCGCTCCCCCCCCCCGTGGGTGGCTGCCCGTGTACTTCGGGCCTCGTGTTTCGAAGCACCGGGTGATGTAAGTTATTATGCCCAGCATTTTGCTCACCCAGACATGCCTTATCCTGAAAACTATAATATACCTCCAAACAATGGAGCGCCTACCGCTCTCACTACTGTACTTGATGATCTAACAGGACTAATGGGAACCTTGCTTGGAGCCGATATCCCATCGTTTCTAGATATTCCGATACCGACTGGATTGAATCCATCCACACCACGTAAGCTATAACCTATGAAAACCATTACATGCGGGAATATACGTTTTTTAGAACAAGAGATTAACGAATTGGATGGGAGCCAAGTCTTGGTTTCTATTCCAAAATCTATGATTTTGTCCATTACCGTCTGTCATGGTCAGAGTATTGAAAAACCTTTTCGACAGGTTATTTTGGGTATTTTGATGGTTCTGATGGGTTTTGTTATGGGAGTATGGCCTTTGGTAAGCAATGTTTTTAGTATGGGTGGTCCACAAGGTGGCTCAAAGTTGCTTATCTTTGGTTTTGCCCTTCCTCTCATTCCCATTGGGATCTACACTGTTACTCCCGTATTTCGTGAATCCTTCTTTTTACTCATCCGTACTACTTCGGGCAAGAGAAAGCTCCCAATAAAGAATTGCATGCCTTCAGAGTTGATCAATGCTGGTGAGATTCTGGGGTACAATATTGTCGAAAAGATTGAACCAGAATGAGAAATTATTGGACCATGCGACAGGGTAACCCCAGCAACGACACTACCAGGGATCATTTGTGACTAACCACAGCCTTTCTGTTGTATGCATGCCGTTCGCCAACGAACCCCATGATGATGGCGGCCATAGGGGCCTGCATCCAGGGCAATGGCGGAAAAGAAGCTTTACGAACGCAACCGTTTGAGTCCTGAGGTAAGGTGAGTAGTGAAGAAGGAACGGCTTTTTACCGCTCACCACCTCACTACTCACTACTCCGTAATCTGCCTGATCTGGATCAGTTCGGGTTTTTTGAGGATCACGCGCGTATCGGGCGGAACCGACTCGGTGAGCCAGACGTTTCCACCGATGATCGAGCGCGCCCCTATCACGGTTTCCCCCCCCAGAATGGTCGCCCCCGAATAGATGATCACATCGTCTTCGATCGTCGGGTGGCGTTTTTTGTTCCGCAACTGCTCGCCGGCGTTTCGCGGCAGGGATAGAGCACCCAGAGTCACGCCCTGGTAGAGCCGGACCCGGTTTCCGATCGTGGTGGTCTCGCCGATAACCACGCCCGTTCCGTGATCGATAAAGAAGCTCTCCCCGATGTGGGCACCGGGGTGGATGTCGATTCCCGTGACACTGTGGGCGTACTCGGAGACAATGCGCGGAATGAGTGGAACTTCTTGCTCCCACAGGTGATGGGCTATCCTGTGGACGGTTACCGCAAAGAGTCCCGGGTAGCTGAAAATGATCTCATCGTAGCCCTTGGCGGCAGGATCCCCCAGATAGGCGGCGCGCACATCGGTTGCCAGCAGGCGTCGAAGCGCCGGAAGGCTCCGCATGAACTCGATGGTAATCCTGCGGCCCGATTCTTCGCAGTGGATGCACGGCAGGTCGTGGCGAATACAGTCATGGCGAAGCGCCAGGGCCACCTGCTCGGACATGAGCTCGAAAAGATCGGTGGCCTCCTGACCGAAGTAGTAGCCCAGATTGAACTTTTCGAGCCGACCCTTGAGGAAATAGCCCGGATAGAGAAGCCTCTTTACCCGCTCCACGATGTCCACGACACCCTCTTTGGAGGGAATCGGCTCCGGCCCCACATGGTCGAAGCACACCCCGTTCGAACAGGTACTTTCGAGCTTTTCGACTATCTGCGGAACCTCTTCCCGGAAAAGAAGCTCCGCAGCGATTTCTGTCTTGCAGCGATCGGGTTTTTCGCTCTTATCCAACTCATGCCTCCCGGCACAGCCGCGCGCCCGTTTTCCAGTAAGGCGACATGCCCCGCAGCGTCTCGATTATGGGAGGCAGTTTTTCGAGCACAAAATCTACTTCCTCCCCGGTGTTGTAGACGCTCAGACTGAAGCGGATCGAGCCGTGCGCCATGGTGAAGGGAATGCCCATGGCCCGCAGGACGTGGGAGGGTTGCAGGGACCCGGAGGTGCACGCAGATCCCGACGAGGCGCAGATTCCGAACTCATCCATCATGAGAAGGATGCCTTCGCCTTCGACGAATTCAAAACTGATGTTGCTCGTGTTGGGCAGCCGGTGCTCCCTGTCCCCGTTCACCTTGGTGTTGGGGACTGTGTCCAGGATGGTTTTCTCCAGCCTGTCGCGCAGACCCTTCACATAGCCATTTTCAACATCCATTTTCTTTTGGGCGAGTTCGGCCGCAACCCCCAGGGCGACGATGCTCGGAGTCGCCTCGGTCCCGCCGCGCCGCCCCCGTTCCTGGTGGCCGCCCAAAAGATAGGGTGAAAACTTGACACCCTTGCGCAGGTAGAGAACTCCGATCCCCTTGGGGGCGTGGAGCTTGTGGCCGGAAAGAGAAAGCATGTCGATGGGCGTTTTTGCCAGATCGATGGGTATCTTTCCCACCGCCTGGACCGCGTCGGTGTGGAAGAGGATATTCCGTTCCCGGGCCATCTCGGCGGCTTTTTCGATCGGGAAGATCACCCCGGTTTCATTATTTGCCCACATGAGGCTCACAATCGCCGTATCGGGGGTAAGCGCCCGCTTGTACTGCTCAAGATCGAGCCTTCCTTCCCCGTCTACGGGCAGCTCGGTCACCCGGTAGCCCTGGGTCGCCAGGTGGGAGCAAAGCGCTCGCACCGCCGGGTGTTCAACCCGGCTGGTCAGGATGTGTCTTTTATCCGGATTGGTTAAAAGAGCCGAGCGAATGGCCGTGCTGTCGCTCTCGGTTCCGCAGCTCGTAAAGACAATCTCCTCGGCAGAAGCGCCCAGTAGAGCGGCCACCTGCTCGCGAGCCCGCCTCAGGGCCTGCATCACCTGCCCCCCGAAAGAGTGCATGCTCGAAGGGTTCCCGTAGAGCTCGTGGAAATAGGGCAGCATCGCCTCGAGCACTTCCGGAGCCACCTGCGTGGTCGCGTTGTTGTCCATGTATACCGGTTTCACGCCGACACCTCCTCGACCACGAGCTCGGGCGAGACCAACTCGCGCAGCTTCGCCTCGACGAAATTTTTAAGCGTGAGGTTCGATGCCTTGCAGGAGGAACATGCGCCCCGCGTGGCCACCATCACCCGGTTTCCCACCACATCCACCAGTTCGACGTCGCCTCCGTCATGTTGGAGCGCCGGACGGATCTCCCGGTCGAGCGTTTCCTCGATCATCTTGATCTTCTTGATGTTGGAGAGCCTGGGCGCCGCGGGCGCAGCCGTACTCGACTGTTCCAGCACCCGGTCGATGATCTCCTGGATCATCGGGTGGCAGTTTCCGCACCCGCCTCCCGCCTTGGTGTAGTTGGTCACCTCTTCGACGCTCGTAAGACGATTTTCCACCACCGCCCGCTCGATCTCCTTCTGCGTCACCCCGAAGCACTCGCAGACGATCTTGTCCTCTTCGGCCGTCCCCGGCGCCCCCTTGTAAAACGAGATCGCCTTCTCGAGAGCCTCCCGGCCCAGAACCGAGCAGTGCATCTTCTCCTGGGGCAGCCCGCCCAGATAGTTCGCTATATCCTGGTTGGTGACCTTGGCGGCCTCCTCCACGGTCATCCCCTTTACCATCTCCGTCATGGCAGAGGCGGAGGCTATGGCGCTTGCACACCCGAACGTCTTGAACTTGGCATCCAGAATCCTGCCGTTTTCATCGAGTTTAAAGGTAAACTTGAGCGCATCCCCGCAGGCGATCGACCCGACTTCGGCGACTCCGTCGGGATTTTCGATTTCTCCCACGTTTCGGGGATTCAAGAAATGATCTTTGACCTTGTCAGTGTAGTCCCACATGTACGAACCCTCCCGCTACCCTGTAGTATTTCGCCCTATCTTAGAGTAATTATAATAAGCGCCAGCCGGTATGCAGCATCCAGGGCGCTATTTTCCCTACTTTTATTGGAACTTACTATTGTAGCACAATCGCCGCTCGGCTCAAACCTCCTTTTTTCCCTTGACAAAGCAGGCGCCGCTACTCTAGTTTGCGCGATGGCCTATTAGCTCTTTTTCAAAAACTCTGCGCCTGCGATTTTTCCGCAGCACCGACCACCTGTTCTTTACAGATTTCCCTTCCGCCGCCTCCGGTTCCCGAGGAACCGCGGAGCGCCGGGGGACGCACCGGTACGATCCGGCTATACGGGTTTTCGGGAAGGGAGACAAACCCATTTCCCGACCTTGGGCTAAACAGAGAGCAAATCATTCAAAACGGAGGTTACATTCAACATGCCTTATGATGCTACCAAGATGATGGACTGGCAGATTTCGGAAGCCGCTGAACCCAATATGCCCACCCCGTGGGAGTTTCAGGAGAGGCTGGGACTGAAAAAAGATGAAATCCTTCCCATGGGCCGGCTTTCCAAACTCGACTTTCTGAAAATCATCGACCGTCTGAAGGATCGCCCGGATGGAAAGTACATCGAAGTTACCGCCATCACTCCGACCCCTCTGGGAGAAGGCAAGAGCACGACCTCTCTTGGCTTGATGGAAGGTCTGGGCAAAAGAGGCAAAAACGTTGGCGGGTGCCTCCGTCAGCCCTCGGGCGGCCCGACCATGAACATCAAAGGCACCGCGGCCGGCGGGGGCAACTCGCTCCTCATCCCGATGACCGAGTTTTCCATGGGGCTTACCGGCGACATCAACAACATCATGAACGCCCACAACCTGGCCATGGTGGCGATGACCGCCCGCATGCAGCACGAAAGAAACTACAACGACGAGCAGCTCGCGCGATTGACCAAGATGAGGCGGCTCGACATCGATCCGACCCGCGTCGAGATGGGCTGGGTCATGGATTTTTGCGCCCAGTCGCTTCGAAACATCATCATCGGCATCGGCGGCAGGACCGACGGCTTCATGATGCAGTCCAAGTTCGGCATCGCGGTCAGCTCGGAAATCATGGCCATTCTTTCGATCGTAAAAGATCTGGCCGATATGAAGAAGCGGCTCAATGAAATCACCGTGGCCTTCGACAAGCGCGGAAACCCCGTCACCACGGGCGACCTCGAAGTCGGAAACGCCATGACCGCTTTCATGGTCAACTCGATCAACCCGACCCTCATGAGCACCGCCGAATACCAGCCCTGCCTGGTGCACGCCGGTCCTTTCGCAAACATCGCCGTCGGCCAGTCCTCGATCATCGGCGACCGCGTCGGCTTGAAGCTCTTCGACTATCACGTGACCGAGAGCGGTTTTGCCGCAGACATCGGCTTTGAGAAGTTCTGGAACGTCAAGTGCCGGTTCAGCGGCCTCAAGCCGCACGTATCGGTCCTCACGACCACGATCCGCGCCCTCAAGATGCACGGCGGCGGACCCAAGGTCGTCGCCGGCCTTCCGCTTCCCGAGGCCTACACCCGGGAAGACCTGGGCCTGCTCGAAAAGGGCATCCCCAACATGGTGCACCACATCAACACGATCCGCAAGTCGGGCATCAACCCCGTCGTGTGCATCAATTCGTTCCATACGGACACCAAGGATGAGATCGCCCTGGTAAAGAAGCACGCAGAAGCCGCGGGCGCCCGTTGCGCGGTCTCCCAGCACTGGCTCAAAGGCGGCGAAGGCGCGCTCGAATTCGCCGATGCGGTCATCGACGCCTGCGAGCAGCCGAGCCAGTTCAAGTTCCTCTATCCGCTGGAAATGAAGCTGCGGGAACGCGTGGCCATGGTGGCCAAGGAAGTCTACGGCGCCGACGGCGTGTCGTGGACGCCTGAAGCCGAGGCGAAAGCCAAGATGCTCGAGTCCGATCCCAAATACAACGACTACGCCACCATGATGGTCAAGACCCACCTCAGCCTCACGCACGACCCGGCCGTAAAGGGCGTGCCCAAGGGCTGGACACTTCCGATCCGCGACGTTCTCATCTACTCGGGCGCGAAGTTCCTCTGCCCGTGCGCGGGCACCATCAGCCTGATGCCGGGGACGTCTTCCAACCCCGCGTTCCGCCGAGTCGATGTTGACGAGAAGACCGGCAAGGTAATGGGGCTGTTCTAAGTCATTTCCATTGCCGTCCATTTCCGTTCGGCGAGTCCGAGCGACACTGTAAGAGGGGCAGGGCGAAAGAAGTGCCCTGCCCCTCTTTTCGCATTCGCTTCCAAGGAGAACAAAAAATGTCAATGCTGGACAAAACCTGCTCGGCGTTTATCGAGGTGCTGGCCTCCAAAGCCCCCGTCCCCGGGGGAGGCGGTGCGGCCGCCATGGGGGGAGCTATCGGAATGGCCCTCTCCAACATGGTGGGAAACCTGACCGTAGGCAAAAAAAAGTATGCAGACGTTGAAGGGGAAGTAAAAGAGCTGCTGGCCAGGGGCGAGGAGATCATCGTCAAGCTAAAAAGGCTCGTGGATCGGGACGCCGAAGTCTTCGAACCCCTCTCCAAGGCCTACGGGCTTCCGAAAAACACCCCCGAGGAAGCCAGGTATAAAGAAGAGACCATGGAGAAGTGTTGCATCGAGGCCTGCGGAGTGCCCATGGAAATCATGCGCGCGGCCTTCGAGGGTATCAAGGTGCACGCCAGAATGGGCGAGATCGGAACCATGATCGCCATCTCGGATGTGGGCTGCGGGGTAACCTTTCTCAAAAGCGCTCTCATTGCGGGAAGCCTCAATGTCATTATCAACCTCAACACGATCAAAGACGCGCAGTTCCTGGCCGCTACCCGCAAGGAAATGGAAGAGCTGCTCGAAACCGGCTCCAGGATGGCCGATGAGACCCTTGCCCTGGTGCTTTCGAAACTGAAGAAATAAGGAGACCCGTCAATGGCTGAACTTTTAAAGGGTAAACCCGTAGCAGATGCCATGAAGGAAGACTTGATAAAGAAGGTCGAAAGCTTGAAGGCGAGGGGGATTTCGCCCAAGCTCGGCATCATTCGGGTGGGAAATCGCCCGGACGACCTGTTTTATGAAGGGGGCGCCAAGAAGACCTGCGCATCTCTCGGCATGGATTCGCAGGTCTTCGAATATCCCGAAAACATCACACAGGCCGAATTCGAAAAGGCCGTGATCTCGGTGGGCCAAATGAAAGAAGTCCACGGCATCCTGATGTTTTCCCCCCTTCCCAAACACCTGGACGAAAAGAAAATCAGAACGCTCATCCCGGTGGAAAAGGACGTGGATTGTCTGACGGTTGGCGGTGCGGCCAAAGTCTTTACCGACGACCCCACAGGATTTCCTCCCTGCACTCCCGCTGCCTGCATGGATATGATCCATCACTTCGGCATTCCCGTTAAGGGCAAAAAATGTGTCGTGGTGGGCCGTTCCCTGGTGGTTGGAAAACCCCTTGCCATGCTGCTCCTGCGCGAGCACGGCACCGTCACGATCTGCCATTCCAGAACCGAGAATCTGCCCGAAGTCTGCCAGAGCGCTGACATTCTCGTCGCCGCCGTCGGAAAAGCCAAGATGATCAAAGGCAATTTCGTAAAGCCCGGCCAAATCGTAATCGATGTCGGCATCAACGCCGATCCCGACAATCCGGGCAAGTACTGCGGAGATGTGGATTTCGCCGAAGTCGAGCCCATAGTCCAGAAGATCTCTCCGGTTCCCGCCGGCGTGGGATCGGTCACGACAGTGGTCTTGTGCAAGCAGACCATCATGGCCTGCGAAATGCAAAACGGGCAGTAAGACCGCCGGCCGGGTCGTCAGGCCCAAGCGGTGGGTTCCTTGCGGCTTGCAGTTGTTTTACCGAATGCGTTATTAGAAAAACGGCCGGATCCGGAAGGATTTTCCGGGTCTGGCCGTTATCGAGTTCTCACCTGCCTGTATTCCACTCTAACTAATTCTCCAGAGATTCCGCCTTCCGTTTCACTTCCTCGCGAACCCTTTCGGTAAATTCCTCGTCGTTCAGCCTGCCCTCGACGTAGTCGCTCCAAACCAGGAATTTGTCGAAGAAGAAGGCTTGCAGCCCCGCGTTCTGGCTGACGGAGCGGAAAATTTCGTTCGCCCGCTTGGCCCGCTTGCGCCGCTGCTGCTCCTCCTTATCCTGGACCAGGTTTTCCGACCTGGAGATCAAAGGCTTTCCAATCAGTTGAGAATACTGCTCAAACCCGGCCCCTGCGCCATTGGACTCTGACCCGGCCTGCATCCCCATCCCGTTAGGTATCACAGGAATAAACCCGGCGGATTCGCTCGGGCAACCCCTAAGTTTCGATTCTGTGAAGACCATGGCAAACCATCCTTTCCCGGGGCCTCAATAAGAAAGCCCGCTCGCTTAGCACTCATCATCATAGAGTGCCAACAATGTAGGTCCCCCGATCCCCTCTGTCAAGACAGGAGAGACAAGGTTAAAAAGCGAAAGACCGGACAGGATTACAGGATTTACAGGATGGAGGAGCCAGATGAGGTGCCATCTCTTTCCGGGCCTATTCCCAACTGGACCGTCCAGGCAGGAAGCCTGCACCCGTTAGCTTCATCCTGTAAATCCTGTAATCCTGTCCAAGTCTTTTCTGTTTCCTGTCTCTTTCCTGTCGATCGTCCTTTTTTCCTGTCAATCGTGTCAAAGATACAGCGGGAAAGGGAGGCCCTTGCGCCGTCGTATCGCTTCCAGAAGCCCCGTCGTTCCTGTCATCATATTGTCTCCAAGAGGAGCGCCGTAGACGATCGGGAGGCTGGAATTTTCGACCAGTCGCCGTTTGGGGCCGGTGGCAACGATGAGTTCTACCGCATCGAAGCCGAAGGCTTTTCTCACGTAGGCGCCATGGCCGCCTTCGGCCAGGACCTGCCGGTGCGCCAGCCGGCCGTCGGCAAGGTCTACCAGGAGAGATTCGAGTTTTTTGAGATCGAGGTCGCGCGTGTGGTATTCGACGATACCGGCTATTTCGCCGTCTTCGATGGCCGCGCAGACGGTGTGGGAGGTGGCGATGTCGAGGACGAGGAACCTCTTTTTCCCCCGCAGCTGAAAATCGAGGCTTGCCCCGAGGATGGCCGCCATGCCGCTGTCCATGGCATAGACCTCCCGGCAGGGAAGGGCGGAAGCAGTTTGGGCGGCGCACCGCAAGCGGTTGAGATAGTGGGGGACGCTCCTTTTTTCGTAGAGCACCATTTCGGGCGAGGGCTTTTTTTCGAGGGCCGCCTTCATGATTTCGTGCCGGAAGTCGAGGTGGGATTTTCCTTCCGGGGAAACCCCGTGGTCCTGTGCGCACACGCCCACGATATCGAACTGGAAGGGAATGCCAAAGCCGCTCACGAGGTTTTTTAACCGCTCGGGCGGCAAATCCGAGAGCTCGAGGGTCGAAAATTTCCGTGATGCGGCCTCTTTTTCCGCCCGCAAATCGTCAACAACGGTAAGACCTGCGCTTCGCAGACGCTCCGGGTTGTGGCTGAGCGTCATGGCCGCCGAGGCCGAAACGATCACCCGGGCCTTTTTCGCATGCTCGGAGAGCACCTCCAAAAGTGCGCCTCCGCCCATCTCCACACCGGTCACCAGAATATCTCCGGTCAGCTCTTTTGCCCGTTCGGCGGCGGAAAGCACCGGGGAGCGTACGACCGCCTTATAGTGCTGCCCGCCCTCATCGTCGAAGTAGAGAACATCCAATGTCCCGGCGCCTACGTCCAGGAGCAGGTACCTGCTCATGCCTTTTCTCCAATGTTGTCTCGTCTATCTCAAATTTTCGGTTTTGTCGGTTTTTTCCCACGGCAGATCGAGGTCGACTCTTCCCACCTGACCGTAGACCGCGAGCTTCTGGTAAAATTCGCCCCCGTTTTTTGCCGGGAGTCCTATCAGTTCAAACTCTCTTATAATGGCCGCGAGCCGGAAATCGAAATGGTTTTCGAGAAGCGAGGCAAGTTTTTCCTCGGAGATTCTACCCGAACCGAAGGTCTCCACCTGGACGGATTCGGGGCGGGATCGGGCAATCGAATAGCTGAGCTGGACTTCGCACTCGTCGGCAAGGCCGCGAGTGCGGCCCCGACGCCGACCGCGTGCCAGGCAGGGCGGGCACCCGTCCGGTATGCGTTCGGGGGGGATCGGCCCGGGCTCGCCGGCCGATTTTCCGGAAAATTCGCATAGTCCCTTTTCGATCACCGATCTGATGTCGTCGAGAGCGGTCCCGGAATCGCACCTGCCGGCTATTGCGTCGTGCAGCGTCTCCATCACCGGAAATGTTCCTGTACCGCAGCGGGAATCACTCGCCCGCTCTTTTGCCCTTACCCGCGGGGCGCGGGTTTTTCTTCGCGCCTGTTGAGCCGTACGAAAGACTCATAGGCAAAGTAACCCAGAAGGTACCAGGGCGCCGTGCCGATCTCCAGGCCGCGCCGGGCCAGTTGCACGGCCGCAAGCGCGCCGAAGCCGAGCGGTACGAGGAGCTTGAAATCGAGAATGGCGCCAAGCGTCGGTCCCACCTGGTTTTCCAGGTCCGCCACCGCATCGGTGAAAGACTGCACCGAGGTCTCGATGCCGGTCGCGGCCAGCACGATGACACCCATGTCCTTCAACTCCGCCTTGATATCTCCCAGGGCTTTTTCCTTGTGGTGGACAATCAGCGTCCCCGCATATAGATTGGTTTCGACCTCGTCTACCTTGGGAGAGGCCTTGAGACGTTTGGCGAGCCGGGATATCTCTTCGGCGGTTCGCCTCTTGCGCGATAATTTGATCCGGGTGCGCCGTGGCGTGCTCGATACGATTTGCGTATGCTCAGCCATAAGAGTCCTTCGGGCGGGTTGGGAGAAAAGCAGGAAAAAATCTGCTCGATTTATAAAAAAAGGTGCCGTTTGCGCGCTGTCAAGTTAAGCTCCGGGAACATTTCCACTGCCGATTTAAGCCGGCAGGCCGAAGAAAGACAAAGGAAACGATGAATACAGATCTTCTTATCGACAGGCTGATCGAACTCGCCACGCAATCGGACATCGTCCATCACATCCCGGGGCGCATCAGGCTCAAGGTGAAGCTTGCCGCTCTTCTGCGGGCGCGCGACCTGGAAATCCAGGAGCTCGTGGACCGCTTTGCGGGCATTCTCGACGCCCGCGCAAATGCGGGCGCGCGCTCCATAGTCATCAACTATGACACCGGAACCATCCCCCCGGCGCTCTGGGATCTCCTGGTAAACGGAAAAGCCGACCCGCCGCAACAAAAAACCATGCGCGATCAACTCGCCAGGCTGGCTGTTTCAAAAACAGTGAGCAGTGAGCGGTGAGCCGAAAAGGCCGTTTCCCGTCGCTGTTTACTGCGCACTCTGTCTGTACAGGAACATTCCCCTGGACACGTAGCGCCATCCGCTCAGCACGGAAAAAACCGCGGTGACTGCGAACAGCACCTGGTAGGTCCATCCGGGAAGCGTGAAAACCGATCTTCCAAGCACGGTGAAAATGGAGAGCAGTTGGAAAAGGGTGGTCAATTTGCTCGACACGAGCGGCTTTATTTCGAATCGCACCTTGTAGAGGAGCAGGAGGAAGAATCCGGACAAAATCAAAACATCCCGGCCGACGGTGAAAAAAACGAGCCAGGCGGGAATGTGAACCCCGTCGATGGGAACCTCGCACAGGACGAGAAAGGAGGTGACCAGCAGGAGTTTATCGGCGAGGGGGTCCAGAAAAGAGCCCAGGCGGGTCTTCTGATCGAGCACCCTGGCCAGCAGTCCATCGAGGGCGTCGGTGACCCCGGCGGCAACGAAGACAAGGAAGGCCGGCACCACATGATTGCCCAGAAGCAGCCAGACGAGCAGAGGCGTAAGGAAAATGCGCGCAGCCGTAAGGATGTTTGGTATCTTCATTTCGGTTCGGCCTGGACCTTCGCGGGGGCTACGAACGATATCTGCATGGCGCCGGCCTGGATCGAATAGGAATCGATCCGCAACTCGACCCCGCTCGGAAGCTGGGTCCCGTTGAGTTTTAAAAGGTATCCGCCATCGATTCCATCGAGTTTTACCGTGGTTTCCGTCGGCCCGATCTGGAGATCGTCCACGTGCATGGTTTGAAACTGGAGGCGCAGGATGTGCTGCACTTCCGTCCAGTGGGCGTACTGGTTCGAGGCAAGCCGTACGACGAGCTTCCCCAGATGCACGGGAAATTCGGCAGATCCCGGTTCCCCCTTATCCACCGGAATCCCGGGGCCGCCCAGAAGAGCGCTCAGTTGCGGGCCGATCCTGCGGGCAAGCTCGAGCGCCCCGGCGTCATTGGACAGGTCCTCCATGCTCAAGGTCTTCTTGATTTGCACCCCGGTCTGGTCCTTCTCCGACCGGATCACCCGCAGGTCGGCGTTAAGCGACACCTGGTTATTCTGCCGGTCTACGACATAGGAGACCTTGCCGACAACCATGTCCTTTACACCCAGCACCTTGGCAAGCGATACGGCCTGAAAAGGGGGGATATTGCCGTCGTTATCCATCTCGACCGAACCCGACTGCGGGAGGAGAATGGAAAAGCCAAACCCGTCCATTTCTCTGGAGATGCTTCGCGCAAAAATGCAGCGGATATCGCCCCTGTCGGTCGGAAGCACCCATTTTTCGTCCCATTTCTCCGTAACGGCCCAGAGGATCTCCTTTTTGGTGGGGCTGATCCCCCGGGAAAGCGATGCCGCACCGTTCTGTCCGGCGGGCGCGGGTGTTGCCGCAACGGGTGGGGGGACAGGCGCCTGCACCGGTTTTGGTGGCATACTCCGGCCGTTTGTCACAGCCGGAGCCGCTGCGGGTGCAGGCACTGCGGGAGCCGCAACAGCAGGCGCTGCGGGCGCAGGCCCGGCCGGACCGCTTTGTGCTCCGAGCACCCCCAGTTTGGCCAGATCTGTTTTCAAGAGGTCCATTGAGACCGTGACCTTGCCGATCACCTGGAACACTCCGCCCGCCTGTTTTTCAGAGTATACCTGGTAGGTTTGGATATATTTTTGCGGCTCGGCCAGCACGCTCTTTTGGAGCTTTTCCAGCTGCGCGCCCAGCTGGTCCGGGCTAAGAAATGAGGCCATCGCCTCGGTGAGCCCCTGGACCATGAAATTCTCAATCGCCTCCTGCTGGCTCTTGGCTTGGTTTTGCGGATCGAGCACCGCCTGCCCGCTGCTGAAAAAGGCATTCCGCGCCGCCTCCGCAGGACCGGGAGCACGAATCGCCAAAATCACTGTCAGGAAAAAAAGTACACCGACTTTTGCAATCGAAGATTCTTTTTTCATTAGATGGTTTCTCCGATATCCTCTTCTTTCCGCTGTTCTTTTTAAAACTTTATTTGCTATCATACAAGCGGCCCAAGGAAAAGGAGAAAAACTCTGCAAAACCCGATAGAACAGTGCACCGTACGCCAATATCTGATCGACCGGAGCCAGATACACTACCTGCGTTTCCTGGTCGAAGCCTATCCGGGCATCGCCGTCGTATCGACCGTGGATGCAGCCCTGGGACTGGTGGCAATAGCCATCGCCCCCGGATGCGAGCAGGATTTGCTCCGGGTGCTCGAAGCCGAAGCGAAGCCCCTGGGGCTGCGGGTGATCAATGAACAGGAATCTGACGAAATTGAACCGGTGCAAAGTCGCGGGAGGCCACGATTTAGGTAAGATCCGATATTCCGGGCGCCCAACGCCTTTATTCGCCGCTCCCATCCCAAGCCGCGATTTTCACTTTTGCGCTGCCGTCAATGACCGTGTTGCGCCTACGAGACCATAGCCTCCCGAGCAGCCCCAACGCCAAATCGTTGATGCCAACCCCGATCCAAAGAGCGTTCCAGATTTCTCTGCCTGACCCGATCCCCCCTTCATTCGGCGGCTTTGCGGCCCCCGATAAACTAATCGCCGTAGAAATCGAAAAGATTTACCAGATGCCCGCCAGGCAGAAACATCGTGTGATAGCCTAGGGCTCAACTGTGTTAGCCGTTGACGCGCTGCTCTTTCCCGTATCGGCTCCCGGGCCCCCTTTGTCCGTCAGGGCGCAAGACTTCCCGGGGTCCCGCCGTGTCGCAGCTTATAGGTGTTTCAGCAGACGGCTATCGTGTCTGTCTTTAAGACTGGTGTCCAAACCTCTTGAAAACAAAGGGCTTGTTTCGGGAACGTTCTTTTTCCCCGTTTTAATGAAAAATAAAACCTAACAGAGGAGGAAATTGGGATGAGGACCAAAATCTGCCTGTTACTGATTTTCGGGTTTCTGTGTTGTGTCTTCTCGAAGGCTGAGGCGGCCATCACCTGGACCACGGACAATTTCGACTACAACGCCACCGATGCCGCGGGCTACTATTACAATTATATGGTGGGTGTTGTTTGCCTCAACGCCTCGAGTGACAAGTCAACGGCCAACAAAAGCTCCGAAAACACGGATGTGGCCACAGCCGTCGAACCGCAGCCGGGGTCGTGGACCGGCACGCCGGGCTTGAGCATGGCCTCGGCCGCCTGGGGCAACGCAACCCAGGATCTGACCAAAGACACGGGCGGGGCGAGTGTATACGCCTACGCAAACAACGCCTACCAGCTGGATAACGGCCCGGGTGTTCTTATGAACGGGCAAAACGTCAGTTCCTACATCGACCGGTACTTTCAGGTCGACGCGAATAAGACCTATACGCTTTCGGCCTCGGCGCTTGCCCCGGTTTCCTGGAGCGGAACGGTCTCGGGCACCGCAACCGCGCCCCAGCCCACCCTGACCGGATGGGTCAAGCTCCTCCAGACGGATCAGACAACGGGCGCCACCACCACGGTGCGGTCCTTCAGCCTCTCGGACCTTCTCAGTTCACCCCGGCAGGCGTCGGCCTCTCTGGTACAAGGGGCCCTCTACCAGCTCATCGTCTCGCTTTCCAACGTCTCCGACCTCGGGGGCCCAACGCCTCCTGCGGGAATCGTGACCGCGTTCAACAACGTCGACTACAATGGGGGCGGCTCCCTGGGAAATATCGACGGCACCTTCAATGCCGGCACCCAGGCAAATCCGATCACCATTACGGCTTCGCTTTCCCCTGCGGAGGAGACGGGCTCTTTAACGGTTACGATCGATCCGACTGCCGCCGTAAGCGCCGGCGCCAAGTGGAACGTGGACGGCGGAACATGGGAGGCGAGCGGTGCGACGGTAACCGGCCTCAATGCGGGATCGCACACGGTAAATTTTGCAGCGGTGCAGGGCTGGACTACCCCCGCCCCTCAGAATGTCACTGTCTCAGGCAATCAAACCGCCACGGCAAGCGGGACCTATGTGCAGCAAACCGGGGGCCTCTGGCAAGGTGCCTCAGACATGGGAAATGGCTGGAATAAGCTATCCTGGTTTGGCATATTCAACACCACCTATTCTCCCTGGATTTACCACTTGCAGCTGGGCTGGCTCTATCCTGTCGGGACGGATACAAGCAGCATCTGGTTTTGGGATTTGAACATGAACACGTATTTGTGGACGAGCGAGGAAATCTATCCATCATTTTATAATTGGTCGAAGCAGGCATGGTTTTACTACGTGAAAGGAACTTCGAACCCTTGTCTCTTCTATAATTATAGTTCAGGAAAATATGAAAAATATTGAGAAATCAAAGCCGGGAGTTCAGGCTCGGCCTGCTGTTTGCCGGTCCTGAACTTTCCGGACGGCGGGAGGTTCGAGGAGAGGGGTGATTCACACGGACAGTGTCAAATTGCGCTGTCGGTTTTCGCTTTTGCCCCGAGGAGTGACTCAATGGACGTATCGGGTTACCAATCAGCCGAATTCGGGGGATGAGGAGGTTGTATGGATCTCTCTTATTTCACATTGAAGTCATGGACCAATTGGGGAGCGGCTATATCGTTAAAGGCCTGCCGGAACTTCTCAAAGCCCACTTCTCCCAATAGAAAGCCCATCTTGCCGTAAAGGTATTCCGGGTCCATGACCAGGCGCGGGAAGTGAAGCAGGGTCAGGGGAATGTCATAGCGCGCCAGTACGCTAAGCAACTTGTATAACTGCTCCGTCAGGATGTGTTCCTGATTTTCGGGTACAGTTGTATGCCAGAGCCCCCCGGGGACATCGTCAAGGCGTATGGCCGGATCGGTGTTTTTGCTGGAAACCGACCTGCGGCTTTCGGCCGCGGCATACAGGTCACGGACAGGTACTATAGCGTGGTCGATGACCACCTGATTTCCGAGAAGCAATTCCCCTAAATAATCGCATAACCAGGGGCTTTTCACAATGTAGGGAGCATCGGGGGCTCGGAGATCGCGTTCCATCCCGGCGTTGCAGTTGGGATATATATCGGATGAGGGGTCATCGAAACCCGTTTCCAATTTAAGGGCTGTGAGCAACTGGACCAGGAAGGTCGTGCCCGCGCGGCCGGTCCCAGAAATTATGGTATGATGTCTAGGCATGCCCCCCTCGCCGAATCAGTCAGGTCGCCTTCTCGGGAAAACAAATCTCATTCCGCCAATGGCAGTGCAGCCGGCGAAGACATCTCATCATCAACTTCAATGCCACTCACCTGCATTTTCAGGCCGGGTTCTTGCCGAAACAATGTCGGCTGCGACTCAAGGAAGCATACAAGCGCGGGTCGGGATACGCAAATTATAAAACCACCTTGGAGCGAGAATTTTTCCTCTCACGGGGCCGTGACACCTCGGCTTCCGGCTATCCATTGGAAAATCTTTCCCGGCACTGTCGGACAAACAGGTAGCCCTATCTGCCCACGACGCGCTTGATACCCGCATTGCACTGGCAGGCCGAAAAGATGTGAGCTACATCATCAAGTGTCCCCCCGGAGGGAAGAGCAGCGCCAATGGCGCGGCTCGGATTTTCAGGGAAGCCTCATGATATTGAGCCATTTGCGTGACAACCGAATCAATGGACAGCTCTGCTCGCGCTTGGCCGCGTAATAGATAATGAGTTTACAATAGGAGCGATTATCGCTGGTCGATCCATTGAATTCACGGACTCAGGGTCTATTTTTGACATTTACTTGTAGTTGCGATATGCCTTCTGCCCGAGATCGATGGCTATCAAAATTACAAACATCGGCACAGTCTAGAGGATGTGGTTCGTTGAATGCGATAATGTACTGTTTATATAGATCTTGATTTCCGACGATATTTTTACTACTATAGTATCCAAATTTATTGCTCCTTGGTTTTACCGAGCGACAGAATTAGTGATTGGATTCTCATTCTCTGTTATGTACCCCCATCGAGGGGCGAAACACCTTCGCGAATAATCTTCCTCCGCGGCCGTCCAGCATCTTGTAGGGGCGATGTCTATGGAAAAGCTTCTTCATGTTGAATCAACAAATGGGTCTCCCCTGGAGGAAAGGCCCGACCTGCTGAGTAGGGCGGCCGATCTCCTGAGTCTAAAGAGCGGTGATCTGGAGCCTCTTTTCTGGCCCCCATCCCGTACGGGCGTAGACAGCGCCTGGCACATGCACGTGCCCTTCGGACACTGGCTCATCACCAGGCTCAAGCCCCGGCTCGTGGTTGAACTCGGCACTCACAATGGAGTCTCCTATGCCTCCTTTTGCGAGGCGATAGCGAGGCGGCGCCTGGCGGCGGCCTGTTTCGCCGTCGATACCTGGAAGGGGGATGAACAAGCTGGTTTCTATGGCGAGGAGGTTTACGAGGACCTCGTTCGCTTCAATAGCCGGCGGTACGCCGCTTTTTCGGAACTGTTGCGCTCTACGTTCGACGAAGCTGCGCCCTGCTTTGCCGAACGGTCGATCGATTTTCTGCACATCGACGGCTTTCACGCCTACGAGACCGTCAGACATGATTTTGAAACGTGGCTGCCCAAGCTGTCCGCAACGGCTGTCGTGCTCTTTCACGATACAAATGTACGGAAACCGGGCTTTGGTGCCTGGAAGGTGTTCGACGAATTAAAACAGCATTATCCTGCCTTTGAGTTCCTCCACGGCTACGGGCTGGGACTAGTGGCCGTGGGAACGGAAGTGCCGCCTGCAATCTCCGCTCTTTGCACGCTGGATGAAGGTTCCACCGGTCTGATCCGTGAGTGTTTCGCCGCTCTAGGCGGGTTCTGGGAAAAAGACGCGGCCGAAAAGCTTGCTCATGACATGGCAAAGCCACGACTCGACCGGCAGGATCAAGCCATAAACTCCCTGGACGCTTCGCTCCAGGGAGTACATGCGCGCATTCACGGCCTGGAGATATCGCTTCGGGAGACCAATTCGTATTCAAACGATCTGCATGCTTTACTCCAGGAGACCGATTCGCGTTCAAACGATCTGCATACGCTACTCCGGGAGACCAATGCGCGCTCAAACGAGCTGCATGCTTTACTCCAGGAGGCGCTCTCCCGACTGGGCGGCTTGGAGATATTGCTCCAGAAGACACGCTCCCGCCTTGACGACTCCGCCAAGGAAGCCGCAATTCTCAAGGCCGAGATTTCCGAACTGAAGAAAGGCTTTGGCGAAAACCTTATAGAGCACATCGGGCGGATTATCAGTTGGAAAAATTATGATGCTGCCTATAATGAATGGAAAAGGTACAAGAAAAAACAGGCCGCAAAACAAATTGCCCTTAAAACTGTCGATTCTCTCTACGGCGTTTACCCCTTTTTTTTCTTCTATCCCGTCTACAAGACCCTGAAGCCGATGGTCAAATGTAAAAGAGCACTGGAAAGGCTATTGCGGCGCAGAAAAATGGCGGCCCTGCAGCTACACAACCCGGGGGGCGCAAGAAAGTGCCCAGCGCCTGCAGAGGGGCGCTCGGCTTGCCAATCGCCTCCGGTTCCCATTTGCCGGCCCAGGTTTTTGCGTGTCGTCTACATTTCCGGGGAACCCGACACCCCGGGACACATCTATCGCGTTGCCCGCTATATGAAATCCCTGCGGACGACTGGCGTTCACACCGAGTGGATCCGTCTGGATGAATTGCACAAACACCTTGACGTTATCGTTGCAGCGTCGCTTTTGATCATTTGGCGCGCTCCCCATAGCGCCCTGCTCCAGCAGGCTGTTGAAACCGCCCGATCCCACGGGGCAAAAGTAGTGTTTGACATCGACGACCTCATGATTGATCCGGATTTGGCCCGGGTCGAAATAATCGACGGCATCCGGTCCATGAACTTGAATGCGCGGGATGTTGGGAACTACTACAAAAAGGTCCAGCAGGTCATGGTTCTCGCCGATTTTTGCAGCGCCCCGACCCCGGAGTTGGCCGCACACATTCGCAGATGGCAATTGCCGGCATTTGTTCTTCCAAACGGGTATGAACACGACACGCACAGCGCATCGCGCCTGGCGCTCAGGAAGCGGCGCAGCGCAGCCTCCGACGGGTTGATTCGTATCGGCTATGCCACTGGATCAAGGACGCACCAGAATGATTTCGCAGTCGCTGCAGATGCTGTCGCCAGGATTTTGCGAGAATACCCCCATTGCCGATTGGTGTTATTCCGAGATGAATACGGCGGCCCCGTTTTGATCTCAGAAGAATTTCCCCAACTTAAGGAGGTCGCCCATCAGATTGAGTGGCGAACGCTTAGGCCTGTCACCCAACTTCCCGAAGAACTCGCGTGTTTCGATATCAATCTTGCCCCTCTTGAGGGGGATAATCTATTTTGCGAAGCGAAAAGCGAGTTGAAATATTTTGAGGCCGCACTCGTCGAAGTCCCGACCATAGCCTCGCCAACCGGCCCGTTCAAACGGGCCATCCGCCACGGCTCGACCGGATTCCTGGCGACACAGGCTTCAGAATGGTACGAGGCATTGAAGAGCTTGGTAGATGACGCCGAGTTGCGCCGCCGTGTCGGAAAGGCGGCTTATCGCGACGTCATGTGGCCCTACGGCCCGCTTCGACGCACTCAAATGATGCGGGCCGCACTTGAACAATGGTGCGGCGATGCCGGCCTGACGGCCCAGATTTTCGAACTCGAACTGCACCGGTCCAGGTGCAGGGGAGCCCAACATTCTATAATAATTCCGCGATCGGATATTGTGTTCGAACATGATCAGTTCGATCAGGCTGAAGTAACCGTTGTCATTCCTTTGTATAACTATGCTGATTATGTAGAAGAAGCTCTCGACTCTGTTTTGAACCAATCGCTGGAAAAACTCGACCTCATAGTGATCGATGACAAGTCGACGGATGACTCACTCAACACAGTCGTTCTATGGGCCAAGGGCCATAAGGAGCGATTTAACCGCCTGCTCGTTCTCGCCAATCAATCAAATTCCGGCCTGGGACCGACCCGCAATGCCGGCTTCGATGCCGCCGACAGCGGTTTCATCCTCCCCCTCGATGCCGATAATCGTCTCAAACACAACTGTTGTCAGGTCTGTTTACAGAAGATCCAAGAGACCGGCGCAGCCTTTATTTATCCGCTTATTCAAACATTCGGCAACGAATGCAGAATAATCGGAGAGGCTGAATTCCACCCCGTGCGCTTCATAGGGGGCAACTATATAGACGCAATGTCGCTCATCTCAAAAGAGGCGTGGGCCGCCGCTGGGGGATATGGTCATTTTGAAGTGACTGGCTGGGAAGATTTCGAATTCTGGTGTCGCCTTGTCGAGTTGGGACTTTCCGGTTGCAAGGCGGGAGATGCGCCATTGGCCGAATACCGTGTCCATTCCCAGTCCATGTTGCAGCAGATCACAACTCTTCCACACAATAAGGAACGCCTTTTTGCGGACATGCAGATGCGCCACCCCTGGTTGAATTTGGTCTGACAATTGTCTCCGAAACCGCAGCAAAGAACACAATCAGCCGCATGATCCACTGAGAAGGAGCTGAATATCATGATCTGTTTAAGCAAATTCGGGAAGGCAATACATAGGAAACTTTCCTGTTGGATTGGGACCTATACCGACCACAAGTATTTAGACCCAGCTGTTCCTCTTTCCCAGCTTGGCAGTCACCGAAACTATATGAAGTATCTCCTGGATTTCGGGAACCAAGCAGGAAAGAATATCCTTGAAATCGGCAGTCGTGAAGTGACCGGTACATCACATGCTCGCAAATGGTTCTCGAACGCACGCTACGTTGGATTTGATTATTATCCTGGAGACAATGTTGATATTGTCGGTGATGCACATAGACTATCCAGCTACTTTAAAAGAGAGGAATTCGACCTTATCTATTCATCTGCCGTTTTTGAACATTTCGCAATGCCTTGGATTGTCTCAACAGAAATTTCGAAAATACTTAAAATTGGTGGTATAGTATTTATAGAAACCCATTTTTCATTTGGATCTCACGAAAGACCTTGGCATTTTTTTCAGTTTAGCGATATGGCTTTAAAGGTGTTATTTCCACCGGCCTTAGGCATTGAATGCCTTGAGGCAGGTGCATCCAACCCGATGATTGGAAGATTTTCTTCACTTGCAGATAGTCATCTTCGGGGCACTCCTATATCTGGACTATATTGCCACAGCGAATTTCTCGGTAGAAAAGCGAGAAATGTTGATTTTTTTGACTGGAGTAATGTAAATCTTGACCAAGTTGTTGGGAATACAAAGTATCCTGCACCCCGCTAGCATGTTTGTTGAATTTAGGACCGAGCTGCGCTCGTAGTCTCCCGCAGCCAGACTGAGTAGGCATCCGTAGCAGTCATTTTGGTGTATGAGAAATCACAACTCCAACACCTTGATCGGATGGAGACAAAAATATGATTGACCACCCTCATCATATCTGCTGCACAAAAACTCCGGAGTTCAGAAAGCCAACCTTTGTCATGCGCGAGTTTGAAAATAAAAGAGAGCCTAACCATGATTGACAATATCAATGAATCGTTCTCGGACCCAAGTTGGGGCAATGAAAAACCGCGGTTCTTCAACCATCGCAAGTGGGTAGAGAAGCTCAACCGTAAATTATTCCGGAAGACGCCCACAAAGTCTGATCCACAGGGTCCAATCTCTTCACAATTTACCGACCAGGCGCCTGAGGCAAAGATGTTTGATATCAAAAGTCTTTCTTTGATGGCGGTGGAGCACTGCAATAATATTTGCAAATACTGCTCCACCAGCGCCACATTCGCGCCGAAGAAGTGTCACCCGGCCTCTGCTTTCACTCCTTGGCTCAAATTAATGGATGTCGCTGGGGTTCCATTCGGTGGCATATGCATCACTGGCGGGGAGCCTTTTTTACACTATGATCTTTTTTCTTTCCTGGAAGAGATCCGGATGAATTTGCCCCATAAAACCCTGGGGCTTTTCACGAACTTTATTTGGGGGACTGAGGCTAAACTCAAATCAACCAGCGCTATGCTCAGCTCCTTAAGCACGCCCCTGGACTACCTGATGATATCAAGGTATCCTAACGTTGTGGAAAGGCTGGGTGGCGAGGATCGTTTTAACGCGGGGGTGGATACCGTGAGAACCTGTCTACCACAAACTCAGATTAGTGTTTTTGACCAATCCAATTTCAATGTTTGGGAACTCCATGCCGACAGGCGACCGGTGACGGGAAGCTGCGTGACGTCGGACTGCTATATATTGCGCGCCGATGGCAAGCTGTCTCACTGTTCGATCGGCGTGGCCGTGAAAAGCCGCCCCGAGTACCAAGCCATCTTTGCACGATCCAAAGAACGGTTATTTAGTGTCCATCCGGAAACCCCGGGTTTTCAGGTTCAAGCCTGAGGCAAAATCTACGTCTGAAGGAAAATTCGCCTCAATTTGGTAAAAAAAC
>JAKAJS010000226.1 GCA_021813685.1 Deltaproteobacteria bacterium | reverse complement strand
CATTTACGACGATATTCAGGTGCTTGCCCTCTACGACCTCGTGGAGGCAATCCATGCGGGGGGAGCCAAGGCGATGATTCAGTTGCACCACGCGGGTCGGCAATGTAACCCGTTGTTGTTGCCCAAGCACGTAAAACAGGAAGCCTTGGCCCCTTCCAGCACCACCCCTCCCATGCCTTTCCCTCCCCAGATTCCTCCGCGTCAGTTGGAGGAAGATGAGATTTGGGGCATCATAGACGATTATTCCAAGGCAGCCTTGAGGGCCAAGGCAGCCGGTTATGACATGGTCCTTGTCCATTGTTCCCATGGGTTTCTGCCCCAGCAGTTCACTTCTCCATTTACCAATCACAGGACCGACAAGTGGGGAGGGACACCCGAAAAAAGGCTCGAGTTCGTGCGGCAGCTTTTGACCAGGATGCGGGAAGCCGTTGGCGACTATCCCATCGCGTGCCGCGTGGCGGCTGACGAGTTCATCCAGGGTGGATACACCCTCGATGATTTTTGCGGCTACATCGCGCCGGCCATGCAGGAAGCGGGCTGCGACATGTTTGATGTCACGTGCGGCACGTTTGAGCACTTCACCTCCATAATCCCGGAAATGTATGAACCCAGAGGGGTTTGGTCGTATATGCCCGAAAGAATCAAGAAGGTTGTGAATGTGCCGGTTTGTGGATTGGGAAGGATTAACGACGGCCGTCTGGCGGTGAAAATGATCGAAGAAGGAAAGTTCGACATTGTAGGTATAGGCCGCGGTTCGGTGGCGGATCACGATTTTGCCCGAAAGACCCTGGAGGGAAGGTTTGACGATATCAGGCAATGTATTGCCTGCAACTCTTGTTTTGAAGATGACCTTGTGAATCGGCCCAGCCGCTGTGCCGTTAACTTTGCCTATGACCGGGATTCCTCCTGGGATGAAGATCGAATGGTGCCGGCCAGGAAGCCCAGGAACATCATGGTTGTCGGAGCCGGACCCGCCGGGATGGAATTTGCCAGGGTTGCGGCCCTTAGAGGACACAACGTCAGAATATATGAGAAAAGCGACAAACTGGGAGGCTACCTGCACCTCGCTTCCAACTATCCGAGGCTCTACACCAGAGAATTGATGAATATCGTCCGGTGGCTCAGCCGCAGAATGGATGAGATGGGCATCGAGATCGAGCTCAATACGGAGGTCACCGAGCGGTTTATTAAGGATAGCAGGCCGGATGCCGTCGTTCTGGCTGTGGGGGCCAGGGGGACCATTCCGGAGATTGCCGGCATAGACGGCTCCAATGTCGTGACGCTGGATGAAGTGCTCTCAGGCAGCAAGACCGTGGGGAAACGGGTGGCCGTTCTCGGGGGACAATACGGCGCGGAGTTGGCGGTTTCCCTGGGAAGAGAGGGGAAAGAGAAGCCCGAAGCCGGCTACACCAAGTACCATCGTGCGCCAGAAGAAAGAGGCCTCGGCATTAAGGACCCCGAGAAGGCCAAAGAGGTGACTCTTATAGAGGAAGGGCCCATGGTCGGCTGGCCTCCCTACTCCATGGTCACCCGGTTCATTGTCCTTAACGAAGCCCTGGCCGAAGCGGGGGTGAAATGCCTCACCGGAACCAAAGTCAAAGAGATCGTGGACGGGCAGGTTACGTATGTGACCGGGGAGGGCAATGAAGAAAGCATTCAGGTCGATACGGTGGTGGTCGCAGCGGGAAGAGCGGCTAATAGAGACCTCTACCACAGTTTGGTGGGGCAGGGCATCGAGCTTTGGGAGATCGGCGACTGTGCTGGCCCCGAAAAGGTGGAGAAGGCCATACACACGGCCAACTACGTGGCTCGCCAGATCTAGTGTTGCTTTCCTTGAAAGGGGCGAAATTTTGGCCGGTGCGCCCTCACCCCGGCCAAAGCAGGGGGCCGGAGCGATCACCGGTCCAACAGTATGGAATCGGTGGAAACAAGGGAGATTTAATTCATGCCACGAATTGAAGTCAGCGACGAGCTTTGTGATGCGTGCCGGACATGTGTAGAGGCTTGCCCTATGGATGTCCTGGTTGTCGAAGACAAGAAAGCCAAACCAAACCATGTTGAGCTGTGCATGACATGCAGACTTTGCGAAGTCGATTGCCCCAATGAGGCCATCAAGGTCTATGACTGAGACGGCGGACAGGTTTATTGAAGTCGAGTAAATTGAAATCAGCTTCTCACCGGCCGGTTGCTGTCTCTTCTGCACCCAACCCGATTCTTCGCTCCCGATCGCTCTCAGGGCCGTCTATACAGGGAAATGGTTCCGTCTTCCCTCCGGTTGGTGGAGGACTCTCTTCTCATACACTCGGTCCGATTGGACGACTCACACCATTAAAGGAGTATAATCAAATGGATAATAATCATTTTAAAGATCATGTGGCCCTTGTCACAGGGGGAGCGTCGGGAATAGGCTTGGGGATTGCCAGGAAATTTGTGGCGGCGGGAGCCACGGTTATTGCTGTGGGCAGGAATAAGGAAAAACTTCAAGCGGCCGGCAGTGAATTGGGAAGCAGGTATATTGCAGAGATCTGTGACGTGACCGATGAAAAGCGAATAATGGAAATCAGTCAATTCGTAAGGAAGTCATATGGAAAACTTGACGTTCTTGTAAACAATGCCGGTAATGCCAGATTCGTTTCTCCCGAACAGTTCGACGAAAAGACATTCCATTTCCATTTTGATGTTATAGTGAAAGGATCGATGCTCTTTGTTAAACATTTTACTCCGATGCTGAGGGAGTCATCGAATCCATCGATAATTAACATATCCTCGATTGCGGCCGGGTCCAACATCATCTGGCCCAACCACTTCCTTTATTCCTCAGCCAAACTGGCGCTGGAAAAATATACGCAGCACCTTGTTCGTGATCTATGGGGCGTGAGATCGAATGTAATCATTCCCGGTCTTATTGATACACCTATTTGGGAGGCAGGATTGATAGAGCCTCTCGAAGGTAAGTCACTCTCTGATACCGTAAACGAACTGCTTGAAGCGGCAAAACAGACTATACCGGCAGGCCGTATAGGCGTTCCTGACGATATTGCGGAATGCGTGCTCTTCCTTTGCTCGGATCAAGCAAGATATATCAACGGAGCCTCAATAGTTATTGATGGAGGCATGATATGTTCCGGCCTGGGCCTGGGTTTATAAACTGTAAAAAGTATGGAAAGAATCTGAATAGGGCTGTGTATTGCATCTAATCTGCTGCGCTAAACGACGTTGAAGGAGATGAAGATGGAAAATGGGAAGAGACTTTTTACAGAGGAAGAACTTCAGGAGTTCTCCAAAGACTTCATGGGCCTGGCCATGGAGGCACTGGAAAGAGGCGATGTCGAAAAAGCCAAGCACTGGATAAGACGGCATGACGCGAACAAGGACTGGATTCATGATCTTTACTTGAACTGGATCACTGCGTTGCTTTCCAAAATATACGACCAATGGGGGGAGGACGCTTGCGCACAGGTCCTGAGAGAAACTGTTGTTGGTGGGCAGTCCGGCTGGGGAACACCAATGGGCCTGCAAAGGGCGCAGCTGATTGCGGAAAAAGGGAGAGAAAAGGGACTCAGGGAGTGGATAGAACTCATAGTGGACATCTGGCGGGAGCACAGCATGTACCCGGGCACCACCTTCGAAGAGGACGATGAAAAGATAGTCCTGACGATGAAACAATGCGGCAGCGGCGGCAGGCTGATCAATAAAGGCGCTTACGAGGGTCCGTACGCATACAGGAAGTTCAAAAAGGCCGGCCCTAACACCTGGGGCGAGGAGGGTTTGCCCGTATACTGCGGACATTGCGTGTGGGCACACGAAATAACACCCATCCTGTTGACCGGAGAACCCCTGTGGGTGCAGGTTGCCCCATTTCCCAAAAAACCGGGCGACCCTTGCATCTACCATTTCTACAAGGATCCCAAGGATATTCCGGAGAAGTATTTTACAAGGATCGGTCTTAAAAGGGAGCCGGCTGCGGGCCAGAATGCGCTTGGCTTTCCACCGACCTACGGCATCGATCCGGATAAGGATGCAGCCTCGAAGTAAGAGCGTACCGCTCCGACTGCAAAAGGGCAACCCTTGAGAGTTCGACTGCCGGCTAGGGAAAGCGCGTTCCATCGAATTCAAAAGGGTTGTTCTGCAAGCCCGTTAAAGGTCGAAGAACTCCGTAATGTCTGGCTGTACTACCTGTGGGATAACCAGCCGCTGATTTCGAATTTTCAAAACGCACACGAAAGAGACAAATTAAGGACATCGAGGTGTAAGGGACACTCATCGACGCCACGTTCGTTCTATAATATCAAGACGGGAAAATGAGAGAGTGATTGAGCCTATTGTCCGGGTTCACTGCACAGCCCACCTGGAGGCCTTCAGCACGATCAAGCCTGACTTCGGTCGGAATCGAGCGTATTACGCTCGTAATTGGTGCGATGGTTACTGAAGATAAAACACGCGTCGAACTCACCAGGCGCCGCGGGGTGACGCGTGTAACCCTCTGCATGCCGCCGTTCCAGTTCAGCAATGGCATGCCGTCTCAGCGCCTGTTGCAGGGCCGAACGGATGAAAGCCGAACGCGTAGTGTTAAGGTCTTGCGCGACCCGATCGACTTCGTCCAAAAGAGGTTCGTCAATGGTCATCTGAATGGTCTTAATACAAACCCTCTCATGTGGATTTCTATCCACATGCCAATCCATAGTTTACCGGGAATCAATACCTCCCATTCCTGTCCTGCACGAATCTCTACCGCCATAAAAACAGCGGCTGGGCGGCCGCCTGGGCTATCTGGATGAGCCAGTAGGGGAAAAAGCCGACGACTACGATCGCGACAATCGAGAGGCCGGCAAGGAGTTTTTTCGGAGTGGAGACAACCAGGGGGGGCAGCGCTTCGGCAGGCTCGAGCAGGTATGCGGCCTTGATCACAAGCAGGTAATAGTAGAGGGATATCACGACGTTTACCATGGCGATGATCACAAGTGCCATATAGCCCTTTTGAATGGCCGCGGCAAAGATCAGAAATTTTCCGGTAAACCCGATTGTGGGGGGAATGCCGGCGAGGCTGAAAAGTGCGACCAAAAGGGCGAGGGCCATTAGCGGAGACCTCTTGTGAAGTCCCGCCAGTTCTTTGATCTGGAGATTTCGACCGTCGGGGGCAGTTTCGACCACGACCATGAAAGCGGTAAATTTCATCACCAGGATCGCAACCGCATAAAAAATGGCGGCCGAATATCCCGCGCCGTCCAACACCAGGATTCCGATCAGCACGTAGCCCGAATGGGCGATCGTAGAGAAGGCGAAAAGCCTTTTTATGTCTTTTTGAACTATCGCGGCAAGATTTCCCAGGGTCATCGACACAACGGACAAAACCACCAGGACGCGAACGAGGTATTCGCTGCCGTGGCCGGTAAAGGCCAGCACTCGGAGGATAATACCTATGGCCGCGACCTTTGAGGCCGTGGCGATGTAGGCTGCGACCTGGTTCGAGGCCCCCTGGTAGGCGTCGGGCGCCCAAAAATGAAAGGGAAACACAGCGAGCTTAAAGAAAAAGCCGCCCAAAGTCAGAAGCAGCCCCAGGAGCACCGCGGGCCTTGCGATCATGCCGGGCAGAACCTTCGCCATAGCGGGCAGATAGGCCGTCCCGGAAGTCGCATAGAGAAGCGCCATGCCGAAAAGCATGATCGCCGAGGCGAAACTTCCTATGAGGAAATATTTTATTCCCGCCTCCAACCCCATACTTCGGTTTTTCCGCAGCGAAACGAGGATGTAGAGCGAGTAGCTCGAAAGCTCGAGCGACAGATAAATCGAAAGGAGGTGGTCGGCGCTCACCAGGAGCATGAGGGCAAGCGTGCAGGCGAAAAGGAGGAAGTAGAACTCGTTTTGCCTGTGGTCGTCGATATCGGTCGCGCCGCCGCATAGGCACAGAATCAAAAAGAGCCCGAGTCCGAGGACGGTTTTAAAGACCTGGGAAAAGACATCGACGCTGTAGGTCCGTATGAAAAGCCAGCCCTGCGCATGCACCGAGGCGAGGCAAACCAGTATGCCGACCGAAGAGAGAAAAACGGCCCAAAGATACTCGCGAGGGTGCGCCCCGCTCGAAACGGGTTTCTGCGGCACGAAAGTCAGGAGCAGAAACCAAAGGCTAGCGGCTAAATAAAAAATTTCCGGGCCGGCTATTATCCAGTTCATCGTATCAACCCGTTCATAAAGGGAACCGAAGCGGTTCGGATTACGTTAAAAAGCAGGGCGGGATAAAGGCCCAGGATCAGCAGGACAGCGGCCAGGATTACCCGGGGAGTTCCAAGCCACAGGGAAACATCGGGGAGTCCGGCGAAGTGTTCGTTTCGGGGGCCGTAAAATGTCTTCTGGACGACCCGCAGCATGAAGAGGGCCGTTATTACGAGCGTGACGACGGCAATCGCTCCAAATACGGGATAGACCTTAAACGCCGCCAGAAACACCACCAGTTCCCCCCAGAAATTGGCGAGCCCGGGGAGCCCCATGCTGGCCAGGGCCGCCACGATAAAAAAGGTCGAGGCGACCGGCATGATGCGGCTCAAGCCGCCAAGCTCGGGAATCATCTTCGTGTGCGTCCGGTCGTAGATGTAGCCGACCGAAGAAAAGAGAAGAGCCGTCATGATGCCGTGGGCAAACATCTGGAAAACCGCCCCGTTCAGCCCCTCGACGGTCACGGTCGATAGCCCCAAAGCGACAAGCCCCATGTGCGATACGCTCGAATAGCCGATGACGTACTTGAGGTCGGTCTGGCGCAACCCGACGAGCGCGCCGTAGATGATTCCGATAACCGCAAGCACCGCCATGAATTTCGCCCAGTAGATCCATCCCAGAGGGCAGAGCATAATGGCGACTCGAAGCACCCCGAAGGCGCCGATCTTCATGAGGACCCCGGCGTGCACCATGCTCACCCCGTGCGGCGCAGCCACATGGCCGTCGGGCGACCAGGTGTGCATGGGCCAGACGGCCGCAAGGATGCCGAACCCCAAAAAGAGCAGCAGGAAAGCGAATTTCTGCACCGCCGGGGTGAACATTCCCGGGTGCATGAGTGCCACGAACGAAAAGGTGTTGAGCCCCGAGTTCGCCCAGAGATAAATGATGGCGGGAAGAATCAGAGCGCTTCCCGCAAGAAGATAGAGGGTCAGCTTCATTGCCCCGTACTCCTTGCGGGTCGTCCCCCAGATCGCTATCAGCAGATACATCGGGAAAAGCGACACATCGTACCAAACGAATATGAAGAAGAGGTCGAGGCTCATGAAGAGTCCGAAAACACCTGCAACCATCAGAAAATAGAGCGCGAAGTATTCCTTTACCCTCGTTTTGAGTTCCCACATCGTGAGCACGCCGGTAAAAAACACGATGCCCGTGAGCAGCAGGTTGGGCAGGCTGAAACCGTCCACCCCATTGAAATAGCTTATGCCAAACGAGGGAATCCAGTTCACATGTTCCACGAACTGAAAGCCGCCCAGGCTCCGGTTATAGGCGAAGTAGACATAGACGGTCAAAAGGAGGCAAATCCCGGAAAAAACCGCGGCCACCTGCTTTATGAGCAGTTGCTTTTCTTCCGGAATGAGCAGGATCGTCAGCATGCCGACAACGCAGCTCAGCAGAATGGCTGAAAGGAATGGAAATGAAGCAGGCTCCATCTGCATGGGAAAATCGCCCTCTCTAATCCAGCGGTTTGCGTTTTCAACTCAAAAATACAAATACAGGGCAATCAGGGCTAAGGCGGCGAAAATCGCGAGCAACCTGTACTGAACCATCCCGGTCTGGAGAAATGCGACCACCCTTCCCCCTTCGACCGTTCCCTCGCAAAGCCCGTCGATGCTCCCGTCGATGACCTTTTTGTCGTTCTGATAGCAGAGCCGCGAGATGCCCCTGTCGAGAACGAAATTGACCAGCAGCCCGTAAAAACGATCGATGTACCACCTCTCGGAAAACAGGTTGTAGAGAGCCGGAATCTTTTCCACAAAACCGGTCTGTTCCGCACCGCGCCTTCCGAACTCGACCCACGCGAGCGCCACTCCCGAAAGGGCGAGAACGAGCGCAGCGATATGGGACCAGGAGGCGGCGGCACCGCCTTCCATGGAGATGCCAAGAAAATGGCGAAACGGAGTCTCAAAAAAACCCAGAACAACCGTCACGGAGGCAAGGACAATCAGAGAAAAGCACATGACCCGGTACTCAAATCCATGCCCTTCTTCATTACTTCCATGATCGGGGGGGGTATGGGCGCTTTCTGGCGCCTCTGCCTCGGCTCGTGGAAAGAGCAGTATAAAAATCAGCCGGAAGGAGTAGTAGGCGGTCAGAAATACCCCTAGAAGGCCAGCGGCGAGCCATACGGGATCGGGCATGGCGGCAAGGGAGCCCATGACGGCCTCCTTGCTGAAATAGCCCGAAAGGGGCGGCAATCCCGAAAGGGCTGCTGCGCCCAAGACTATCGAAACGGTCGGAACGAGCATCCGCCTCGCCCTGAGACGCCCCAGTTCATAGATGTCGTTGGTTCCGTAGTGGTGGATGAATACACCGGAGCAAAGGAAGAGGAGCGCCTTGAAACCCGCGTGAGTGGTGAGGTGAAACACGCCGGCAAAATAGCCGCCCGCCCCCAGGGCCATGATCATGAACCCGAGCTGGCTGATCGTCGAATACGCCCACACCTTCTTTATGTCCCGGCTGACCATGGCCATCGTCGAGGCCAGGAGCATGCTGATCGTTCCAATGGCCAGAAAGATCGACATGGCGGTCGGAGACATGCTGAAAAACGGATAGAGGCGCGCAAAGAGGTAGACGCCGGCCGCGACCATCGTCGCCGAATGGAGAAGAGCGCTCACCGGGGTCGGGCCTTCCATGGCGTCGGGAAGCCAGGTAAGAAGCGGAAACTGGGCGCTTTTGCCAACGATTCCGCCAAAGATGAGAAGCGCCGAGAGGGTGAGAAAAGAGGGCGAGAGTCCGGACAATGCCTCGGGATTATTCAGGTGCGCGATGCTGAGATTGCCCGCGTGCAGGAAAAGGAGCAAAAACCCGATGAAAAAGGCCGCATCTCCTGCCCGGGTCATTACGAAAGCCTTTTTGCCCGCCTGGGTGGCACTGAACTTTTCGTACCAGAAGCCGATCAGAAGATAGGAGGAAAGCCCCACCAGTTCCCAGAAAAAATAGAGCTGCAGAAGGCTCGCGGAAAGCGACAGGCTCATCATGGCCCAGGTAAAAAGGGACATGAAGGCGTAGTAGCGCGAAAACCCGGCGTCCCCGGCCATGTAGCCCAGCGAGTAGATCTGCACCAGAAAACAGATGGTGGAAACCACCACGATCATCAGAAGATTCAGCCGATCGAGATAAAAGCCGAAGGGGACATTGAAGCCGCTCGATGCGAGAAGCTGCACCGAATACTCGACCGGCGCGGTCAAATGGAAGTTCAGCGCCAGAAGAGCGATCGAGCATGCCAGCGAGATCGTGACCGCCCCGATCGAGAGGCCGGCGGAGAGTCGGGGCCGGCTCCGGGTTGCGACGAATATGGCCGCAAAGGCGGCAAAGGGCAGCATCGTGGCCGCCACAAGGGCCGCCAGATCTACAGCGTGAGCAGGTGAGCCAACCATGAAAGCCTTACCTCAAAAGGTTGAAGTTGCTCGGGTCAAACGACCCGGTGCGCCGGAAGGCGTAGACGATGATCGCAAGCCCTACCGAAACCTCGGTTGCGGCCACCGCCAGGATGAAGAGCACGAAAGCCTGACCGTCGAGATTGTCCAGGTGCAGGGCCGCTCCGACAAAAGCGAGTGCCGCGGCGTTCAGCATGATCTCGATCCCCAGAACGATCATGATGAGGTTTCGCCGCACCACGGCGCAAAAGACTCCCAGGGCGAAAAGAATCCCTGCAACAACCAACACATTACTGAAGGGCACCGTCATTTCACATCATCCTTAAGGTTATCTTCGGCTCCCTTGCCTATCCCGAGGCTCAACGCCCCTATCAGGGCAATGAGAAGCAGCATCGAAACGACTTCGATCGAAAACCAGTGATGCTCGAAAATATAGATAGCGAACTGTCTTGGCGAGGCGGTAAGCATTTGCAGCGGAGCGTTCAAACCGGGCGTTCGAACCGCAATGGCCGTAGCGACAACGACATAGATCAGACAGAACAGGGCGGCCGGAAGCCACTGGCCGACAGGAAGCGAAGATTCCCGCGAAGACTCGGCCCGGAGCATCATCACCACGAACAAAAAGAGCACCATGATCGCGCCCGCGTAGATGATGACCTCGAACGCAGCCAGAAGAGGCGCCCCGAAGAGATAAAACAGCATTGCGGTCCCGAAAAAGGACACTATGAGGTACACCACGGCGTGCACCAGGTTTTTGCGGGTGATCGCAACACCGGTCGCCGCTATCACCACCGCCGAAAGCAGATAAAAGAGAATCCCGTAGAGCGTCATTGCATCCTCAGCCTCTCACCGCGAGTAGTCGCGCCCGGATTTACGGCATATTGCTTTTTACATTGACGGGCTTTTGCTCGTTTACGTGTTCGCCCTTGTTGCCGTAATTGGTGGCAACACCGGCATATCTGTAAAAATTGTATTCCTTGTCCTTTCCCTGGTGGTTTACGAGCAGGTCTTCCTTTTCGTAAACAAACGAGAGAATGTCCTTTTTGGCGAATTCATAGTCGGTCGTAAGCTGGATGGCCGAAGTCGGACAGGCCTCCTCGCAAAACCCGCACAGAATGCACCGGGCGAAGTTTATTCGAAACCAGGAGGCATACCGGCGCCCATCGGCTCTTTCGGCCCCTTCCATCGAGATGCAGTTGACCGGGCAGACAGCCGAACAGAGATAGCAGGAAACGCAGCGCTCTTCGCCGTCGGGGTCCCGTGTGAGGATGATGCGCCCGCGCGCTCTTACCGGCAGGGGCCGTTTGTATTCGGGATACTGCTCGGTTATGGGTTTTCGGAAAAGATGAACGAATACCGTTGCAAGGCCCGAAAAAAGCTCCCGTACAGCTTCCCACGCCGATTCCATATCGCAGACTTTCCTTTCGCAATCAAAACATCAACCCAATCGCCCCGGTCACCAGGATATTTACAAGGGCAAGAGGGATCAGCACTTTCCACCCCAAAGACATGAGCTGATCGTATCTCAGGCGCGGAAGTGTCCCGCGCACCCAGATCATGAACAGGGCGACCAGAAAGATTTTCAGGAACAGCCAGACGACCGGGGGCAGAAAAGGCCCGCGCCATCCGCCCAGAAAAAGCACCGCCAGGATTCCCCCGAAGACCATGATGTGCACGTATTCGCCGAGGAAAAACAGGCCGAAGCGCATGCCGCTGTATTCGGTGTGATATCCCGCAACCAGTTCGTTTTCGGCCTCCGGCAGGTCGAAGGGAATGCGCTTGCTTTCCGCCATGGCGCTTATGACGAAAATGAGGAAAGCCACGGGCTGATAGAGAATGAAGGGGTACGTTTTCTGGGCCGCAACGATAGCGACCATGCTGAACGAGTGGGCCATCATGACGATGGGGACAAGCGAGAGCCCGAGGGCGAGCTCGTAGCTGATCATCTGCGCCGCCCCCCGTATTCCACCCAGAAGCGCGTACTTGGAGTTCGACGCCCAGCCTCCCAGCGCCACGCCGTAGACGCTAAGAGACGACATGGCGAAAACGAAAAGAAGGCCTATGTTCAGATCGGTAATGACCATCGGGACCCTTTGCCCCAGGAGGGTAATATCCGGGCCGAAGGGAACCACCGAGAACATGAGAAGAGCCGTGAGAGCCACAACGGCCGGAGCTATCAGGAAAAAGGCCTTGTCCGCGCCCTCGGGCACCGTGTCTTCCTTGGTGATCATCTTGACGATATCGGCAATCGGCTGGAGCAGGCCGAAAGTTCCGGCGCGGTTTGGACCGTAGCGGATCTGGAGCCTTGCCAGAAACTTTCGCTCCACCCACACCAGGTACCCCGCAATAAAGAGCACGACCCCCAGCACGATCGCCAGTTTTACAAAAAGGATAAAAAATCCCGCTACCCACAGGAGCATGTTCGCCACCCCGATTTCGTCATCGATCAATGTCAGGCAAAATAACATCCATGGACCCGATGATGGAGATGAGGTCCGCGATGCTCTCGCCCGTCGCCAGTAAGGGCAGAGTCTGGATATTGGCGAAGCCCGGGCCCCGCACGCGCATGCGGTAGGCATAGCCGAGGCCGTCGCTCACCACGTAGTAGCCGTGCTCGCCCCGGGGGACTTCGGTAGCCCCGTAGGCTTCGCCCACAGGGATTTTCATTCCCCTCGTAACGTTTATGAAATGGTGAATCAGGGTTTCGATGTCCCGCAGCATCTCCTCGCGCCGGGGAATCGCGTAGCGGTAATCATCGGTCACATGGCGGCCCGCGGGCATGTTGCGCGCGACCTGCTCGATGATTTTTATGCTCTGGCGCATCTCCTCGATTCTCACGAGGTAGCGGGCGTAGCAATCGCCCTCGGTCTGCGTGGGGATTTCGAACTCATAATTTTCATAGCCCGAGTAAGGCATCTTCTTTCTGAGATCCCAGGCCAGGCCGCACGCCCGCAGATTGGGCCCGGTCACCCCCCAGTCCATGGCCTCTTCCAGGGTTATTCGCCCGATGCCTTTGGTTCTGGCCAGGAAGATGGGGTTTTTGCGGACGAGTTTTTCATATTCGAAGAGGCGGCGCGGAAATATGGCCGTAAGATCGTCTACGGCCTTTTTCCAGCCGTCGGGAAGATCGGCGGCAAGCCCCCCGATTCTCAGAAACTCGGCATGCAGACGCCCCCCGGTGATGAGCTCGATGATATCGAGGATCATCTCGCGTTCGACGAAGGTGTAGAAATTGGGCGTCATGGCCCCGAGGTCGTGGGCGAAGGTGGCGAGCCAGACCAGATGATTGCTCAGCCGATAGAGCTCGGCAAGAAGGACCCGAACGGCCTGGGCCCGCTCCGGAACGTGGATGCCGGCAAGCTTTTCCACGGCCGACACGTAGGAAAACTCGAGGGAACTGCCCGCCAGGTAGTCGTTGCGGTCGGTATAGGGGATATATTGATGCCAGCTCTGCCGCTCGCCGACCTTTTCGGTCGCCCGGTGATGATAGCCGATTTCCAGATCGAGCGACTTGATCTCCTCGCCGTCGAGGGCGGCGATGCAGCGCAAAAGGCCGTGCGTGCTCACGTGGTGCGGCCCGATATTGAGGAAGAACTCGCGTTCCCCTTCAGGCGCCTTGCCGTCGAGGGCGGCGACCACCCGGGCATCCAGGGGCTGGCGCTTCCGAGCGTCGGCCCTGGTGTAGGGCGCCATTTCCGTGGCCCGTCCCGGATAGTTTTTGCGCAGCGGATGGCCTTCCCACCATTCGGGCATGAGGATTCTCCGCAGGTGCGGATGGCCCTCGAAGCGGATGCCAAACATGTCGAACACTTCCCGTTCGTACCAGTTGGCCGAAGGCCAGATGTCGGTAACCGAAGCGGCGGCTGCGCCCGCGCTCCCTTCGGCTTCCAGGCCCGATTTTATCCTGACCCGGCTTGCGGTATCGAAGGAGAGCAACTGATAGACCATCGTAAAATCAGGATAGCGTTCATGTACTTTTTGCGAAAGGGCACGAACGGCCCCCGCGTCGCTCGTAGCCTCGGCGAACTCCTTGCTCCAGACCCGGTTTCTCCTGGCCGATTCGTCGATGGCCGTAAGATCGTCGAGCCGTTTAAATTTTGCTTTCGATTCGTTTTTCAAGAAGCGCAGGACATCCTTCACGGACCCGCGATCGACCTCGAAGGTGAGCATGTCGGAAGAATGCGGAGCCATGCGCGCCCTGTCGCCGAACCTTTCGCGCACCTCGGCGGCAAGCGCAAGGTCTGCGTCCGAAAATTCCATGCGGTGGGCGGGAGGCGTCCACATGATATCGGAGCGGCTTCCCCATTGGAGCTCACCCGGAAGGACCGAAGTTCCCCGGATGGTTACGCCCTGGTATCCCGGCCCGCGGGGGTCTTCGGATTTAGTCGCCCCGATCTGGAGAACCGGCCGTTCGGTCCCCTGGCTCCCTCCTCCGAGGTGGAAAATCCTGCGGCTCGGTTTTTCGGTGGAGGCGATCTTATCCTGCAGAATCACCAGGCCTTCCATGAGCGCCTCCGGACGCGGCGGGCACCCCGGAACGTAGACATCGACGGGAAGGATCTGGTCGACACCCTGCACGACGCTGTAGACATCGTACATTCCGCCCGAATTCGAACACGACCCCATGGAGATCACCCACTTGGGCTCGGGCATCTGTTCGTAGAGGCGCAAGACTACGGGGGCGATTTTTTTAAAGACCGTCCCGGATACGATCAGAAGGTCCGCCTGTCTCGGGGAAGGACGCAGCACCTCGGCGCCAAAGCGCGCGAGGTCGTAGCGGGAAGTAAACGCGGCCGCCTCTTCGACAAAGCAGCAGGAAAGCCCGAAAAACATGGGCCACAGGCTGTATTTGCGCGACCAGTTGATCAGCCTGTCCGCTAAGCTCAGGAATCGGCTTTCCTGTAAGCCTCTCTCCAATCCAGTCCTCCCTGTTTCCATACGTAAAAAAGCCCTGCAAGCAGCAAAACGATAAAGAACGCCATCTGTAAGTAGGCCGGAAGGCCCACCTCCCGGTACACCGCCGCCCAGGTGAGAATAAAGGCCCCTTCCACATCGAAGATCAAGAAAAATATTGCGACCAGGTAGAAAGGAACCGGGTAGCGGAAACGGGCCGACCCCGTTGGAATTATGCCGCATTCGTAAGGTAGGGATTTTTCGGGGCTTTCTTTCTTTTCCCCGAGCCAGGCAGCCAGAAACAGTTGTGAAGCTATGAACAGCAACACGAGGACCGTGTAGACTACAAGGCTGAATACCCCTGCATGGTAGGGCGACATCGCCCCTGCAGCTACAGGCTGCATAAACCCTCCTATAATGGTAGAGGAAAAACGAACCCCAATCTAATGCTTATCCAGGCGCCGGTAAATACCCCGACGCCAAATCGGGCGCCAATCCGGCCATCTTCGATGGCACTGCAGCCCACCGAAACTCACTATCCCCGCCGCCGCCACAGGCAGCGGCGCACCCGGCCCGGCAGCCCTGACCGCGGCGGCACGCCGCACTAAGATGCCTCAAGACTTATCATGTGTCCAGCTTGATTCATGCGCAAACTGCCAAATTCTTCTCAGGGCAAAGACCACCCCTGTCATCACGAGAGATCCGCACATCTGTCTTTTTTTCGGAGGAAGCCGTCAGGCCATCAAGGTGGCGGGCACGATGTCGCCTGTGCACAAGCCCGAGTGGGATTCGAGATAGGGTGGGCAAAAGCAAAGCATTGCCCACCCTGGAGATTTCCGGATGGAAACTAAACAGCTGTTGGAAGAAGATATTTTTATTGAGCGGATGGTGAACCCGCAGGAGCCGTCGCCAGTCGGTTTCCGTTTTCGACAACGACACGAGTCCCGAATCCCCCGATCACCCTGGGAGGATCAGCTCCGAGCAGCGTGTCCATCTTATTCTCCTGAGAGGCATCGAAAACCAGGGCGACTTTTTCGCCGGAATTCCACAACTTCAAGAATTCCTGCCTGCCAAGAAACCTTTTGTCATCGGTGTTCACGGCAGGGTCGTGCAAATCGGGGTTTTTGAGGATGTAGACCTTTTTGCCGCTGTAATAGACCATGCCGCTCACCCACTGGTATTCATGCGGTTCGCGGATAACAACCGCCTGGACAGGGCCGGCTTTTTTCAAAATCTTCACGATGGGGTAGCTGGACTCGAAGGGCACCATCAATTGGAAGCCCCAATTAGCCATTATGAAGATGGGGACCATGATGGCGGTCATGATGGCGAAAGCCAGCCCGGGACGCGCTTTTAGCATAGCGAGTGCGGCACCGAACACAAAGATCGAGGCCCCTCCCGAGACCACTACGGTCGGAATGCGCATGCGCTGCACGACGGCGATCTGCGTCGAAACGCCCGACCAGCCGGAATAGGGCCACCAGGCCTCCAAAAACCGGAAAATCTCTTCCTTGGCAGGGCCAAGGATCACCCAGGCGGCCACTGCGCTCACGAGGAGCAGAACGCCGACCAGCGCCAGGGCTGCCGACATGTACCGGCGCCGGGCGCCGTTTTCCTCCTGCAACCCCTCATCCCACAGTTTCCCGATGAGGAGCGCAAACGCGGGAACCGCGGGGAGCGAGTAGTATTCGAGACGACTGCGCGAAGCAGTAAAAAGCCCTATAATGAACAAAAACCAGATGCAGACGAGCAGATCGCTCGACTCGATCCAACGGGTTTGACCGATACGGCGAAATCCCCGAAACACGGCCTGGGGCAAAAGCCCCATCCAGGGGAAGGTCCACAGAACGGTAAAAACAAGGAAAAGAGGCGCCGAAAGAAACTCATCTCTTGGCCAGCGATCTCCCAGAAACCGCTGAAAGTTTTCCCGGACGAAATAACAGAAGAGAAAATGGGGGTTGGCCCTTGCCGCAAGGATATGCCAGGGTAGAACTATGGCGGCTGTCAAAAAGAGACCGGCGAGGGTCGACAGGCACAGAAAGCTTCTCCACCTGCCGGTCAGGATAGCATGGATGCCTATAATCGCAATAGGCAGCCCGAAGCCGTACAACGACTTCGTAAGACCCGCCAGACCAAAACAGGCAAACATGACCATCAGCCAGGCCCCCCCGTGGCTGTTCTCCTCGATGATGGCCTTGATGTAGGCCAGAATCGCCAGGGACGTCCAGAAAAAGAGCAGAACATCCGCGCTGACCGCGATCACCCGGCAGTAGAGATAGGGTCCCATACAGGCGCTGAACACCAGCGCGCTCAACCACCCCGCGCGTTTTCCGTACAGCGAAGCGCCGATGCCCCCGACGACAAGGATGGTAAGAGAGGCGAAAAGGACGGGCCAGATGCGCGCCGAGGCATCGGTTTTCCCGAGCACGCGCAGACTGAGAGCGTTTAGCCAATAGATCAGGGGGGGCTTGTCGAAATGGGCAACCCCGTCCAGCCGCGGGGTGACATAGTCGCCCGAGTGCAGCATTTCGGCCGCAATTTGCGGGTACATGGCGTCATTGTCGTTCAGCGCCAGGCTCCTTACCCCGATCAGGTAAAAAGGAAGGCTGATGAGAAATATCCACAACAGGGGATGGCGCAGCACCGCCAGATAACGAGCTGTTGATGAAGACAGGTTTTGCGGAGATAATTCCGCTTCCACAGAAACTTCTTTTAACACCGTACTATCCTGCAACACTACACTATCCTGCCTTACCCGGATAAGTCAGACTACCCGACGAGTTCGATCCTGCCCGCAAAAAACCGAGCCCAAGCAAACAGAAAGGCAATTATCATAAACGAATCCTGAAGGTCAACCGGCATATTGGTCCTGCCCACCTCCTCCAGGCGCCATTCCCGATCACAGTTGCTTTAGCTTGAATCGCTGCAGCTTTCCGGTTTCGGTGCGCGGCAAAGCCTCCAGAAACGCCACGACTCTCGGGTACTTGTACGGGGCGGCCTTTTGTTTGACGAAATCCTGAAGGCTTTTTACCATCTCTTCCCCGCCGCCGTACCCCGGACGCAACACGACAAACGCCTTGATCACCTGGCCGCGGTCGGGGTCCGGAGTGCCGATGACCCCACACTCGGCGACCGCCGGGTGTTCGAGCAGCACCTCCTCGACCTCCGGTCCGGAGACATTGTAGCCCGAGGTCACGATCAGGTCGTCCACCCGGGAGTGGTAGTACAAATAGCCGTCCCCGTCCTGGTGATAGGCATCGCCCGTGATGTTCCAGCCGTCTTGAACAAAGGATTTCTGGCGCTCGTCCGCCAGGTAGCGGCAGCCGGTAGGCCCTTTTACCGCCAACTTTCCCGTTTCCCCCACCGGTACGGGACGCATGAGATCATCGACGATCATTCCCCGGTAGCCGGGCAAAAACCTGCCCAGGGCGCCTTCCCGATAATCCTCCGGACCAGAGGCGACGTAGATGTGAATCATTTCTGTGCCGCCAATCCCGTCGTGGATCTGGATGCCGGTTGCCGCCCTCCACTTGGTACGGGTATCTACCGGGAGCGCTTCGCCGGCCGAGACGCACTTTCTGAGACTCCCGATGTCGTATTGCGAGGCCAAACCGCTCATCTGACGATAGCCGGTAGGAGAGGTAAAACAGATTGTAGCGCGGTACTGCTCGATGGCCTGGATCAAAACCGGCGGAGTGAGTTTTTCCAGGAGCACCGTCGCTGCTCTTGCCCAGAGGGGAAAGCAGAGCAACCCTCCCAGGCCGAAGGTGAACGCAAGGGGCGGGGTGCCGATGAAAACATCGTCCGGTTCAGGCTTTAGCCAGTAGCCGCAGACGACTTCACACTGCGCGAGCACGTCCCGGTGGAAATGGATGCAGCCCTTGGGAACTCCCGTAGTCCCGGAGGTGAAGGCTATCAGAGCGGGGTCTTCAGCGGCGGTATCGACGGCGGTAAAATCGATGGGCTTGCCGGAAAGTCTCTCGTCAAAAGCGCTCTCGCCAAAGGCGAGCACGTGGGTCAGTTCCGGGCATTCGGCACGTGCGAGCTCGAGTTCTTCCATCAGGGACGCCTCGCAGAGAGCGTGGGTGACCCTGGCCAGTCGAATAAACTGTTTCAATTCCTTGGCCCGCAGAAGCGGCATCGAGCCGACTACGACCCCGCCGGCCTTCCACACCGCAAGCCAACCGGCGGCAAACCAGGGCGTGTTGGCACCCCGCAGAAGCACCCGGTTTCCGGGCACCAGCCCCATGTCTTCGGTCAGTACGTGAGCCAGTCGGTTCACATGACACTGCAGATCACGGTACGTCCACCGAATGTCTTTGCCGATCACCGCCGGACGCTCCCCCGCCCCCTCGGCCACCGGCTTGTCCAGAAGCGCCGCCGCCGCGTTCAAACGCTCGGGGAACTGCAGTTCGGGGGTTTCGAAAATGAACTCCGGCAACAGCTCCGGGGCCGGGAGGTTTTCACGAACGAAACTGTCTACGTGTGCAGTGTACTTCATGGCGCCTCCTCTGCAGTTTACAGGTTGGAGGGCAATCTTCGCGCAAAAGTCGTATTTCTGCAAATGATAGTATCGCCGTAACGACTATTGCTTATTTATCGGCCAAGAAATTGAGGTTCTTGCGCACGAAATCGCAGCCCTGCCCGGGCCGCCCTTGCGGGCGACCTATGGCAGGAAATTCGATGAGGACAGAAACGAACGGCCTTACGGGGTCACGGGGGTTGGATTGGTATTCGGACGGGGATTGAAATCCGAGGGAATGTTGTTCTGTATTCCCTGCACATAATCCGTAGGGGTCACGTGGATATTTTTGAGACCATAGCCGCTCTGCTGCGGAAGCTGATCCACGATCCCGTCGGGAATGACAGCGTAGGAAGGGGGAAGCGGTTTCACCCGACCTGCCAGGCGCGCCGGGTCGAACGCCGAGGTGAGATCGCTCACATCGCTCGTGATCGCATCGTCGGGCCCCCAGTTCTGCTGGCCGAATTCGGTAAGCCCGAGGTTACGCCCCTTCATCTCGTCGGGCAGCTTGGCCATGGGAGTCAGACCGTAGAGGGCGTCGGCCAATTTTGCCACCGAACCATTATCGCCCTGCTCTTTATCGATGTAGTGAACGCGAGCGTAAGGGGAAATAAGGATCATGGGAATGCGGGGGCCGTCGCTGATCTGGTACTTGTCCGGGCTGTAGGAATCCGATCGCACCGGTGGGGCAACGTGATCGTAATCGCCTTCCGAATCGTCCCAGGTGATGATGATGGCGCATTTATCCCAGTATTTGCTCCTGGCGATCGCATTGACCGCCCTGGCCACCATGGCCTCGCTGATTTGTGCATCCGAATAGCCCGGGTGGTCGTCGTCCCCCAAGAAATTCTTCTGTACTGTGGGGTCGGGGTCTGCGGGCTTGAGGCCGAAGATGTTTTGGTAGCCGCCTTTGACAAAAAATATCCCACCCTTCTTCGGCAGAGTCCCAGCCTGCACCGCATCGAAAAAGTCCTCCAGGCCATGAAGGTTCTTTTTCATCTCAGTGTTATTCGAAATGTAGCCGAAGTACTGCGGCCCGTTGTGATGGGTAACATAGGAAGCGTGCGTACCGCTCGCGTCGACCGGCCCGGGGTCGGTGGGCTCACGATTGTAGCCCTCCTCATACCAGCCCCAGGGTACCGGGTTCTGTCCGCTCTTGGTCAGGAAGGAGACGTCGTGGGTTACATCGGCAAGGTCCACCGTGCCGTTGGTGTCGTGATCGGTGATCGCCCCGGCCTTCTTACCAGCCAGCGTAAGCGCAAGCGTGGCATAGGTCTGGTTGATCTGGGGCGTCCCGTAGCCAGGGTAGTCGCCGGGGTTTGCGGGCATCCCCGAAGCCGTCTCACCGTAGCCCCAGTAAGGATCGGAATCATTTAGCACCGGAACGCCCGGTCCGCTTTGTCCGTCGCCTGCGAACTCATCGCTCTGATGCAGCGCCGCCTGCGTCTGGCCGGTTTGCGCGGCAAAAATCGAGAGATTCCCCGGCGTCGAGGGCCCGACCATCAGCTGGAAAATATGGTCGAAAAGCACGAACCGGTTTGCATAGCGCCACAGGAACGGCACCGTGTCGCCGTCTTCATAGGCCATGGCCAACTCGCCCATCTGCTTGGCGGCAAGCGGGCTTTTGCCCTTATTCAGCCACTTCGTCTCTTCAACCTGGGCGAACTTGTCCATCCGGGGAACACCGTTCGCAACATCCATCTTTTGCACCATGAGTTCATGTGAATGATCTATATCGTCGGTGTCCGCCGCGTACTCCCCGGGTCCGATCCGGAACGGGCTGATGGTGAGCTGCTTGCCGGTTGTGTCGGTAAAGGTCTGGTAGAAACCGTGGGTGTCGGATGCGGGCTGAGAAAACAACCCGTCGGCGCCCGGGAAAGTGCCGAAATAGGAATCGAACGACCGGTTTTCCTGGTAGAGCACGAACACGTACTTGATGCGCTTTTGAAGCAGTTCGACCAGCTTTTCCCGTGAAAGTTCGGGCTCCATGCGCTCGGGCACAATGTATCTTTCCATAGTCCGGTCCGTGCCAAACACCGAACACTGCCCCTGGTGTCCTTCATGCCCTTCGGACCTTCTATACGGGCTGGAAGCACAGGCGCAGTTAGCCAGCAAGAGTCCTGTCGCCAGGATGGCTGATATCCTCTTTTTCATCGAACCTCCTCCTCATTTGTTGATTGCAGTAATAAACTTCATCTGTGATGAAATGGGCCCTTTCCAATTTTTACAAAGCTATCCCGATTTGCGTTACCGCTTCCGGGCAAGGAAATTACATTTCCATGACATCAGCCTTTAATTGAACTAAGGATGGCTCGTCGTGACAGCTGAAACTGGAAAGGGAGAATGACCCAGGCGCCAATGGCCTTGCCCCGGGACCTGGCCGGCTTGAACCGCCATTTGCGGATGGCGTCCAGCGCGCTTTGATCGAAAACCCCTTCGGGGTGGGCCTGGACAATGAAGGCCCTGGATACACTACCAGCCGTGTCAACGAGAAATTTCACTACAACCCTGCCGGAAATGCCCAGCTCACGGGCTCTTTCCGGATAGACGGGTTCACATTTCCACACCGCTTCGGGCGGTTTTTCGACAGGAAAAGCTTGAGTCTGTTGCGAGTCCACCCCGAGGGGGGCGCCTCCTGCCCGGCCGCCCACTCCTTTTCCTGCTCCATGCCCGGTTTCTCCCCCCGTTTTGATACTCCTGGTCTGAACGCTTCCTCCTAAATCCCCGGAAGCATACCGCACTGCCCGCAGGCCGTGCGGCACGGGAGTGCGATGGACTGATTTCGAATAGCGGGCGTGGAATCTGAGGCTTCGGCTCGGTTTTTTGCCATGTCGCCCGACAGCGGCAGGTATTTTGGCCACTTGACGGGCAATGCGGATACGCTCTTTTGAATCTACTCTCGGCCAAACAGACGATTCGATTTTGCGGACTGCGCCGGCTCTTTCCGCTGCATCCGAGGCTTTTTCCTCAGTGCTTTGGACGTCCGGGAAAACGGGAGGCGTTCCCGCAGAAAGCTCACCGGCAGGACCGCCATAAGCGGCTTGAGGCGCGCCTCCGTTGCCTCCGATTCGGGCGCTGTCCACCAGGCTGACGGTCCAGCATTGCTTCTTCACGCCAGGCTTGGGGAACATAAAGGGCGGGAGCACAACCGCCGCGGCCAGGAGCGCATGAAACACAATGGCCCCGGCAACCGACCCGCTCAAGCCCTTTACGGCGCGTCCACGCGAGGAAAAGCCGCCTGAATCGCAGCACAACGGCTCCCGTTGAAAGATAGAAGGAAAGGGATCCGCAGTATCTTCACACATGCGACACGCTCCGCCATGGAATTAATGGTTTTGCCTCGATATCGGCTTTTCGATTTCGCCTCCGTTTTGGACATTTCCGAAATCGTATGAAAAAACCGCGAACACATTGACTGCGGGCGAACCAGCGGTAGTTCCGAACAACGGGGCGAAATCGATCTCGATCCGCCGGCCGGGCTTACAGGTGAGGCTGGGGCCGATGTCGAATTCATAAGCAGTATCCCTGCGATCCCCGGCCTCCGTGCGGCTGTCGAACAGCATCTCCAGACCGACTTTCAGATATTCGTCTCGAATCGCATAGGTGAACGCCTGGGAGAACCCGTTTTCCCACTCCCGCTGCCCTCCCAGCTCCTGCTCGCGGTAGACGTCAAGCGCCCATTCCACCTTGT
>JAKAJS010000163.1 GCA_021813685.1 Deltaproteobacteria bacterium | reverse complement strand
TGGACAACTGCTCTTGAACGACCGGAAGCAGAAAGTATGGTCCGCCCGGCGAGCCACCGCCTTGTCATTCATTTTCCGAGGAAATATGAAAAACTACAATTCGAGAAAAAACCTGTTCAGACTTTCCTTTTCCTGCTCCATTGCCCTGCTCGTTTTTTTGTGTTCCACCGCGCCGGCGCCGGCCGAGGCCTTGTCGATCGGCCAAATCCTTGCCAAAACGGAAAGCAATTACCGGAGCATCAAGGCGTTCACGGCGGATTTCAGCCAGAAGACCGTGTCTGCGGCCGCGACGACCCTCGGGGCTCAAATAGCCGGGGGAAAACTCTATTACGCCAAGCCTCGGCAGATGCGCTGGGAATACGAAAAGCCCGAAAAGCAGGTGTTTGTCGCCAACAACAAGCTTGCCTGGCTCTATAACAACCAGGGAAACCAGGTAAATTTGTTTGACGCGCAGAAGCTTTTCTCCTCGCCTCTGGCCGCCACCTTCTTTGGCGGAGCGCTCCGGTTGCGGGACCATTTCAACGTGACTTTGGACCCGGTGCTCTCGAGCTCGGGTACGGCCGTTTTGCAGCTCACTCCGCTGCGCCAGGACCCGAGCATCAAGCTCGCCTATCTGTGGATAGACCTCAAGACCTACCTGATTTCCCGCGTGCAAACGCAGGATCTTCTGGGAAATACCAACACGATCACCATCACTTCTTTTACCCCGCGAGCGAGTCTGGACCCGGGGCTTTTCAGTCTGCAGGTCCCCCCGTCGGCGAAGGTGCTGGGCGCAGACGGCCACATACTTACCAACGCCGAGGTAGAGCAGCTGCAAACCGAGATTTCTTCGGGGAAATGATTGGATGGTGACGATCGTCGGAAGAGCCGCGTAGCGGCGGGGGGGTGCGGGGGCCGGTCGGCCCCCGCGCTTGTGTTTTGTTCGTTCTCTTAGCTCAACCGCTCGACTATGGCGGCAACACCGTTTCCACCGCCGATGCAAAGGCTTACCGCGCCCAGGGTCACATCCCGCTGCCGCATGGCGGAAAGAAGGGTTGCGAGTATTTTGGTGCCCGTGGCCGCAACCGGGTGTCCCAGGGCGATGGCGCCTCCGTAGGGGTTTACCTTGGAGCGGTCGAGGCCCAGGTCCTGTTCGCAGGCGATGTACTGGGCTGCGAACGCCTCGTTCAGTTCGATCAGGTCGATATCTCCCAGGGTGAGGCCGGCTTTTTTCAGGGCCACCGGAATCGCCTTGGCCGGAGAGATGCCGAATCGTTTCGGTTCGACGCCCACGAAGGCATAGCCCCGCAGAAGCGCTGCGGGTTTAAGCCCCATAGCCTCGGCCTTGCCCCGTTCCATGAGCACTGCGGCCGAAGCGGCGTCGCAAAGCGCGCAGGCGTTACCTGCCGTTACGGTCCCGTCTTTGGAAAAAACGGGTTTCAGCTTTTCGAGCGATTCGGGGGTGACTCCCTTCCGATAGATCTCTTCTTCGGTCACCATGAGCGTTTCGCCCTTCTTCTTGACGGGGATCGGCACGACCTCATCGCGGAACCATCCCTCGCGCACCGCGGCCTCGGCCTTGTTGTGCGACTCGGCGGCGAAGATATCCTGCTCCCGCCTGGAAATTCCTTTTTCTTTGGCGAGCCAGTCAGTCATCTCGCCCATAAGCCCCCCGCCCAGCGGGCACAGGAAACCGTCCTTATGCATAAAATCGATCAGTTCGCCGTTACCCATGCGATAGCCCCAGCGAGCGCGCGGGAGACCATAGGGAATCTGGCTGGCGCTTTCGGCGCCACCCACCATTACCGTGTCCACGTCACCCGCCTTGATGGCCTGGGCACCGAAGATGAGCGCCTGAATGGAGGAGCCGCAGCGCACGTTGACCGTGACCGCCGGGGCTTCCACCGGAATGCCGCCCTTTACCGAACAAATCCTTGCCGCGTTGGGGCCGACTCCGGCCTGCCAGGCGTTTCCAAAAACCGTCTGATCGATAACGTCGGGGGTGATTCCGGAGCGTTTTATGGCTTCTTTCACCACCTCGGCGCCAAGTTCGGGGGCGGTGAGCCCCTGAAAAGAGCCGCCGAACTGTCCACCGGCTGTCCGGGCCGTTCCCAGTATAACCACTTCTCTCATGAACTTTACTCCTTACAGAATTGGATTGAGGAATCGAAAAACGAGAATTTCATCTCCATAACTACCGATATTTGTCCCGCAGCTTCCTGTGAAGGATTTTCCCCGTAGCCGTCCGGGGCATCTCCTCCTGCCGTATGACGATGACCTGCTTGGGACGCTTGAACCGCGCCAGGTTGATCTTGCAATGCTCCGTAACGAGCTCGATCACCTGCTGCTCTGAAAAATCCGCATGCGGTATCACTACAGCCACCACCTTTTCTCCCCATTTGTCATCGGGAAGTCCGATGCAGGCGCAGTCAAAGACGCATTCAAGGCTGCCTATCGCCTCTTCCACCTCGCTCGGGTAGACGTTTTCGCCTCCTGTTATTATCATGTTGTCCCGCCGGTCGACGATGTAATAGAACCCTTCTTCATCTTTTTTGCCCATGTCTCCGGCGGAAAAATACCTGCCGCGAAAAGAAGCCGCGGTTTTTTCAGGGAGCTTGTAGTAGCTGTCGAAAAGCATCGGCCCGCACGAATAGATTTCGCCCACCTCGCCGGTGGGGACCTCCTGGCCGTCCGGATCGAGGATTTTGACAAAATCGGTCCCCAGGCATTCGGAGCCGATCGAGCCCAGTTTTCGCAACTGGTCTTCGGGTTTTAGCACGGTAACGGTGCCGGCTTCGGTGGAGCCGTACGCCTCGTAGAGCTGCACCCCGGGGAAAAATTCCATGATTTCGGTCTTCATCTTCTGCCTGACCGGGGCAGAGGAGCAAAGAAGCTTGCGAATCGAGCTCACATCCCGGCTGCGCCCTGTTTCCGAAACGGTCAGGATGAGGTTGTAGTGGGTGGGGATGAGCGAAATGAAGCTGATCTTTTCCCGCTCGATGATCTCGAGCACCTCTTCGGCTCGGAAGGAAAGCGCCGGGTGAATGTAGACGCTCGCCCCGAGGTAGAGAAAGGTGAAGGTGAAGTAGGTGGAGTTGATATGGCAAAGCGGCATCACGTTCATGCAGATGTCGTCTTTGGTGAAGCCGAAATCGAGGGCATTGAGCAGGTAGAAGGAAATGTGGGCCTGGTGGGACCGAAGCACCCCTTTAGGCTTTCCGGTCGTGCCCGAGGTATAGATCAGAATCCAGATATCCGATGGGCTCACTTCGCAGGCGGGCTCCAGAGCCGAGCCCCCACTGAGGAATGCCTCGTACTCCCGGTATCCCTCCTTGGGCTCCCCGACGACGAAATAGCGCTCCGGAGCTATCCCTTTCAATTCTCCCCGTATCTCGTCTACGGTCTGCGCAAACTGTTGGTCGACGAAAAGCGCCACCGCGTCGGAATTGTTGACAATGTACTCTATTTCCCGTCCGACGAGCCGGAAATTTATGGGGACTATGATGATTCCGGTCTTGGCGGTCGCAAGGTAGAGTTCCACGATTTCGACGCTGTTTTCCATGAGTACGGCGATCTTGTCGCCCTTGCGTACGCCCATGGCGAGCAGGCTGTCTGAAAGCCGGTTGACCCGCTCATTGGCCTGTCGATAGGTGAAGCTTCTGTTTCGGTCCTTTAAGACCGGTTTATCCGGATACTTCTTTGCATTGACCTTGAAATGTTGCCCAAGGTTAAGCCATTGAGCCATTTTAAACCTCCTGGGAGCGGGAAGCGGGAAGCGTAAAGGCAGGAGCGGGAAGCGGGAAGCGCGAAGCAGGAAGAAAAGCGCATGGTACGCACTGCTTCCCGATTCTCGCTTTACGCTTCCGTTTCAAAGCATTTCTTCCCGCTCCCTGCTTCCCGCTTCTCGCTTCCGTAGTTAAGCCTCTTCAAGCTGTTCGATGAACGCCTCGACATTGGTCTTGGTCTGTTCATCGGAAATAAGCCTCATGTCGTTCAGATCGCCGTTCAGAATCAGGGCCGGTATGCCCGTTGCCGCCTGAAGGCGCTGGGGCATTCCATACCGACAGTTGGAATTGTTCGGACATGTCTTGGCATCGTGATAGACGATTCCGTCGCATTTGAAAAATGCGAGCTTCTGCCGAATGTACTTTTCCTTGTATTCTTCCGAGCGGACGATAAAAAGCTCCGCATAGGCCCTAGCCATGCTCTCGAAGGGCGCGGCCGGGTCGAGTGCGTTAAATATCCAGCTGCTGCAGTAGGTGGAGGCGATAACCGAGGCGCCAAGCCCCGAAAAGAGTTTCGAGTGCATGCTGAGGCGTCCCCAGACCGGCATGCCCTCCCAATAGATGCGATGCCGCTCCTCGGTTTCCGTTGCCCCTTCTCCCCGTGCGATCCGCTCGTTCAGCTCTTCCAAAAGAAGCCCGTAGAGATCCAGCACCCGCTGGCGGCCTCTGCCCACGACCGCAGGTCCC
>JAKAJS010000272.1 GCA_021813685.1 Deltaproteobacteria bacterium | reverse complement strand
CGGGAGAACAAAAACCTTGGACAGGATTACAGGATTCACAGGATCGGGTTTTCTCAGATGATGGGATTTTCCGGAATCGATTTGCTCTTCATCCTGTTAATCCTGTAATCCTGTCCGAGTCTTTCGTCTTTCCCGCCGGGAGAACAAAAACCTTGGACAGGATTACAGGATTACAGGATTGACAGGAGCGGGTTTTCTCGAAAGATCCGATTTTCGGGCAAGGGTTTGCTTTTCTTCCTGTTAATCCTGTAATCCTGTCCGAGCATTTCGCCTTTGCCGTCGGATGGGGCAAAGAGCTCGACCGGATTGTATTTCTCACAAGAATTTGCTCTTAATCCTGTCAATCCTGCTCCTTCCCCCCATTGCCGCGAAAAAAGGAGTTTCCCGATTTGCCCGACGAATGTATGATGCCGCCTCATTCGAACCGCCCCTTTTTTGTCAAGGGGCACTGACAAAAGCCGGAGTTTACACCGTGACCGCAAAACTCATTTCAATTCTGGCAGTTTTTATCATGGGCGGGATCTCCGCTCTGGGATATTGCGGGGTCGCCGCTATGATGGCGATCGAGAGCATGTGCATACCGCTCCCGTCGGAAGTGATCATGCCTTTTTCCGGATTTTTGGTCTCTCAGGGGCGTTTCACACTGATGGGAATAACTCTGGCGGGATCGATCGGATCTCTGGTGGGCTCTGCTTTGGCGTACTGGGTGGGGTGGTGGCTGGAAAAAGATTATCTCTTACGCTACGGAAAATATATCCTCATCACTTCCCACGATCTGGACTCGGCGGAAAGGTTTTTCAGCAAATACGGTGATGCGGCCATCTTCTTTTCCAGGATGCTCCCCGTGGTACGGACCTTCATCTCGCTCCCGGCCGGTATCTCCCGAATGGATTTTAAAAAATTCGCCATCTATACCTTTTTGGGTTCCATCCCCTGGTGCCTGGCCCTCGGGTACGCCGGGAAAAAACTGGGGGATAACTGGGAGACGCTCGGCGCTTATTTCCAAAAATTCGACGTATTGATCGTGATATTGCTTGTGATCGGAGTCATCTGGTTTTTGGCTCGACATTCCGAACTGCTCAAGGAAAAATTGCGCTGCAGGAAATAGCTGGTGTCCATCTGGAAATGGGACCTAAGGAGCGGACTGGACCGGATTCCCCCTCGTAAAGGGGGACAGGGGCAGGGGGGATTTAAGAGAAGTATTCAGCTGATTTGGAAAATCCCCCTATCCTGACCGGTTATGCCTGTAAGGAGAGCACTCTTCAGAGCAAACCTGCAGATTTTACGATCTCAGAAAACGCCCTTCCGGTTGACTCCTTCGAACTGTGATGGATGTAGTCTTCGTACGCCATTCGAATTCCCTCTTTGAGGCCCACATGGGGTCGCCAGCCCATTGCGGTCAACAGGCTGATGTCGAGCAGCTTTCGCGGCGTACCATCGGGCTTTGACCTATCCCATTGGACCGGACCTTCGAAACCGATGATGGTACGAACGATATCCGCCAGATCGCGAATGGTCGAGTCTTTGCCCGTGCCGATGTTGATCAGCGGATCGCTCCAATCGTCTTCTCCCGGTGAGCGGGCAAGCGAGCCGTCGAAAAACCCGTCCATCCTGCGCAGCAGGAACAGGCAGGCATCGGCGAGATCATCCGAGTAGAGAAACTCACGGTAGGGCGAGCCCGTGCCCCACAAGATCACTGCCGGAGCAGAAAGAGGAGCAGAAGATGGGCACCTCGTGAGTCGATGTCCATTGTCCGCAGCGATAGCCTCCAAACAACCACGAAAATCTTCCGGAATGACGCCGTGAATTTGTTCGTCTTCCTCGATGGCCTCCCGGTCGCCCCGCGAGGCCAGCCTGGCCAGGTGGAATTTGCGAATGAGTGCGGGAAGCACATGCGACGACAAAAGATCGTAATTGTCGTTGGGCCCGAAAAGATTTGTCGGCATCACGCACAGATATCGTGTACCGTACTGACGGTTGAAGGCTCCGCAAAGCTTTATGCCTGCGATCTTGGCGATCGCGTACGGTTCGTTTGTAGGCTCGAGAGGACTACTCAAAAGATACTCCTCTTTTAGCGGCTGCGGGGCTAATTTGGGATAGATGCAAGAACTGCCCAGAAACAGCAGGGTTTTTACTCCGTACCTCCAGGACGCTTCGATCACGTTGTTCTGGATCCGCAGATTCGAGAGCAGAAAATCTACCGGATAGGTATTGTTGGCGTGAATACCTCCCACCTTTGCGGCCGCGAGGAAAACGACTTCGGGTTTTTCCGCGGCAAAGAAAGACTGGACCGCATCCCGGCGCTCCAAATCGAGCTCCGCATGGGTGCGCGTGATAAGGTTTTTGCAGCCTTCGGCCTTGAGCCGGCGGACAAGTGCCGACCCCACAAGCCCCCTGTGACCCGCGACGTAAATAGGTTTTTCAGTCATCTTCCTCCATTTCCCGTTTACAGATTGCCTGGCGCTCAAATCGCACCGAGAATCCGCTCAATGGTTCCAGCCCTGTAGAGTATGTCTTTGTCTTTCCGATATCCCGAAGGGATGCTGCTCGCAAAATCCGATATCATTGCCTTCCAATGATCGTCTGTGAAAACATGGGTAGAGATCTCCCCTGCCTTTATGGCAACGGGTTCATCGGAGCGGGGATTAAATGCCTTCATCGCTTCATATCGTTGGCTCCCAGCTTCCAGGACACAGGAAGAACAAAAATCCTTCGCGTAGCCCACCTCTATGCCAATGGGACACAAGCCGCTGAAATTCAAAACACCCTTCAGATAGAAAGGAACACCTCCCACTGACTTGTAATCCTCGATGACCAGGTTCGTCGCAGCGCTGCCGGCCACGTGAACGGCTACGGCCACCGGATAGACGGCGAAATCGCCGATGCACCCCAGGTTGGAGGGCAGGCTTCTCCATCCTTCGAGTTGCACATCGGCGGTAAACCGCATGAAAAGCGTATTCGCTTGCGGGATGATTCGTTTTAAAAACTTCCACTGACTGTGGTACAAAACCGGAAAACTCTCCATGAGGACCAGTCCCCGGCGGTTGGCTTCCCTCAGTAACCAACCGGCCTGCTGCGAGGAATAGCACAGCGGCTTTTCACACAGGACATGCTTCCCCTTTCGCAAAGATTCCATGGCCAATTCGTAATGGGTGTCGGGCGGCGTGGAAATATAAACAAAATGACACTCTTCCTCGTAAGACGTCTCCTCTACGTTGTCGGGGAGAGAGGGAACGAATCTTTTCGCCGCTACCTTCGACCTGCCGATAAGCTTCACTTTCAAGGGGTTCACATATTCTCCAATGGACACGCGGTGATTGGCTCGGGACAATCGTCCCACTTCCTCGTAAGGCCGGCGATACAGATCATATCATCGAGGGCGTACACCACATGAGGAACGCCGGGAGGAAGAACCAGCATCTCCCCGCCCGAAACCAGCCAGCTTTTCCTCACTCCGTCCCCGTTTTGCGCGACATAGTAGCCCTTACCGCTAACCACCAGAAAATACTCGGTAAAGTGCTTATGAAAGTGAAACCCCCGCGTTCTTCCCGCCTTGATGTATACGAGATTGAGTTCTACCAGCGGGGTATCGGGGATGAAGGTGAATATCCCCCCTCGTCCGTCCAGGATGGTGCTCGGGTTGCACGAGGGTTCCAATACGTATGCCTCAGCCGCTCCACTGTTTTCTGCCATTCCCCTGATTTCGGAGACTCCCATGACACGTTCATCCTCCATGTTGTGGCTGCTATGTTGAAGGCTTTTGCCCTATTGAATTTTTTCCAGCCATTCCTCTCTCCAGAAAACAAAGCAGGATCGGTCGCAGCTTCCAAACTCCGCGGTGCCCCGGCACAAAACGCCCTCCAGCAGGATAATGCCTTTGGACTTTTTGACACGCAGATCGCGCTCGTCAACGAAGCGTTCCATTCGCTTTAAAACCCGCTGCGTGCTGCCGCAAAAGGGAGCCATCTCAGGCATGAAGGCACATCCCTTGAGCTGCCGCCAGTGATTGAGGGTTGCTTCGATCTCGGCGCGGGAGCGAACGCGCACGACATCGCCGGGTTCTAGCGGCGCGGAAGCAATGGCGACCGGAGGGGCGGCAGGTTTTGGAGGTTTTCCGACGAAAGCGAAAAACCTGTTCAGCAGATCGTTTGTGAAGTTTTTGAGTGAACGTTCGGTTCTGGGGCTGATGCTTCTTCTGAGGAAAAGTTTGGCCTTTCGCAGCGGGGAAGCCGACGGACAGATGGCTCCTGCTTCCGCAAAACTGCGCATGGAAGGAATCTGGCAGTTGAGATTGGTCTCTTGAAGCTCCATGTTTACACCTCCTGCATGTGTATGCGAAAAAAGGGAGACGACTCTTGTTCGACATCGCCGATCCGCTCGGCAATGGGATTGGCTTTAGACTTTACATGCCTCGTTTTGATCCCGGGTCCGGTTTTCTTATCTTTTGAAGGCACAAGCTGCTTCGGGGAGCCGA
>JAKAJS010000088.1 GCA_021813685.1 Deltaproteobacteria bacterium | reverse complement strand
CCACCAATGTTGACGATTTCAACTCCCGCCGGGTATTCGTCAGGAAGGATTGGGGAAAGGTGATAAAAGAATTAACATGCTGGGGGATTTTGCAAATAAATCGGCTACATACTCTTTTTAAATCCCCCCTGCCCCCCTTTTACAAAGGGGGGAATCCGGTCCGGTCCGCACCTTAGGTCGGGTTTCCGGATGGACACCAGGTGTAGGGTGGGCACGGGCAACATCGTGCCCACCACTTCCCGGATTGGCAAAAGGGTGCTTTGCGGACGGAGAACAGTTTATTTTCCCACCCATTCGAGTGCGCGTTTGACACCGGCCACCGCGTCGGTCACCCAGGCGTCGGCGCCCACATGCCGGCAGGCGTGCTCGTCCATCTGGCCCCCGCCGATGATGACTTTTACCGTGTCCCGCATCCCGGCCTCCCGGAGGGCCTCGACCACCTGGCGCATCGAATCGAAGGAAAGGGTCAGGAGGCCGCTGAGGCCGATAATGTGCGGTTGAAAGCGTTTGGCTTCCTCGATGAAGGTTTTGGCAGATACGTCCACCCCGAGGTCCTTCACCTCGAACCCGTTGATATCCATGAGCATGCCCACCATGCCCTTGCCGATATCGTGAATGTCGCCTTCGACCGTGCCCAGCAGAAACCGCCCGACCTTCTCGCCCCCATGTCCCTCTTCGGTGGTAATGTAGGGCTTTATAAGGCTCGAGGCCGCATTCATCATTTCTCCGGCGAGTATCAGTTCCGGCACGAAATAGGTCCCCTTTTCGAAGCGCTCACCGATTACTTTCAACGCCTCCTTGTAGACGTCGACAAGCTGCAGCGGGGGCGTTCCCGCCGCGAGATATTTCTTTGTGAGCGCCAGAGCGTCATCTTCCATCATTTCCACGATCGCGTTCAGAAGATCTTGCATGGGTTTTCCCTCCCTAATATTTGCCGTATTTTTTACCCGCCTCGACAAAGGCTTTGAGCGTATCGGGCCTTGCTTCGTCCATGGCGCACCCGATGCTCAGGATGTACCCGCCATCCCCCGCGGCCTGGTCCAGAAGCCTTTTGGTCTCCTCTTCGACCTGTTTGGGACTCCCGGTCATAATGAGTGAGACCGGAAACCCGCCTCCGATACACGATTTTCCCCCCAGCACCTTCCTGGCCGTCGCCATATCGGTCCTGTCGAAGATGAAGACGCATTTGCCTTCGGGCAGGTCGGCCAGAAATTCCAGCCGCTGATTGTAGCCTCCTTCGACAAAGCAAAAGGGAACGCAGCCCTTTTCGGACAACCCGACGATCACCTTTCTCAGGCTCGGCCAGTAGAATTTTTCGAACTGCTGGTTGGACATGAATCCGTCGGCGCCCTTGTGGAGCGGGATGAAGACCATGGGGTTTCCGTTGGCCAAAGCCATGCTCGACCCCAGACCGATCATGAGAGGAACGATCCTGTCGACGGCCTCCAGCACTTTTTGCGGCCTGCGGTAGAGATCCATCATCAGTTCGGTGGTTCCCCGGAAGGAATCGCCCAGAACATCGAAGGGCGCCTTGGAAAAGCCTCCGGCATACATCGGGTAGCCCGAGCTCAAAATTTTTCCCATATAGGGCAGCAGTTTTCCAATCCACTCGAAGGATTGCCTGCCCGCCTCCAGGAGGGCCTTCAGAGCCTCCTGCACGGGAGGAGCGCCAAGAGAGGCAAGCCAGGGTCCTGCGGCCGGCAGTTCCATCGTTCCGTAGAGCGGGGGCAAATTCGCCAGTCCCCTGAGTGCGCTGTGGGTCCGCGGAAACCAGACGCGAAACCAGTAGTCGGTCGGGTCGGCGATGAAGTGGTCGTAATCTTCCGCCTTCATGTAGGGCTTTTCCAGGAACTGGTAGCCCTGCTCTTCTTTGAGGCCGTGTCCCGGCCACTTGTAGAGATCGTAGCCCAGGGTTTCGAGCGGCGGACCGTACATGACAAGGGCGGGATTTCCTGAAGCGTCGGCATCGTAGGCCTTGGCAAAATCGACCCAAACCTTGCCCAGAGCCTCCGGGTCGTACATCGCTTTTTTCGCAGAACATCCGTAGAGCATGGTGGGGGCGAAAGTGCCCAAAATGACGATGGGTACCCTCTCCGGGGTTTTCTTGAGCGTAACCGCATCCTTCATGAGCCCGGCCCGGTACTGGTAAGCGGCCCTGGCCTCTTCCCCCGGGAACTCGACTCCCTCCCCCGATGCCCATTTTGCCAGAAACGCTTCCTGCCTTTGCTCCGGGGTCATGTTCTCAAAACCTTCCATCATGGCTTTTTCTCCTTGTCAAGAGGTCTTCACCGGCCCGATTTTGCCGGCCCGAAACGCCCGATTGAAGTTCATGCAATGACGATCCTTTCCCAGGAGGGTCTCCGCTGCCATCATCATCTCCCGCAGCTCCCGGCTTTCCGGATCGAGAATCGCGCTGTCCATGCCCGCCTGCAGGGCAAGGACCAGAAAGGCCTGATTCAGCAGGGGTCGAAGAGGCATTCCAAAGGAAATATTGGATAATCCGCAGGTGAGGTGGACCTTCGGGAACTCTTCCCTGATCCTGCGGCAGGTCTCGAGGGTGATGTTGCCATTCTCGATGCCGGTGGAAATCGCCATGACAAGAGGATCCACGAAGAGTTTTTCATCCGGGATGCCTCCTTTGCGCGTCATTTCCACAAGACGCCTCACGACGGCAAGCCGGGCCTCGGCGGTGGCCGGAATCCCGTTATCGTCAAGGGGAAGCAGTATCAGTTCGGTTCCGAACTCACAGGCGAGCGGCAGCACACCGTCGATGCGAAACTGCTCTGCGCTGAGGGAGTTCAACATCGGGGTCCTGGCGGCCTTTTCGATCCCGGCCCGCAAGGCCCTGTGATTGGGACTGTCGAGGCAAAGCGTAGCATCCGGAACCGCCTGCTGCACGGTTTGCACCAGCCAGGCCATATCTTCGGGCTCGCGCTGCGGCAAGCCGCCCGCATTGATATCCAGATAGGAAGCGGAGTTTTGAAACTGGCGCAAAGCAAGATCTCGAATAAAATCTCCATCGCGGTTTATGACCGCCTCGCCAACCCGTTTCCTGGTGCCGTTTATCTTCTCACCGATAATGATCACAACAGCGCCTCTCGATTTTGAGTTTGCCTATTTCTCTTCATGATATTCATCATCGGCATTGACCGCCCACAGGTTGTCCTTGGTCAATACGTTGTTTTTGATATTCTCCACGGCAGCAATAGCCGTGAGCATGGAGTGGTCCTGATTATTATACCGGTGCATGCCGTTTCTGCCGACAAGAAAAAGGTTCGAGAAGCGGTCTGTAAATTCCCTGACCACATCGAATCGATCATAGGCGCCAAAGTAGGCGGGATAGGTCTTGGGCATCCGGATAACGACCCCGTCGAGCACATCGGTCGGAAGGGCAATGCCGATCTGTTCGGCCTCTCGCACGGCGAAGTTCAGAAACTCCTCATCGGATTTCTCCCACAGATCGTCCCCCTCGTTGCAGAAGTATTCGAGGCCTATCCAGATCGAAGCGGGATCTTTCACCATGTAGGGACTCCAGTTGTTGAATATCTGCAGTCGGCCGACCTTCACGTCGGGTTCCTGGATGTAGATCCAGTTGTCCCGGACAAGACCGTCCATTTCATGGGCCGTATCGTTATCCCGCAGCCGAAAACGGTTGAGCAGCAGTCCCACGGTGATGAAGTCGCGGTAGGGCAACTCGGAGGCCACCCGCCGCACCTCCTCGGGCACGCCGCTATCCCAGGCCCCGATGAGATCCTTTACGGCCATGGTCGAAACGACGTAGTCGCCCGTCATCAACCGGGGCTCTCCCCCGCCCTGCTCGCGCACCTCGACTCCGACAACACGTTCGCCCTCGGTTCTTATGCCTGTCGCCTCATGGTGCAGCAGGATTTCCCCGCCCATTTCTCGCACGCGACCGGCCACCTTTTCCCACAATTGGCCGGGGCCGTGGGCGGGATACAGGAATCGCTCAATCAGGCTCGTTTCCACCTCCGCCTGGTCTACCGAGGAATCCTTTTTCCCCGCGAGATTTTTCAGGGCGTGTACCAGCGCCCGGGTGATCGAGAGGCCCTTGACGCGCTGAGCCCCCCACTCCGGTCGTATGCGGTCGCAAGGCACCCCCCACACTTTCTCCGTGTAATCCCTGAAAAAGGTCGCGTAGAGCTCTTTTCCGAATCTATTGGTAAAAAAATCGGCAAGAGACTTCTCCTGCCTGATGGGCCAAAGGCGGGCCGTTGCGTAGCTTGCAGCGATTTTTATCACCCGCACAAATCCCAGATTTGTCAACGTGCGGAAACTAAGAGCGATCGGATAGCCGAAAAGCTTTCGCAAATACAGTATCCGGGAAAGACGCTCCCTCACGAGCATGACCTGCAGCTCTTTTACCGGATCGCATTCCCGGGCCGCAAGGGAATCCACTTCGGGCTGCAGAGGCAAGATATTTAACCACCAGTCGAGCACACGACCGGATTTCGAAAAGAATCTGTGCCCCCCGATATCGATTCTGTTGCCCTTGTAGTTTACGGTTTTGGAAATACCGCCGATATCCCCGCTTGCTTCGATCACTACGGGTTTGATATCTGTTTGGGTAAGAAGCTCGTAGGCCGCTGTAAGGCCGGCCGGACCCGCACCGATAATAATTGCACGCTTGTCAGCCACTGAATTTTCTCTACGAAAAGAGCGCCATTTTTCTTACGAAAAAATTATAAGTATAGACAAAACAGGTGGAAATCAACTTTGCCATAAGATAGTTTATCAGCAGAATTCCGGCAAAATACCAGATAAAAACTTCATTAAGCAAAAGACCTCCCAACCCTATAATTGAAAAAATTACAAACTCAAATTGTCTATTTTGAATTTTGCGCGTGTCAAACACCCACGATATACTCAGCAAATAGTTCAGCACAATACCAATGGCAAAACCAATAGCAGCTGAATATAGATAATAGATATGAAAATAGCTTGTAAGAATATAAAGGCATAGAAAGTCTATGACAAAGGCGCAGCCACCAACCGCTGTATAGCGCATGAACTGGCAAATTGTATTATTTGTTTTTCCCCGAAAAAGCAGCATGAGTCTTTGGCAGATCAAATATGCTTTTGTATACAGCCCGGAATTCCGACCGGGATATGCGTTGCTCACCGAATCTCCCATACATTGGATCCAAAAGGTTGTTTTTGAGCAGGATCACCTGTCGCCGCATCCCTGCCAAAACTAACATAGTCCCGGGTTCTATGCAATCTAATCAGCTGAGCAGGTGTTCGTTGCCTATGCAAACGCGTTTGAGGCCGGCCGATTTTGCGGCCTCAAGGCAGGCGCGGGCCTGGGCGGCGGAGGTGGTGCGCGACCCATGCATCAGAAATTGCGGGGCGAACGCGAGGAGCGCGTAGGGTATACCGGGATTGATTCGGGCGATGAACGAGGCGAGGCCGTAGATTTCGTCTTCATCGATGAAGCCGGGAATGAGAGGGGTGCTTGCCACAAGCGCGGGCGGAGTCAAACGCTCCGAAGACCATTGGGCGGCCCTGGCGAAGTTTTCCAGTATTTTGGCATTGTCGCACCCGCAAAGCGCGCGGTGAATGGAGGGACTCCAGGCTTTGAGATCCATTTTCACGCAACCTCCCGATTTCACGGCGAGCCGGACCATTGCCCGCAGCCCCGAAGGGTGCACGGCCCCGTTAGTTTCCCAGCAAATGCGAAGTATCCTGTCCGGGTGTTTCTTTCTCACCGCCTGGCTGAGCCGAACGGCGTAGGGCAATTGCGGGCCCGGATCCCCTCCGAAAAAGGATATGCAGCTCGTACGCTCGTCGACTTCGGCCTCGAGGGTTCGTCTGTCGGTCCATTTGGGCGCGAGGTGGGACTTTTTGAAAGACCAGTTCTGGCAAAAGAGGCAATCGAAATTGCAGGCGTCAAGGGAGACGGCCAGGTTATAGAACCCCACTTCGGGGCCGCAATCGTTGGCAAAGTGGGGATAGCCCTCCCCTGTGCCGCCGGCGCAGACCCAGTCGGCAACGCAGTTCGTGGGAAGAGGGTCGTGGTAGAAGGAAACGAGCGCGCGCGACTTGCCGTCGTTCCGCATGCTCGACTCGCACCCGCGCCTCACACCGCAGTAGCCCTTCTGGCTGCTGCCCGGTCTGCAGCGATGGAAGCAGAGCTTGCATTCGATTCCCTCGGGATTGGCGGCAGGTCGTGTCGGAAGACCGAACATCTCCCGTGCCTTGACATGGACCCGATCGATCTGCGCCCGACTTTCCTCGGGTCGATTTTTCACACAGGATGGACAAATTCCAACGCAACGGGCGATCTCGTCAAGAATCTCCCCGCACAGAAGGCATCTCGCCTCTTTTGCATCCGATAGGGATGTTCCTCGTATGAGCATGGGTGGATTTTCCGTGTCAACAGATGCGGGGAAGCTGCTCGCCGCGCAGCATATCCACTATGCGGCAGCCCCCGATTCTCGTTTGCAGTAAGACTCTTCCGGGATCGTCGGAGACGACTTTCCCCAATATGCAGGAAGATTTTCCAAGTGGATGGGACTTCATGGCGGAGAGCACGGCGTCGGCGCCACCGGCCGGAACGATCGCAAGGACCTTGCCTTCGTTGGCCACGTAGAGCGGGTCGAGTCCCAGCACCTCGCAGGCGCCGGCCACATCCCCGCGGATCGGAAGCGCCTCTTCAAACAGCCGGATCCCGACTGCGGACTGCTCGGCTATCTCGTTCAGGGTCGTCGCCACGCCTCCGCGCGTCGGGTCGCGCAGCACGTGAATTCCGGGGAAGGCTGCCAGCATGCGTTCTATCATGCCGTTTAGAGCGGCCGAGTCGCTGCGGATCTCATTTTCAAACTCAAGCCCCTCGCGTTTGCACAACACCGCCATGCCGTGGTCGCCAATCGTGCCGTTTATGAGCACGAGATCACCCGGCCGGGCATTAGATCCGGAGAGGTCGATTCCCGCGGGCACCAGTCCGATTCCGGCAGTGTTGATAAAGAGCTTGTCGGCCTTTGCCCTGGGCACCACCTTGGTGTCGCCGGCAATCACCTGCACGCCGGCCTCCGAGGCGGCCCTGGCCATCGAAGCGACCACCCGTTTCAGATCGCCCAGGTCGAGGCCCTCTTCGAGGATGAACCCCGCGGTGAGGTAGAGCGGCTTTGCGCCCCGCATCGCCAGATCATTCACCGTGCCGTGCACCGCAAGGCTTCCGATGTCTCCCCCCGGGAAAAACAGGGGGTCGATCACGTAGGAATCGGTGGTCATGGCCAGGCGTCCGCCCGGGATTTCAAAAACGGCGGAGTCGTTTCTTTCCAAAAGCAGCGGATTGTTGAAGGCGCCAAGAAACAAATCGTCGATGAGTTCGTGCATCGCGCGTCCGCCGCTGCCCTGATCGAGCTGAACAAGTCCCTGGTCCATTCCGTTAGCCTCCATTCTCCCCTCGCCTTCACAGCCGCTCATTCTCAGCGCTCTCTGCGGCTCTGCGGTGGATTTTCGTACCTTTTCGTATCTTTTTCGTATCTGTAGTAGGCGCCGCAGGTTCCTTCGGAAGAGACCATACACGGGCCCTTTGGCGTCTGGGGCGAACAGACCGTGCGGAAAAGGCCGCACTCGGGCGGACGCATGATTCCGCGGAGCACTTCCCCGCACTTGCAGCCCGGGTGTTCCCGCACCTGTATCTCGGGCATGGCGAACCGCTCGGAGGCGTCGAATTTTTTCCAGCCCTGCCGAAATCCAAGGCCGCTTTTCGCAATGACTCCCATGCCTCGCCAGGTAGAATCCACAGGTTCGAAAATCTCCTCTATGAGCTTTTGGGCGGCGACATTTCCTTCCCATGTGACGGCCCGCCGGTACTGATTTTCGACTTCGGCTCGCCCGTCCAGCGCCTGGTCGATGAGAAGACTTACGCCCTGCAGGATGTCGAGGGGTTCGAAGCCCGTAACGACGCAGGGAACCCGGTACTTTTGCACCACCTCCCGGTAGGCGTTTGCCCCGATTACCGTGCTCACGTGGCCGGGGCAGATAAAGCCGTCCAGATTTACTTCACGGGCCTCGAGGAGCGCCCGCATGGCCGGAGGCAGCAGCTTGTGGGCCGAAAAGACCGAAAAGTTCCCCACACCCAGTCGGCGTGCCTGCTGAACGGCCGCAGCAATGGTCGGCGCCGTAGTCTCGAACCCGATCCCGATGAAGATAACCTCACGGTCGGGATTGGCACGAGCGATCTCGAGAGCGTCCAGGGTCGCATAGACGATCCGCACATCCGCCCCCCTGCTCCTCTCGATATTTAGCGAGGAGGACGAACCGGGCACCCTCGCCAGATCGCCGAAGGTGGTAATGATAACCCCGGGTCTTCCCGAAAGCCATATCGCTCTATCGATATCTTCGTTTGCCGTAACGCACACGGGGCAGCCCGGCCCGCTTATCAGCCGGATCTCGGGGGGCAGAAGCTCTTTCAGGCCGGAGCGGAAGATGGCAACCGTATGGGTGCCGCAGATCTCCATCAGCCGGATCTCTTTTTTGGAAAAGTCTTTGCGGCGCAGCCTTTCGAGCAGCTCCTTCGCCAATTGCGGGTCCCTGTACTCGTCGAGGTATTTCACGACTGCTCCTTTGCACCTTTTGCGCGCTCCGCTGCTATTCGGGCGCCTATCCACGCCTGGCCAAGAGATATACATGCATCGTTTGGCGGGACTTCCTCGTGGGCGAAAACCTCAAAGCCCATCGCCAGCAGCTCCGATTCGAGCCGCTCGGAAAGGCAACCGTTCTGGAAGACCCCGCCGCCAAGGGCCACGCGGTGTAGGCCCGTTTTTTGTCGGCCGGCGTGTGCAGCCTGCGCAAGAAGATGCGCAACGCCGTTATGGAAGCGTGCGGAGATCCTTCCCGCCGGAACTTTTCGCCTCACGTCTTCCACCAGGGCCTCGAGGATCGGAAACTGGTCGATCAGAATGGGGCCGTCGCTCACAGAGTCGATTTTTCCCTCGTACTGGCCGCTATCGGGCTCCAGGGCCTGTTCGAACTCGATTGCCGCCTGCCCTTCGTAGCTTGCGTAGAGGCAGACCCCGGCAAGGGCGGAAGCCGCATCGAAGAGCCTTCCGCACGAAGAGGTGAGCGGAGAGTTAAGCCGGCGGGAAAGCATCTGCAACACGATGCGCACATCTGCTGCCGGCCAGGCGGCCAAAAAATCCGCATACCGGCTCGAGACATTTTCGGGGTCGAGGCTCCACAGGTAGCCAAGGGCCATGCGCCACGGCTCCCGGATCGCCTTCGCTCCACCGGGCAGCGGAACGGTTTTAAGGTATCCGAGCCTTTCAAAACCTGCCTCATCGACACGCAGAATTTCCCCGCCCCAGATCGTCCCGTCGGGGCCGTACCCGGTCCCGTCCATGGCCAGACCGAGCACCGGCCCCTCCAGCCCTCGCTCCGCCATGACGGCGGCGATGTGGGCGTGATGGTGCTGGGCGGCCACGACGGGAAGCCCCCGCTGCTCGAGTGCCCACCGGGTGCTCAAATAATCGGGGTGCATGTCGTGGACGATCAGCTCGGGCCGTGCTTCAAAGATCCGTTTGAAATGGCGGATCGAATGTTCGAAGGAGCGCAGGGTTTCGATATTTTCGAGATCCCCGGTGTGCTGGCTCAAAAAAGCGCTCCCGCCGCGCGTGAGGCAAACCGTATTCTTCAGTTCGGCGCCAACGCCCAGGACCGAAGGAGACGAATCGCGCAGGAAAACCGGCAGCGGCGCATACCCGCGTGCCCGTCGGACAAACCGTGGACGGTCTCCCCGGACGAAGGCCACCGAATCGTCGCAGCGGATGTAGATCGCGCGGTCGTGGAAGAGGAAATAGTCGGCGATTTCGCCAAGTTTTAGCCTTGCCTCCTCGTTTTCCAGCACAATCGGCTCATCGCTTTGGTTTCCGCTTGTCATTACGAGCGCTCGGCAGGCAGAGTCGGAAAAGAGGAGGAAATGAAGCGGGGTGTAGGGCAAAAAAGCGCCAAGGCGCCTGTTTTTCGGGGCGACGCTTCGGGCGATCCCGAACGGTTCGGAGTCCCGTTTCCACAGCAGGACGATGGGCCTTGCCGGGCTTTTGAGCAACTCCTCCTCCATGCGGCTCACACGGCAATGGCGTGCGATCTCTTCGAGATCGCAAAACATCACGGCGAAGGGCTTTTCTTCGCGGATCTTGCGGCCTCGCAACCGTTTTACGGCCTCTTCGTCGGTAGCCTTGACCGCCAGGTGGAATCCGCCAAGCCCCTTCAGCGCGACGATGGCCCCCGAATCGAGCAATTCGACAGCCTTGCGCACGGCCTCATCATGGGAGGCTATCATCTTCCCGTGGCACTCTTCGAGCCACACGTGCGGGCCGCATTCGGGGCACGCGTCGGGTTGGGCATGAAAGCGCCGGTCGAGCGGGTTTTCATACTCGCTCCGGCACTGCGGGCACATGGCGAACTGCGCCATCGTGGTCTTTTCCCGGTCGTAGGGAATGTCCTTTATGATCGTGTAGCGGGGGCCGCAGTTGGTGCAGTTGATGAAGGGATAGCGAAACCTGCGGTCGGCCGGGTCGAAGAGTTCGCGCAGGCAGTCGGAGCAGGTGCACACATCGGGGGAAATCAGTGTGGAGCGTGACGCTACCTCTTTGCTTTCGCGTATCGTGAACCCTTCGAGCCGCCGGTAGGAAAGATCGCTGGTTTCAATGCTTACGATCCTGGCCAGAGGCGGGTGTTCCCGGGAAATCGCGGCGATAAAGGTCTCGACCGATCCCGCGGGACCGGCCACCTCGATTTCCACCCCATCCGACTGGTTTCGGACCCAGCCGTTTACACCACATCTTCCAGCCAGCTGGTAGATAAACGGTCGAAAGCCGACGCCCTGCACAATTCCCCGGACATTCACCAGAACACGGCGCACCGAATTTTGGTCGCAGGCGCACGGTTGTTCCAATCGCGATATTTCGACCGTGGAGTTCACCTTCAGCGCTTATCCGAGTGAGGCGAGGAGGTGCGATTTTTGCGGTGCTCCCTCACCTTCTCTTCGATCCAGTAGAGCCAGGGCGCAAAGCCCTCCCCTGTGCGGCACGAGATCTCGAAGACTTTGCCCGCCGGATTGAGATGTTTGGCTGTTTGCCGAATTTTAGCCACGTCGCAGTCGGTATAGGGCAGAAGGTCGATCTTGTTGACCAGCAGCACCGAACAAATCTGGAACATGAGAGGGTATTTGACCGGTTTGTCATCGCCTTCGGCAACGCTCAGGATCGTGACTTTTTCATGCTCTCCCAGGTTGAACTCGGCGGGGCAGACGAGGTTTCCGACGTTTTCGATGATGAGCAGGTCGACTCCGGTGAGATCTATAGCGCTAAGAGCAATCTGGATCATGTTGCCGTCCAGGTGGCAGCCGCCGTCGGTATTGATCTGCACGGCCTGCACGCCTTTTTTCTGTATCCGCTCGGCATCGCAGGACGACTGGAGATCGCCTTCGATCACCGCGATGCCGATCCGCCCGGCCAGAGCGTCGATGGTTTTCTCCAGAAGCGAGGTCTTGCCCGCTCCGGGCGAACTCATGAGATTTATCACAAAAATTCCGGCCTCGTCGAAACGCCTCCTGTTTTCAGAAGCAAGCCGCTCATTGGCCTGAAGAATGTTACGCACAACCGGCACCGCTATCTCAGCCATCCTCTTCTCCCGTTTCGCCCTCTATGCTCATCACGTAAAGCTCCCTGCCGCTGAGCATTTCCAGGACAGGCTCTCCACACCTCGGGCATTCGAACACCCGGTCCTTCACTTCAAAGGAAACCTCGCACCGGTCGCATCGGGCAGTAACGGCCACCGATTCGATTTCAATCGCCGCCCCCGAGGCCACAGTATCGCGGCTCACCAGGTCGAAGCAAAACGTAAGCGACTCGGGAACCACGGCCGCAAGCTCCCCGATCCGGAGCCTGACCTTGTTTACGCTACCCAGCCTGTTCCTGGTCGCCTCCTCTACGACGATATCGAGGAGGCTCTGGGCAATGGAGAGTTCGTGCACGGGACTTTCCCCCCGGTTGGCGGCAGGATTTTCGGATCGCACAATGCGTTAACCATCCGGCAATGAATTCACGTGGCCATCTAACATATTGGGGGGCAATAGTGAATAGTGAATAGTGAGTCGTCGACGGGCGGGAGGGACAATCCATTTTGTCCATAGACCGGCTCTTTTTGCGATGGCGAACCCGGGGACGCCTCCATGCAAGGACGGAGGGAACGAACCGTGTAAAAAGGCGGGCCTGCCTCCCGGGTTCCAAATTCGCAGCCTGTGGTTTGCCGTCTTCTCCAATCGCCGTTTCCGGTGGGCAAATCAGCTTATTCCCATCTTCGAGATACAAATAAACCTACCGGGAATCTACTGCCTCCACCCGATTTGCTTTCCTTTGGAGCGTCCCTATAATACGCCGCATACTCAAGCTGAGAGGAGAGGTTCATGACCCCCGAGCAGAAGCGCCACCTGTATCAACTTCATCAGAGGGCCGCACAGCACGCAAAAGAGTATAAAAGACTACTGCAGGACCGAAGCACACACTCGAAGGCCCTAAAGCATCTTTGGAAAGCTGAGCGGCTCTATTCGCATGTTCGAGATCTCATCACGACCTGGACTACCGTAACGGCGTAAACCCGGTCGGGCATCGTCCGTAGCCCCCCGCGCACCGCCTGTCGGAGCGCGGGGGGCGTGCCCCGTAAAAGCCGGTATTCTTACACGCAGGAGATGTAAAAGAGCAGGGGCTGTCGCCCCCTGCCCCCCTGGCGGCTCCGGGAATCGCAAATGGCCGTTCCTACAGGCCTGGCCACCCCGCCGCGGCGCCAGCCGCCCGCCGCACTCAGGAGGGGATATTTTTGAACCAGCCGGTTTTCTTATCCACCTGGACCTTTTCCACCGGAACGCCGCTATTGTTCGTAATAACGGCCTCGAACAGATTCCCCTTGTCGGATACTGCGCCAAGCTTCAACCCGGCTACGTCACGCGAGGCGACATAGTTTTGAAGAAGTGACTTCGCCTGGTCTTCGGTAAGAGGATTCCCACCGTTTAGCGTGGCTGCGGGCCCCATACCGCGGCACATGCCTCGGCCCATGCCCCGCCCCATCCCTGCGCCCATACCCTGCCCCATCCTGCCGTAGCCCCCGCCCATCCCCCTGTACGGACAATACCAGCCGGGACCGGGCGGCCCCGCCTGCTGCTGCGCATAGAGAAGCTGCGGGGCAAAGGTCGACATGACAAACAACACCGAGAGAATCGACAGCGTCTTTTTCATAGTTGCCTCCACTGGAAAGAATAGTTGTGATTTCGCCTTTTCGACCACTCCAATCAGGCGATGTGGCAAGGTAAGGGCAAAGCACGTGCCAAAGAGTCGTTACAATAATAATGGCATGGCATTTCCAGGAGTTACCAATTTTGCGGTCTCCTGCACGACCAGAGTTTTCCCCTCCGGGATGGGTACCGATTATCCATCTCCCCCTCACCATGGATATTTTTTATCCGGTTTGAGGGCGTAAAAAGAGACGACATTCTGTATAATCGGCACAGGCAGAGGCTGTCCGCCTATGGCCCGTTTTTTGCGGTCGCCTGTACTGGAACCAATACACACAGGAGAGGCTTCGAACATGATCGACGATCCGCATTTGAGTCCGGCAAGGCTCGCATGGTTTTCCCCGTGGATGCTGATCGGTTCGGTGTGTCTTTTGGCGGGTATACTCTTTTTCCTGGCGGTAAAGAATGTAAACCGCGAAAGGGAATTCACCAAGCGTGCGCTTCTATCCCAGGCGGAAGTATTGATGCGTTCGGTCGAAGCCGGGGCCAGAACGGGCATGGGGATGGGTTGGAGACGCAGGCAGTACCAGACGCTCCTGGAGGAGACGGCGCATCAGTCGGGTGTGCTTTTCCTGGCTCTGGTGACTCCTCAGGGCAGGATTGTCGCCCACAGCAACCCGGAAGAAATCGGGAAAACCATCGGTTTGTCCCTGCCTGAAGCTGGAGGGAGGAGCTACGGATTTTTGGGCCAAAAGCAGCGCAGGTTCGAAGTGATGCGTACCTTTCGGCCGTGGCATGGGCGCGGGAGGAACGGGTGTGCGAATGAGAGGTGCGAGTTGGGACCTCCAGGGGTTCAAAAAGAGCTGTTCCTGGTGGTGGGTCTGGACCCTGCCCCGTTTGAGGCCGCAAGCCGCCAGGACGTGCGTCAGACCATAATACTTTTCGGGACCATGCTCCTGGTGGGGGCGGCGGGATTCCTCTCGCTTTTCTGGGCGCATAATTTCCGGCAGGCACGCGCGCGCCTCCAGGGGATGCGCACCTTCACCGCAACGGTTCTCAACCAGATGCCGGTCGGCATGCTGATGACCGATCTCGAGGGGCGCATCGAGCGGAGCAACGAGGCGGCCCGCAGGGTCCTGCAACGGCACAACGGCGCCGAGGGCTCGCACATCGGAGATTTTCCCGGCTTCGTTTCCGTTATCGGGCGCCTGCGGGAAGAAGAAACCGTTATCGAGCAGGAGATCGCGTGCAGGCTGAGCGATTCGACCTCGATTCCGCTTCTGGTCAACGCCGCCCTTATCCGGGACAGCAGCGGACATCCCGGAGGGTACGTGTTTCTCTTTTCGGACATGTCCTCCATCAGGCGGTTGGAGGATCAACTGAGGAGAAGCGAACGGCTTGCCGGGCTGGGGAGACTCGCAGCAGGAGTGGCCCATGAAATCAGAAACCCTCTTAGTTCGATCAAGGGGTTTGCGACAATTCTCGCGGGGCGGGCAAGAGGAGATCCTCGGAGCCGCGAGATAGCCGACACGATGGTCCAGGAGGTCGAACGGCTAAACAGGGCCGTAACCGAACTGCTCAATTTCGCAAGGCCCGCGGATCTCGATCGCCACGTGATTTCCTGCAAAGCTCTATTCTCGGATTCACTGCGGCTTATCGAACAGGATGCTCTCCACCAGAACGTCAGGATCGAATCGGAGGTCGCCCCTGAAGAACTCGAGATGACGGGCGACCCGGACATTCTCGTGCAGGTGCTCCTTAACCTTTACCTCAACGGAATCCATGCCATGCAGGAGGGAGGGACGCTGAGAGTCCGGGCGCATCCGGATCCGGGAGGCGTCGTTATCGAGGTGGCCGATTCGGGAACGGGCATACCGGCTGAACACCTGCCGCACATTTTCGACCCCTACTTTACGACCAAGCCTCGCGGAGTGGGCCTGGGCCTTGCCAATGTTCACAAGTTTGTTGGCGCTCACGGGGGAGAGATCGAAGTCCAAAGCGCTCCCGGCAAAGGCTCACACTTCGTGATGCGGTTTCCTTCCCGTCCGGACGAGCAGGCACAAAACACCCCCTCACTCCCGGAGGCGCACCGGAATGGCTAAATCCCCCAAAGCAACGATTCTCATAGCCGATGACGACCGCTCTCATCGCCTGATGCTCACGACCATGATGCAGGAATGGGGCTTTGACGCGCGGGAAGCCTCCGACGGGCGGGAAGCGTTCGAAGTCGTCCGCACAAAGCCGGTGGACCTGATCCTTATGGACATGCGCATGCCCAATATGGACGGAATCGAGGCGACCAGGGAAATCTCCTCCTATAATCCTTCCATCCCGATCGTGATCGTAACGGCGTTTTCTTCGATCCCTACGGCGGTCGAAGCCGTGCGGTCGGGGGCATTCGATTATGTAACAAAACCGATAGACTTCGAAGCCCTGCGGGTGGTGATGGATCGGGCTCTTGAGCATACGCGGCTTCGGGAGGAAAATGAAAGGCTGCGCGGCCAACTGGCTCGTCTCCAGGCTTCTGAACTCACGGGATCGAGCCCGGCGATGCAAAAGCTGCTGGAGATGATCGCACTTGTCGCCCCCACGGACACGACCGTTCTCATCACCGGGGAGAGCGGGACCGGCAAGGGGCTGGTCGCCCGCGCGATTCACGCCAACAGCGCCAGAAGGCAAAAACCCCTGGTCGAGGTTAACTGTGCGGCCATTCCCGCGACTCTCATCGAATCGGAGCTCTTTGGACACGAAAAGGGCGCCTTTACCGGCGCGGACAGGCAGCGAAAGGGGCGTTTTTCCGCAGCCGAGGGCGGCACGATTTTTCTGGACGAAATCGGCGAACTGCCTCTTCCCATGCAGGCAAAGCTTCTCCACGTGATTCAGGAAGGGGTGATCCAAAGGGTGGGAAGCGATGTCACGGTCCCGGTCGATGTGCGCGTAATCGCTGCGACCAACCGCGACATCGAAAAATTGATTCAGGAGGGCTTGTTTCGCGAAGACCTCTATTACCGGCTAAACGTCTTCGCCGTAGCGACTCCCCCTTTACGGGAACGCGTGGAGGACATCCCGGCGCTCGCCCAAGACTTTCTTACCCGCTTTTCCCGTAAAAACGGCAAAACGGTCAAGGGAATCTCTCCTCGAGCAATGGACCTTCTGCTGCGCTATCCGTGGCCGGGAAACGTCCGCGAACTGGAAAACGCGATGGAACGGGCGGCGATACTGCTTCGCGGTGAGTTTGTATCCCCTGCGGAACTGCCCCTTGCGCTGCAGACCCTGGAGGAAAAGAGCGAGGCAGAGGATTCCCGATTCGACCCCGGGGACATCGCTTGCGGGGAGGCCGATCTTGCCTGCATCGAAAGGCAGGCGATCCTCGACCGGCTGAAGGAAACCGGGGGAAACAAGAGCGAAGCCGCCCGCCGGCTAGGCATCACGCGAAGGACCCTCAAGCTGAAGCTCAAAAAGTACGGCGTCGCCACGGAAAACGATTGAGGTGCCCTGCAACTATTGAGGTTTCACGCGAAGCCGCGAAGGGGATAATGCTTTCCTCTCCACCGCGGGGACAGGCAGCGAACTCAGCATACAGATGTTATACAATCTATACATCGCCCCTGATCGGCCTGGTGATAGGCATCCCACAGGTCGAGAGCATTCTGGAGGTTCAACCACATCCGCGGGCTTGTATTTGTAAATTTGCCGAGCCGCAAAGCCATGTCGGCGCTTATGCCCCGTTTGCCGTTGACTATCTCGTTTATTGTCCTGCGATGGACTTTAAGTCTATCTGCAAGCATCTGTTGGGTTAGACCAAACTCAACCAGAATGTCTTCCCTGATAAATTCACCAGGATGTATCGGTCTGTTTCCGGGCAGCATTCTGAATCTCCTGTTATCGATGACAGTCCTCAAAAAGGACGCCCTCGGCCTTATCTTCCAACCATTCAAAAGAGATGTGCCACTGTTCGTTGATCCAAATCGAATATCGCGTGGGAGTGTACCCCTGAAGCGGATGGAGTCTGTTCGACGGCGGGAAATAAAGATCCTCTATTCTTGTAGCCGCCTCAAGTTGTTGCAGCTTCCGTCGAGCCCGGTCATAAATTGGCCGCTCCAGTCGCCCCACCTTTTCTCCGTCGAAAATGCGCCTGGTTGTGCGATCTTTGAACGAACCAATCACTCTCTCCATTCCTCCCGAGTAACATTGTAACGTCATACGTAACATAGGGCAATAAAATCCCCCCCGGTCGCCTTCCCCACAATCAGGCTCTTCCTGTTTCGAAAATTCGGTGTTATATAAGTTGTTTTAGCCAAAAACGGATTGACAACGATCAACTCTTGAATGCCAGGAAAGACGCCGGAGACCTCGATGGATTATAAAGATACGCTCAACCTCCCTCAGACCGATTTTCCGATGAAGGCAAACCTTGCGGTTCGCGAACCCGAGCTTTTGAAAAGATGGGACGAGATGGGTCTCTACGGGCTGCTGCGCGAAAAGGCGAAGGGGCGCCCGCACTACATTCTCCACGACGGTCCGCCGTACGCCAACGGCCATATCCATCTGGGCACGGCCCTCAACAAGATTCTCAAGGACATCATCATAAAATCGCGCCAGATGAGCGGCATGGACGCCGCCTACGTTCCCGGCTGGGACTGCCACGGTCTTCCGATCGAACACCAGGTGGATAAAGAGCTGGGGAAAAAGAAAGAGACGATGTCCCTTGCCCAGATCCGCGCGCTTTGCCGCCGCTACGCCGAGAAGTTCATCGATATCCAGCGCAGCGAATTCCGGCGGCTCGGGGTGATCGGAGAATGGGACAACCCCTATCTCACCATGGCCTACTATTACGAGGCGACGATTGCCCGCGAACTCGGCCGATTTTTCGAAAACGGCAGCGTCATCCGCAGCAAAAAGCCGGTCTATTGGTGCACGAGCTGCCGCACGGCGCTGGCGGAGGCCGAAGTCGAATACGCAGACCACAAGTCGCCCTCCGTCTACGTGAAGTTTCCCCTGACGGCCGACGCCGCGGCGAGGTTCCCCGAACTTGCCGGGAAACAGGTCTACGTGCTGATCTGGACGACGACTCCCTGGACTCTTCCGGCCAATCTCGCCATCGCGCTGCACCCCGAGTTTACCTATGTAGCCGCCGAGGTGGAGGGCGAGGTGTGGCTCCTGGCCGAAGGGCTGCTCGAAACGGTGATGGCGACCGCCGGCGCGAAAAACTATCGGGTACTCCGCACTTTCAAAGCCGATGAGCTGGAAAAACTGAAGGCGCGACACCCGTTTATCGAGCGCGATTCACTCCTGATCCTCGGAAGCCATGTGACTCTTGAGGCGGGCACCGGAGCAGTCCACACGGCCCCCGGCCACGGGCGCGAAGACTACGAAGCGGGACTCGAATACGGCCTGGACATCTACTCTCCCGTAGATGACGGCGGGCGGTTTACAAAAGAGGTGGAGTTTTTCGCCGGACAGTTCGTCTTCGACGCCAACAAGGCCGTCATCGCCAAGCTCGAAGAGACTGAAAAGCTCCTGGCAAAGGCTGAAATCGCGCACAGCTATCCCCACTGCTGGCGGTGTAAAAACCCGGTCATCTTCCGCGCAACGCCCCAGTGGTTCATCTCCATGGAAAAGACGGGGCTTCGCGACAAGGCGCTCGAATGGATAGACCGGGTACAGTGGCTCCCCGGCTGGGGCCGGGAGCGCATCCACGGCATGGTGGCAAACAGACCCGACTGGTGCATCTCGCGGCAGCGCTCCTGGGGGGTTCCGATCACCGTGTTCCGGTGCTCCGAATGCGGCACCTACATAAACTCCCCGGAAGTGTTCGAGCACATCGTCGCGATGTTCGAAAAAGAGGGCGCCGACGCCTGGTTCACCCACCCGGTCGAGGACCTTCTGCCCGAGGGCCTTGCCTGTCCCGGATGCGGCGGCGCAAAAGTCGAAAAGGAGATGGACATCCTCGACGTCTGGTTCGATTCGGGGACATCCTTTGCCGCCGTTTTGGAAAAAAGGCCCCAACTGGGGCTTCCCGCCGATCTCTATCTGGAAGGAAGCGATCAGCACCGCGGCTGGTTTCATTCCTCGCTTCTGGCCGCCGTGGGGACCAGAGACAGGGCCCCCTACAAAACGGTTCTCACCCACGGGTTCGTGGTCGACGGCCAGGGCCGCAAGATGTCCAAATCGATTGGCAACGTGATCGCCCCCGAGGAAATCATCCGTCAGTACGGAGCGGAAATCCTGCGCCTGTGGGTCTCGGCCGAAGACTACAGGGACGATATCCGTATCTCCCAAGACATCCTCAAAAGGCTCAGCGAAGCCTACAGAAGGATCCGCAACACCTGCAGGTTCCTGCTTGGAAATCTCTATGACTTCGACCCGGCGGCCCATGCGGTGAAGCGCGAAGAGATGGAAGAACTGGACCGCTTTGCCCTGCACCAGCTCCAGGACTTGATCGAAAAGGTCCGGCAGGGTTACGAGCGCTTCGAATTCCACCGTGTCTATCACGCCCTGCACAACTACTGCGTCGTGGACTTGAGCTCCTTTTATCTCGACATCCTGAAAGACCGCCTCTACACCTCCGCAGCGGGAAGCACCGCCAGGCGCTCGGCCCAGACCGTGATGCACACCATCCTGAACACCCTGGTGCGCCTCATGGCCCCCGTGCTCTCCTTCACCGCAGAGGAGATCTGGCTGCGAATGGATCAGGGCGGTGAGCCCTCCATTCACTTGCAGGCTTTCCCCGAGGCGGATCCCGGCCTTCGGGACAGTTCGCTTGCGGCACGGTGGGAAAAAATCCTCACACTCAGAAATGAGGTCCTGCGCGCGTTGGAAGCAGCCCGCAGGGACAAAACGATCGGCCATCCCCTGGATGCCCGGGTGCGCCTTGCGCTTCCGCCCGATTTCCAGAGCGAGTTTGGAGGGTGCGAAGAACTCTTCCGGACCGTCTTCATCGTCTCGAAAGTCTCGATCGAGCCCGAATCCGCTCTCGATGCCCCGACCCGGGGAGTCGATCTGCCCGAGTTGAAACTCCAGGTCGAAACGGCTTCCGGCGAAAAATGCGAGCGATGCTGGGTACGGTCCGACGCGGTCGGCCAGTTTGCCGATCAGCCCAAGATATGCGACCGGTGTTATTCGGTTGTGGGATAACTTTCCCTAGACCGGCAAAATCTTGAGGACGGCTCCGAGCGCCACAGCCTTTTCCTGGCTTAGTTCTCCGATTTGCCCCCTTCTTTCCGACATGGTACGGAAGTGGGTAAAATCGGTGGGGAGGGTTTCGTTTTCCACCAGGAAGGCGAGTTTTTGTATGATTCCCCGGACTTGCTCGGGGCTTCGCACCCTTCCGCCCAGCTCCGGCGTTCTCACGAAATACTCTATCTTCATTTTGCCCGTGGCGGCGTTGTATTCCAGGTCCTTCACGCGATGGAGCGTGAGGATGGCGTAATCGCCCAGCGCCTGCCAGAAAACCTCGTCATAACCCCTCCACGTCGGCAACTGGAAACGAAGCAGCGCCGGCATCCTGTTGCCGTCTATCATAATGGTCTTGTAGAGAAGGACCGGCAGACCTTTTAGCGCTTCTTCGCTTATGCTCTCAAACATCGCGAACAAAACGCGTCGTTGCATCTTTCGCAACCGCTTTTCAAACTGTTCCAAAAGGCCGCCCTGGCCCGGGATGGTGCTCACGTTTTCCAAAATCGTCTCGATCGACGTTTCCATGCCATCCTCCTTTTGAAAACCGGAAAGTACTTTAACTATAACATCTTCCGGCTCGAAAGGGGGACAAGGTGCAGGAGTGTCTTGAAACGGGCGAAAGAGGGGGCTATAATACTTAGCTAAGGAAACTATTAAAAAGGATAACCAATGTCCCACTCCTCGGAGGAATGCGCAAGGGTGTTACTGGAAACCGTGCCCGGGATGATGCGCGCGATTCGAAACGAGATGCGCGCGCACCGCGAATCGGGGCTTACGGTGCCCCAGTTCCGGGTATTGCTCTATCTCAGCCGCAACGACGGCGCCTCACTTTCGGAGGTCGCCGCCCACCTGGGGCAGACGCTTGCGGCGACCTCCAAGATGATCGACGCGCTCGTTTCGCGGGCTCTGGTGAGCCGCGACCGGAATGCTTTGGACCGCCGCCGTGTGGTGCTGGCTGCGACCGAGGATGGTCGGGCTTCGACGCTTGCTGCGCGCGAGGCCGCGCAGCCAAGGCTTGCCGAGCGGCTGAGTCGGCTTTCGGCGCACGATCTTTCGACGGTATCGGAGGCTTTGCGCGTGCTCGGGGAGCTCTTTTCATCAGATCCCAAGCCCGAAGCCGGAGAGAAGACGCGATATGCAAATTCTGGAAACTGAGAGTATCTGCCGCCGGTTCGGCGAGCAAACGGCAGTAGAGAGCGTGAGTCTTTCTCTTGAGGCCGGGGAGGCGTTCGGCCTTCTCGGGCCAAACGGGGCGGGCAAGACGACGATGATAAAGATGCTGACGACGCTTCTGCCGCCGACCTCGGGCAGCGCGCGAGTGGCGGGCTTCGATATCGTTCGCCGCGCCCGCGAGGTGCGCCGGCTGATCGGGTATGTGCCCCAGCTGGTGTCAGCCGACGGGAGCCTCAGCGGGTATGAAAACCTGCTCATTTTTGCCAAGCTCTATGACATTCCACGTTCGGCGCGACTTTTGCGCATAAGCGAAGCGCTTTCCTTCGTGGGTCTGTCCGATGCGGCGACGAGGCTCGTTCGGGAATATTCAGGGGGAATGATCCGGCGCCTTGAGATAGCCCAGTCTGTTCTGCACCGGCCGCGGGTGCTATTTTTGGACGAGCCGACCGTAGGGCTCGACCCGGTTGCGCGCAGGGCCGTGTGGGATCACATCGAGCGGCTGCGCGCGGACTACGGGACAACGATCTTTTTGACTACCCATCTCATGGAGGAAGCCGACAGCCTGTGCAGCAGGGTAGCGATCATGCACCGCGGCCGGGTCGCAGCCATCGGACGCCCCGATGAATTGAAGGCTTCGATCGGGGAAAATGGAACATCCCTGGACGATGTATTTGTCCACTATGCGGGCGACAGGCTCGATGCGGGAGGGGACTATCGTGAAACATCCAGGACGAGACGAACGGCGAGGCGGCTCGGCTAGCGGTTTTTCGCCCTTGGTGACCATACCGTTCCGAAGTGTTGCCGGTTTTGTAAAAACAACGTTTGTCATCGCCGAACTCGAGGTGCGAAAGCTTCGCCACGACCCGTCCGAGCTTCTCACCCGGGCCATACAGCCGGCGCTGTGGCTTCTGATTTTCGGCCAGGTTTTTACCAGGGTCCACGCCATCCCGACCGGGGGCATTCCTTACATCGACTTCATGGCTCCCGGGATACTGGCACAGAGCGTTCTTTTTATCGCCATCTTCCACGGGATCGCCATCATCTGGGAGCGCGATCTGGGACTGGTCCACAAACTGCTGGCAAGCCCCACCCCGCGGTCGGCCCTGGTGCTTGGGAAGGGGGTTTCCGCCGGAGCGCGCGCCCTGACGCAGGTAGCGATCGTCTACCTGCTCTCCCTGCTGCTCGGCGTTAAAATCAACTGGAACCCTGCGGCCCTGGCTGGCGTGCTATGCGCAGCGGTCCTGGGCGCTGCATGCTTTGCCATGCTCTCGCTCATTATCGCCTGTATCGTCAAAACGCGCGAGCGCTTCATGGGCATCGGCCAGGTGCTGACCATGCCGCTTTTTTTCGCAAGCAACGCCATCTATCCCATCTCGATCATGCCCGGCTGGCTCCAGGTGATCTCGAGAATCAATCCGCTCACCTACGAGGTCGACGCGCTGCGCTCCCTGATGCTCGCAGGCGGAACGAGCGTTTTCGGCATAGGCGCAGACCTCGGGGTCATGGCTCTCATTCTTGGGCTTCTGGTGATTGTGGCGGGGCGGATTTATCCGGGGATAGCGGTGTGAATGGAGGAAGCGGGAAGCGGGAAGCGGGAAGCGGGAAGCGGGAAGCGGGAAGCGGGAAGCGGGAAGCGGGAAGCGGGAAGCGGGAAGCGGGAAGC
>JAKAJS010000097.1 GCA_021813685.1 Deltaproteobacteria bacterium | reverse complement strand
GCGAACCAGACTACAGGGCTCGAACACGTTGGCAAATCGTTTTTTGCTCCTCCTGGCCCCCTTGGCGATGCCGCGCAATCTGCCGAATTCGGCCGAGTGAAACGTCACCAGACGATCCGACTCCCCATGGTCGCACGTACTCAAAACGATTGCATCGGTTTCGAATCTTCTCATTTCCCCCGACTAATCCAGCTGGAAATCAAAATCAAGGGCTGATTCTATACAGCTTTTGAAATTTGTTCAAGAAAGCCGAGCCCAATTTCTACTCCTTTTCACCCGCGGGGCTTTGCGCCTTTTGTGCGCCCCCGTTTGCGAAGAATCGGTTGTAGGCGTTCAGATACGCGCGGGCGGTGGCTTCGATCACATCGGGGCTGCTCCCGATTCCCGAATAGATGACCTCGCCGATTTCCACCCGCACCATGGCCTCCCCCAGCGCATCCCTGCCCATGGTGACCGCTTTCAAATCGTAGTCAATCAGTTTTCCCGAAGTGGTCGTGATGCGCTCGATCACCTTGAAAACGGCGTCGACCGGACCGTTTCCCGTCGCAGCGTCGGTGAAGACCTCTCCGTCCCGCTCAAGAGTCACGGAGGCGAGGGGGACCATCTTGTTTCCGCTCATTATCTGCATGCTGTGCATCTTGTAGGTCTCGGGCACCTTGGAGACCTCGATCTCTACGATCGACTGCAGGTCCTCGGCGCCGATTTCCTTCTTGCGGTCGGCCACGTCGATGAATCGACCGTAGACGCGTTCGAAGGTCTGCGCATCGAGCGAAAACCCCAGTTCGGCCAGGCGGTGTCGAAGAGCCGCTCGCCCCGAGCGGGCCGTGAGCACTATCGTCTGCTGCTTGATGCCCAATTCCTCGGGCTTCATGATCTCGTAGGTGGTCCTGTCCTTGATCACTCCGTCCTGGTGTATCCCCGAGGAGTGGGAAAAGGCGTTGCTGCCCACTATCGCCTTGTTGGGCTGCACCGGAATGTTCATGATCCGGCTGACCATGCGGCTGGTGCGGTACAGTTCTTTGATCACGATGTCTGTTGTCGTCCGGTAGTTTTCCGCCCGTGTTTTGAGAACCATCACGATCTCTTCCAGGGAAGCGTTCCCGGCCCTTTCGCCGATCCCGTTGATCGTGCACTCCACCTGGTCGGCGCCGTTTCGAATTGCCGCAATGCTGTTTGCCACCGCAAGCCCCAGGTCGTCATGGCAGTGGACGCTCAAAAGGACCTTATCCAGTGCGGGAACGCTCTCCCGGAGTCTGCGGATGAGATCCCCGTATTCTTCGGGCAGCGCATAGCCTACCGTGTCCGGAACGTTTATGACACAGGCCCCCGCCTTGATGGTCTCTTCGATGATGCGGCACAAAAACTCGTACTCGGTTCTCGAGCCGTCCTCGGTGGAAAATTCCACCTCCGGGCACAGGCTCCTTGCATATTTTACCGCCTCGACGGCCATCTCCACGGCCTTGCTTCTATCGCTTCGCAGCTTTTTCTGGATGTGGATGTCCGAGGAGCCAAGGAACACGTGAAGCCTGGGCCTTTGTGCCTCGCGGACCGCTTCCCACGCAATATCGATATCTTCCTTCACCGCGCGGGCGAGTGCGGCGATCGCCGGCCCCCGTACCTGCTGCGCTATCCCGCGCACCGCCTCGAGGTCTCCCGGCGAAGAGCAGGGAAAGCCGGCCTCGATCACATCGACACCGAGTTTTGCCAGCTGCTGGGCGATTTCGAGTTTTTGTGCCTTGTTGAGCTTTGCCCCGGGTACCTGTTCGCCATCCCTCAGTGTCGTGTCGAAGATATGGATCTTTCTCATTGTGTTCTCCTTTTCGCCAAATGCAAAAAATGGGGTTAAAGTCCTTGGAAAAACAAAAAGGCCATGGGGAGAACCCCATGGCCTTTGATCGACGGTTTGTCGTTGGTTTTCAGCTCGGCGAGCTGAAGGCGCCTGGTCCTCCTGTCCGGCTTTGCGGACTTAGTAGTAGAGCGAGTAGAAGGAGGAACGACAATGCGCCTGTCAATGGAAACTCCGTAAAAGAGGTGAATTGCGATTTGTCTGCGATCTAGCTATCCCGGGCGGACAGGTCAGCCCTTGATCAGGTGAACGACGACAAAGCAGGCCGCAATCTCCGCGAGAAAGAGCAGGGAATAGAGCGCGTATTTGCCCATCGGGAAATCCTCGATGATGCGGTTGGCTTCTTGCATTTTGGAATATGCCTTGTCGGTATCCATTTACACCCCACCTTGCCAAGAAAATTTACAACTCGTCCGGACGATTCGACGGAATTTCAATACAGCTTGCCAGAGAATACGACTCTCCATTATATTGACCTGATGAAAAATAGCAAGCCTTTTCACGACATTCTTTGGGCGGTTGGTGCTCCGACATGGTGAGCGCTTCGGCCGAGCCCGGTCTTTCCTTCGTCCCCCGCGACGTTTTGAGTGCGATGGAGAAGATCCATCGCGCCGGATTCGGCGTGTGGCTTGTAGGGGGCGCGCTGCGCGATTATTTCCTGGGTATGGAGCCCAAGGATTGGGATCTGGCCACGAGCGCCGGCAGCTCCGAGATCATCTCGCTTTTTCCCGCCGTCATCCCCGTGGGGATCAGGCATGGCACAGTCCAGGTCCATACGCGCGCGCGCGACATCGAGGTGACGAGCTTTGCCCCGGGAAAGGGGGGTATTGCCGCCGACCTTGCGCGGCGGGATTTTACCATCAATTCGATTGCTCTTTCCTATCCGGACGGCCTGCTGCTCGATCCGAACGCGGGCCGCGAGGACTTGAGAGAAGGGATCGTTCGTGGGGTTGGAGACGCTCGCGCCCGGTTTTTGGAAGACCCACTGAGGATCGTGCGCGCTGCCAGAATTTGTGGAGTCTACGGTTTTCACATCGAACCGGCCACTTTCGATGCGATGAGGGCGGAGTCGGGAGGACTCGGGGAGATTTCGGGGGAAAGGGTTCGAGACGAAATTCTAAAAATTCTGCTCTCGCCCAACGTGTCCCTGGCCTTCGGACTGCTGAGGGAAAGCGAGGCACTCGCAGGGCTGCTTCCGTTTCTCGATGCGGGAGCGCGGATGGAGTTCCGCGAGGGGACGGGGATCAGCCTGTTCGACCATACCCTTTCGTGTATCCTCCATTGTCCGGAAAGCCTTCGTGTGAGACTGGCCGCTCTTTTTCATGAATCGGCTCTTTCCTCCGGGGAGGGGGACGCAGCCTCCCGAAGCGCTCTTCTTACGGTGAAGACCTTGAGGGCCTGGAATGTGTCGAACCGGCAGGCAGCAGAGGTTTCCACGCTCGTCGCCCGTCAGATCTCCGAAGAAGCTCTTTTCTGGAGCGAGGCGCAGATGAGGCGGTTTATCACCCAAATCGGCCGCGAACTCCTGGAGGATTCCATCGCTCTTGCGCAGGCGCAAATGCTTTCCGGGGGATGGCAGCATGCCGGCAGGGCGGAACTGGAGCGGCTTCGGACTTCCCTTAAAAGCCAACTCGGCCGTATTTCGGCTTTTAGCGTCCGGGAGCTTGCCCTTGGCGGACAGGACGTTATGAAGATTTTGGCCCTGAGGCCGGGGCCCCGGGTGGGCGAGATTCTGGGAAAACTTTTCGATCTGGTCCAGGAGGACCCCGGTCTTAACACCCGGGAGAACCTCACCAGGATAGTCGAACAAAAATTCAGGAAGTTTCCACCGGGAGCGTAGAAAAAAACAGCCTGCCCGGATGCCGGACAGGCTGCAGGTTTGCCTGGTTGGATCGGGCAGGTTAGGCGGCTTTTGCTGCCATCTGGGGCTTTGCCACAAGGGGGCCGCCGACGGGCAGGACGTTTCTGCCGAAAACCTGCAAAAATATCACGTGCGCCATCATATACCATGCGAGCAATGCGCATACTGCCAGGTCGATCGCCGTGATGGTCAGGACCTGTTTCATGCCGGCCAGGAAGACCAGGTCAAGGCCGATAAAGCCGAGTGTAAGGGTAAAAAAGGTAAGAAACATGGCGGTATGGATTGCGAGCGAACCGATGAGCAAAATGAATGTAAAGAGCGTAAATGTTACCATAAACCATCCGACATCGGCCGGGCTGATCGTTAGAAATTCATGAATAAAAGTCTGGCCTTTCATGGTTTCGACTTCCAGGATGAAAAAAATAAACGCCAGCGCGATCCAGAATGCGCCGTATCCGCAAAAAGCGCAGAAGCCGAAATTATTTCCGGTGTTAAATTCCATAAATCCGGCTATGAGCTGCGCTCCCCCGCCAAAGGCGAGGGCGAGGCAAAAAACTACTCCCGGGTGGCACCAGCCAAGATTGTGAAACTGGAGTAGAAGCGTGGTTGCGCCAAAGCCTGCAAGCCCTACAACCGCCGGATTTCCCTGTGTTTGTGCAGCCATAGTTGAAACCTCCTGATAAGAATGCGTTAAAGTAGGAAATTAAATGGATAATAAAGGACCGGAATCGACCAATCTGGCAAGACGCCTACCACCCCCTTCCTTTATGCAGAAAAACAGAAATCGCGTTCGGATATGAAAAAAACCAATCTAAGACGATAGACACCGAACACGAGAATCAGCGAAAGAGGAGAGAGAAGATAAAAAGTCTCTGCCACACAAGCGCGAACTGCGAACTGGAAAGGATAGTACCCGGAAATGAAAACTGAAGAAAGTGGTCAAAGCTTATATTCTGTCACTACAGGCGGTAACTCTATTAAAAGCAGAGGGAGGTGTCAAGATTATTTGACGTTTCCTGGCTGAAATCGCGAGCTTTTTTCCTCCTCCGTCTTTCCGGAGCACTAGGAACAAACTGCAAAACGAAAGATCCTCTGTTTGCTTTTTGGCTTGACACGCGAAGCCGGCAGGATCAAAGATTTACGAGGGGCTATCGGGGGCTTGCCGCATTGGGTTTGCAGGGGAAATGAACCATAACGGAAAGAGAGGCGGGAGATGGACGTAGTGGCAGGAAACTGTGCGAAGAAGGCAATGGTGGTGCTTGCGCTGGTTCTGGGCCTGAGTGGGATTTGCTCCCGGGCGTCCGCTGCGCCGAGAGAAGCGAAAATCGGATTTGCTCTCAGTTTGACCGGGGCTGCGGCGGCCTACGGGGAAACGCAAAAAGACGGGGCGCAGCTGGCAATCGAGGAGATAAATGCGCGGGCCGGGCAGACGGGCATAAAAATTGTCCCCGTATTCGAAGATGATGCAAGCCAGCCGCAGCAGGGGGTAAATGTCTTTAACCGGCTTCTTTTTGCCGATAAGGTCGTGGCCATTATCGGCCCCACTCTGAGCAACACCGCCCAGGTGACCGACCGGATCGCTCAGAAGGCCGGGGTCCCCGTTCTGGGCATAAGCAACACGGCCAAAGGGATTACGGATATCGGGAATTATGTCTTTCGCGATTCGCTCACCGAAATGCAGGTGATCCCCGATACGGTGAACGTCGTCGAGAAGAAACTGGGCATCAAGAAGGTGGCCCTCATGTATGGCAACGACGATGCATTCACGAAGAGCGGCTACGATGTCTTTAAAAAGGCCCTCCGGGATTCGCACATAAAGATTGTTACCGAACAGACCTTCGCCAAGGGAGACCGTGATTTTTCGGCCCAGTTGACCGAGATCAGGAGCCTCAAGCCCGACGCGCTGGTGGTGTCCGCTCTTGTGGAGGAAGCCTCGGGGATAGTCGCCCAGGCGCGCCGGCTGGGAATTCCGGCAAGCGTCCCCATAATCGGGGGAAACGGTTTCAATTCTCCTTCTCTCATGAAAAATGCGGGCAAGGCTGCGGAAAATGTGATTGTCGGGGCGGCGTGGAACGAATCGTCCTCCAATCCGCTAAACCGTGCCTTCGTTCGCGCCTATACGGCAAAGTTCGGCTCGCCCCCCGACCAGTTTGCAGCCCAGGCCTACGCCGCGGTCTATATCATGCTTGACGCACTCAAACGTTCCGGTTCCACCGACAATCCCAAGGCGCTGCGTGAGGCACTCGCCGGGGTGAACGACCTCGATACAGTGCTGGGGAAGTTTTCTTTTACCCCGGGACGCGATGCGCAGTGCAAGCCGGTCGTCGAAATTGTGAAAAACGGCAGGTTTACGGTCTTTGGCGAATGAACCCGGCAGGGAAGCGCAGTTTATGTCCGTCTTTTTCCAGCAGTTGCTAAACGGGTTTTTCATCGGGTCGGTCTACGGGCTTTTTGCGATCGGGTATACGCTCGTCTTCGGTGTTCTGGACATTCTCAATCTCGCGCATGCGGCCATATTTACCCTCGGGGGGCTGAGCGCTCTGTGGCTTGCCACCTCGGCAGGCCTTCCCGCCTGGATGGCCTTTCCGCTTGCGACCCTTCTCTCGGGGCTGCTCGGCCTCGTTCTGCACCGTGTCGCCTTTGCTCCACTCAGGCGGCGCGCGGATTCGAACCTCTCCGGGCTCATTTCCAGCATTGCGATGGCGATCATTTTCGAAAGCGCCGCCCTGGGAATTTTCGGCGCGCGGACCGTGCGGTTTCCCGAAGGGATGTTTCCCAACCGGATATACCATTTGGGGCCGCTTATCCTGAGTTCGCTCCAGCTCGAAATTGTCGCGACCGCCCTGGCGCTCATGGTGATTTTGACGGTTTTGCTCAAATTCACCCGCACGGGCAAGGCGATTCGCGCCGTGGCCGAGAGCGAGAACACCGCGCGGCTGCTTGGCATTAATGTAGACAGGATAGTCTCGCAGACTTTCTTTGTCTCCTCGGCTCTGGGCGGGGCCGCCGGCATCCTCTACGGGCTCTATTTCAATGCGCTTGCCCCCGATATGGGCCGCCCGATCGAACTGAAAGGGCTTGCCGTGATCATCCTGGGAGGGATGGGAAGCATTCCGGGGGCCATTCTGGGGGGCATCGCCTTCGGGTTGAGCGAGGTGTTTACCGTCGAGGTGACCGGCATGTCGAATCTTCGCGACGCCGTTGCGTTTACCGTGCTCTTGCTGATCCTGATCCTGAAGCCTTCGGGGCTGCTCGGACGCGGGCGGGTGAGGCAAGTCTGAAGGATTTTGACCGTTGACCGAATTTTTTGCCGTCTACGGCAGTCTCATCAATTTCGCGGGGATAAACGCGCTGCTCGCCCTCAGCCTCTACGTTCCGCTTTCGGCGGGGCAGCTCTCCCTTGGCAATGCGGCTTTCGCGGGGATAGGCGCCTATGCCTCCGCCATCCTGACGATGCGCTTCCATCTGCCCTTTCCCCTGGCCATAGCCGCCGGCGCCTGCCTCTCGGCTGGAGTAGCCGCGGCGATCGGTGCTCCGGTTTTGAGGATACGGGGCATCTTTCTGGCCATGGCCACCCTTGCCTTCGGGGAGGTCGTGCGGATTGCGGCGGTAAACCTCGCCATAACGGGAGGGGCGGAAGGGTTGATCGGGATTCCCACCAGGACGACAACACTCATCATCTACGGGTCACTTGCTGCCTCGGCCTATTTCTTGGTGGTGTTGCGAGGGTCGAGAATCGGCTGGAGTTTCGCCGCCATCCGGGAAGATGAAACGGCCGCGATGGTCATGGGCGTGCACACCGCCCGCTATAAGAACATCTCCTTCATTTCGGGGGCTTTTCTGGCCGGGATTGCCGGGGCGCTTTACGCTCATCTCAACTTTCTCATAACACCGGGGGAGTTTGGTTTTGCGGCCGAAGTGCAGTTGCTGATGTTCAACATAGTGGGAGGAACGCGGTCGGTTTTCGGGCCGATTCTCGGGGCCTTTCTGCTTACCGCTCTTCCCGAGGTGCTCCGCGGCGTAGGCGTTACGGCCGGGCCGCTTCGCCTGGGCGTAAACGGGGTGATCCTGCTGCTTGTGATTCTCTATCTTCCCAACGGGATGACCTCGCTTTTCCCTCAGAAAGCCCGGGTTTAGGGTATGCTTCTGGAACTGGAAAAAATCAGCCGCTCTTTTGGCGGCGTCAAGGCGCTTTCCGAAGTTTCTTTTGGCGTCCGGGCCGGAACCATACACGGTTTGATCGGCCCCAACGGTTCGGGGAAGACCACCCTGATAAACGTGGTGAGCGGCTTGGCCTTGCCCGATGCGGGCAGCTTGCTGCTTGCGGGAACTCCCATCCATGGGCTTCGCCCCCACCGGATAGCTGCCCTGGGCGTTGCGCGCACCTTCCAGAACATACGGCTTTTCCCCAAAATGACCTGCATGGAAAATGTCATTGCCGCTCAGCACCTGATGGGAGGGCGCGCGCTCATCCCTCGCCTGCTGCGCCTGCCCTCGGCGCAGGTCGAGGAAAGGCAAAGCGTTTCGGCCGCCATGTCCTGCCTGGAAAAAGCGGGAATCGAGGGCCGTGCGTCCGTGCTCGCGGGCAGCCTCTCCTACGGCGAGCGGCGCAGGCTCGAAATCGCCAGGGCGATGGCCCTGAGTCCCAGGCTGCTGCTTCTCGATGAGCCGATTGCCGGAATGCGCCTGCGAGAAATCGAGGAAATGGAGGCCCTTTTCCGCTCTCTCGCCCGATCGGGTGTCGCTATCCTTTTGATCGAACACAATATGCCCTTCGTGATGCGGTTGTGCCACACAATAACGGTGCTTCATTTCGGACAAACGGTGACAACCGGGACCCCGGAAGAGGTGGCGGAGCACCCCGAGGTCATCGAAGCCTACCTGGGCAGGGAAGGAAAGGCATGAGGGTGTCGGAATGCTGAGCGTTTCGGATCTGACAGTGGCCTATGGACCCGTCGTGGCGATACGTGACGTCTGCTTCCACGTTCCCGCGGGGTCGGTCGTCTCTTTGATAGGCCCCAACGGGGCCGGGAAGAGTACGATCTTAAACGCCCTGAGCGGGCTGACGCCCCTTACCTCCGGTACGATCGCGTTCAAGGGCAGGGACATTTCCCGTATGAGCGCCCACAAGCGGGTAGCCCAAGGCATTGCGCAGGTGCCCGAGGGAAGGCAGGTCCTTGCGGGGATGAGTGTTCGGGAAAATCTCGAACTCGGAGGATACAGGCGCCCGGGAAAAGAGGTGAGGGCAGATATCGGTAAAATGGAGGAGTATTTCCCGGTGTTGCGGCAGCGAAGCAAAACAGCCGCCGGCGCACTTTCGGGAGGCGAACAGCAGATGCTCGCGATTGCACGGGGCCTCATGGCTCGCCCCGGGCTCTTGCTTTTGGACGAACCCTCCCTCGGGCTCGCCCCCCTCGTGGTCCGCTTTATATTTGAATTCATCCAAAAATTGCGCGACGAGGGGCAAACCGTTCTGCTCGTCGAACAGAACGCCCGGGAAGCCCTCAAGATCTCTTCCTACGCGTACGTGCTCGAAAATGGAAGGATCGTTTTCGAAGGGCCATCGGAGAAACTTCGCTGCGACCCGGCGATCGTCCGCGCCTACCTCGGGCTGGCATAGGTCCTTTTCCGAGATATTGTCACTTTCCCGGGTCTACGGGAGTTATTAGCTTTATTGTTAATAGTACCGAAATTGATTCGTCGAGAAAGGAGCGATGAGCCAATGAGCCACCAAGCGTTCGAAGCAATCGGTGATCATATTGCAGAAAGAGAAGGCTACGTCGGGTTACAGGGAATGAAGGCTATCCACCGGTATCTGATCGAGAAGTTTCGCTGGCAGCCCGAAGAGGTGCGTAAACTAAGCGCTGAGGACCTGGAACTTTTGCTGGCCGGCTATGAGGAAAAATCCACAACCGACTGGAACTAGCGTCGGAATGAAGAAATAGATTCCCCACGCCCGCACATTTTCTGTGCGGGCCTACCTCCGCGAATATCGGGCCAGCCTGCAGAGGGCTCACACCCTGGAGACCGAATCGAGCAGTCCATCCACGGTTTCGGCTATAAGCGCCTCAGAGGTTATGAGCGGCAGCATGAGATAAAGAGTCGCGCCCAGGGGGCGAACCAGAAATCCTTTTTTCAGCATATCCGAGCAGATGCGCCGGGCGCGATCCGTTCCCGAAAGGCCCCTTCTTTCGCTCAGATCCAGAGCGGCAATCATTCCGAGGCAGCGGACGTTGGTGACCCCGGAAACGTCCCGGAAAGCGTCAAATCTTGTGGAAAGAGTATTCCCGGCCTGTTTCGCCTTCGCCACGATATTTTCTTCCCGGTAGATATCGAGACATTCGACCGCCACGGCGGCAGCGACGGGGTTTCCGGCGAAGGTGTGGCCGTGGTAAAAGGTGTTGTCCCGGGGTTCATCGGCAAAGGTCTGGAATATTTCCTCCTTTACCACTGCAGCGCTTATGGGCAGATAGCCTCCCGAGAGGCCTTTGCCGACGCAGACGATATCGGGGTCGATCCCTGCGTGTTCGAAGGCAAACATCCTGCCGGTTCTCCCGAAGCCCATCGCGATCTCATCGACGATGAGAAGCACCTCGTTTTCCCGGCAAAGCTCGGAAATCTTTCGAAGACACTCCGCCTGGTACATTTTCATTCCGGCAGCGCCCAGGCACAGCGGCTCTACAATAACGGCGGCAAGCTCGCGCGCGTTATTGCGTACCACGCTCTCGAGGAGGGACAAACACTCCATCTCGCAGCCCGACCGGGATTTTCCCGCCGGGCACGCGGAGCAGTCCGGGGTTTTCATCTTGTGGACCGGAAAGAGAACCGGGCGGTAGGCGGCGTGGAAATCGGGCAGGTAACCCACCGACATTGCCCCGATGGTGTCGCCGTGGTAGGCCTCTTCGAAGGCGGCAAACCTTATGCGGCCGCTCTCCCCCCTGTTGTGCCAATACTGGATGGCGACCCGCAGCGCCGCTTCGACCGCACTCGCCCCGTCGCTGGCAAAAAGTGTCCTCCTTCGTGTGTCGGGGAAAAATTGTGCAAGAGAGGAAGCGAGCTCGACAGCGCGCGGGTGGGTGAGGTTTCCAAGGATGCTGTGCTGGAGTTGACGCGCCTGGGAAACGAGCGCGCCGACGAGTCTGGGGTTGCTGTGTCCCAGATTGCAGGCCCACCAGGAAGAGATGGCGTCGAGATAGCGGTTTCCCTCGGTGTCGAAAAGATAGACGCCTTCTCCCCGGGCGATCACCGGAAATCCCTCCCTTGTCGCCGAGTGCCTCGTGTAGGGATGCCACACGCTTGCCCGGTCCATTTCCCGAATTGTGGCCTTTGCTGTTTGGCCCTGTGAATTTGCCGCGAGCATTTCATCCGGTCGAAAGAGGTCGGGCGCAAGCACGTTCCGGAGAAGTCCTGAGGGCGCGCAGGGCTTCGCCAGTTCGGGGATAAACCCTATGCGCCCCAGCACCCGCGCCTTTCCCATCCGGGCGATCGTCTCCACGTTATCCTGCTCTATTTTTCCCCAGTCGGATTTGGCGGTCTCACAAAAGATGATGCCGTAGAGGTTCAGGCCCGCGCGTTCGAGTTCTCGGATGGAGAGAAACGTGTGGTTGATGGTCCCGAGTCCTGGCCGGGCGACGAGGATCACGGGTAGAGCGAGCGCGCCCATGATATCGAGCATCGTCCTGTCTGCGGCAATGGGTGCCAGAAGACCCCCTGCGCCTTCTACGACCACGCATTCGTGCCTGTGTGAAAGGTTTTGAAACGCTTTGACGATCCGCTCCATGGAGATTTCGCGCCCTGCGAGCGATGCTGCGAGATGGGGCGAGCAGGCGGGCTCGTAGAGGTAAGGAACCATGTCCTGGAGTTCCTCGGGGTGCGGTTTCAGCTCCGCCATGCGCAGACAGAAGTCGAGGTCCGGACTGTGCATCCCCTCTTCTGAGATAAAGGCGCCTGTCTGGACCGGCTTCATTGGGACCGCATCGATCCCGGCGGCGCGAAGGGAAACCAGCACCGCCGCAGCAGCAACCGTTTTGCCCGCGTCCGTATCCGTACCCGTAATGAAAAATCCCGATTGTATGCTCATCTTTTCTTTCTCGCAGTCAGGTAAAGAACGCAGTAGGTGGCAGCAACGCCCCCCTCGGGGGCCGCGAAATGCCGGTCATAATAGTCGGTAAGCGCAAGCAGTTCGGTTCGATTGAGCAGACGGGAGCCGGACTCGGGCCTTCCGGTGACTCCCTGCCGATTCAAGCTGTGCAGAAGTTCGCGGGCCGAGCCGCAAGTCTGGCGCAATCTCTCGAAGCGATATCGCTCAAGGGTGAGGCCCGCCCCGGCAATGGCTGAAAGGATTTCCTCCACGGCCGGAAGGCGCACGGGTGCCGATTTGTGAGGGAAAAGACTCGCCCGCGCAGCCCCGAGCTCCCCCAGCGTTCCCTCGACCATAAGCGCCGATACCAGGTTGCCGCCCGTCTTCAGCGTTGCCGCTATCCTATCCATGATCTCCTCTGCCGGTGTGATCCAGTGGAGGGCGGAACTGCTGGCGACAAGCGAAAACGTTCCTCCGGGGCGAAAGCGTCTTGCATCGGCTACGTGAAAACAGACCCTGCCGGAGTTCCCGATGCGCTCCCTCGCTGAATCTGTCATCGGCCCGGAAATGTCTACGGCATCGATAGAGGCGAGCGGGAACCGGTGCACCAAAAGTTCGGTAAGATGTCCGGTACCGCACCCGATCTCGAGCACGCTGTCGACTTCCACGGGAGGTGGAAGAAAGGCCGAAAGCTTCTCGGCTACCGCCTTCTGCGCTCCGGATACCGTGTCATAGGTTTTGGAGGCCGCGGCAAAACGGGCGGAAACCGAGGAAGCACCTTGTATGCTTTTCACAACCGCTCCACAAAGTGCACGATCTTTTGGATGAGGGAGCTTCCGCATTGCTCTAACAGGCAGTGGCCTGTTGCGGGCAAAAGTTCGAGCCGGGAGAGCGGAAGGTTCGAATCGAGGTAGCTGGCGGCCTGCGGGGGAACGATCAGATCCTTTTCGCCGTGCAGGATGAGGCAGGGGAGGGCGATCGCGGGAAGCTCCGGTCGAAGGTCCGTTTTGGTCAGGTATTCGAGCCCGCCGATGAGCGTGTCTATTCCTGTATCGAGAGCCGCTTTGATTCTGGCGGCCAAAACGCCTTCTTCCGTCTCCAACGGGTGAAGCGCCCTGGAAAGAAACTCGGAAAGCACCCCCTCGGGGTTTTTCCCAAGCCCTAGAATCATTGCCCGCAAGGCCGCAGGCCTTACGCCCGCGCTGTATTCGCCCTCCGAGCAAAACTTCGCGGTCGTGCCGAGTAAAACCAGGCCGGCGACCTTGTCGGGGTAGCGCGCCGCCGTTTCGAGCGCCGCTACGCCCCCGGTCGACCACCCGAGCAGGCAGGCGGGCTTGTCCCATCGATCGAGATGGTTTGCTATGGTCCGCGCATACGAGGAAACAGCCCCTTCCGCTTCCTGCCCTGCGCCGGCTGAGGCCAGGGATAAGGAGAGGACGGGCCGGGAAGGAGCGAGCGCTTCTGCTGCCGGGCGCAGGGACTCCTCTCCGTGCGCCCAGCCGGAAACAAGTATGACCGGGCAATTTCTCATCGGCACGCCCCGGCGATTTCCGCGGCCGCCCACGCGAGATCCTGCTCGCTGTGGTCCAGGGTGAGAGAGAGCCTGAGGCGCGCGGTTCCCTCGGGCACGGTCGGCGGGCGGATGGCCGCAGCCAGTATGCCTCTCGATTTAAGTCTTTCCGCAACCGCAAGCGTTCTCTGATTCTCTCCTATGAGCACCGGTATGATCTGGCTTTGCGAGTCAAGAACGTCGAGGCCCGCTTCCTGCAAACGTTTCCTGAAATTCGCTGCGCGCCGGAGCAATTCCTCACCCGGGTTGCCTTCTCGTTGGATGACCGAAAGCGCCCCGATCGCCCCGCCGATTACCGCGGGCGGGAGCCCCGTGGTGTAGATAAAGGCGCGGGCGCGATTTATGAGGAATTTTCGAAGCGCGTGCGAACAGGCGATGAATCCGCCATAGCCGCCAAGCGCCTTGCTGAGCGTACCCATGGAGACATTCACCCGGTCTTCGAGTCCGTACCGGCGGATCACTCCGCTTCCGCCCGGGCCGAATACACCGGTCGAATGCGCTTCATCGACCATGATCATCGCCCCGTGTGCGGCTGCGACCGACACGATTTCGGGAAGCGGGGCGACGTCTCCGTCCATGCTGAAAACCGACTCGGTCATTACCAGTTTGCGCCCGGAGGCGGGAGACTGTTTTAAGAGCGATTCGAGGTGCTCCGGGTCGTTGTGGCGGAAGCGCTTGAGAGTGGCGCGGCTTAGTGCGGCCCCGTCGATCATGCTCGCATGAACCAGTTTGTCCGCAAAAATGTGGTCGCTTCGACCCACGAGAGAGGCGATGATTCCGGCGTTGGCCAAAAAACCGCTCCCGAAAACCAGCGCTGCAGGATAGCCTTTAAACGCCGCGAGCGCTTCTTCGAGTTCCACGTACGGGGAAAGCGTCCCGGTCACAAGCCTTGAGGCCGTTGCCCCGCAGCCGTAGTTTTCCAGATACCGGCGACTTGCGGAAATCACCTCCGGGTGGTGAGAAAGCCCGAGGTAATCGTTTGAGGAAAAATTGAGAAATGTCTTCCCGCCGATCTCGATTTTTCCGCCTGCTTTGTCGAATACCGAGATGCGTCGCTCCAGCCCCTTTTCCCGAAGCTGGGCCAGTTCGTCATCGATCCACTTCTCAGAAATCATTTTGGACTTCCAGGGCTTTGAGCATCTTTATGTCCCGTTCCACTCCGCTGCCGTCGACGGTGAGGAGCCGTCCGGTCATCATCGCGTTTGCTCCCGCAAAATAGAGCATCGACTGAAGATCTCCCAGATGAACCCGCCCGGCGCAAACTCGTACCTCCGTCGTGGGATTGGTCAGGCGAAACATGCTTACGATTCGCAGGATTTCGAGCGGTTTTAACGCTTCCATCTTCTCCAGCCTCGTGCCGGGAATGGGAATGAGAAAATTTAGCGGGATGGACTCGACTCCTTCACGCGCAATGAGGAGAGCCAGTTCCACCCGGTGCTCGTTCGTTTCCCCGAGTCCGAATATCCCGCCGCAGCAGACCTCGAGTCCCGCCTGTTTTGCCCGCCTCACCGTTTCCAGGCGAAGATCGAAGCTGTGGGTCGTGCAGATTTGCGAAAAATAACCCGGTGCCGTCTCGAGGTTATGATGAAATCTTTTGAGCCCCGCGGATTTCAAACGGCAAAGAAGCTCATAGTCGAGACACCCTAGAGATGCGCACCAGTGGACTCGCGGGTGGCTCTTTTTCGCGATTACCGCGCACAGCCGCTCTACTCCTTCCTCGGAGAGCGCACATCCGCTCGTGACAATCCCCAGGTGAGTAACGGGAAGTTCTGTCGCTTCCTCAAAGGCTTCCGCCAGGGACTCGCTCGAGCAAAGAGGATGAATTTCGGATTCAGTATCGTGGCAGGAGGCCTGCGCGCAAAAGGCGCAATCTTCCGAACACGCACCGCTCTGGGCGCTGAAAATGGAGCAAAGCGAGACCCTGTTTCCGAAATAGCGGTTGCGGACAAGGCTTGCGGCGGCGAAAATTTCGGGCAGATCGGCCGAGGAGGCGCCCAACACATGGAGCGCCGGCTCGCACGATATCGCCTCGCCCTTTTCGGCCGCCTGGCGGATGGCTTTTAGTTCGGGGGTTCCCATGGAGTCAGGGCCTTTCCTGGAGAGGAGTGCGTTATGGTTAACCGTGGCCAGTGTGGAGGTTAACCATGGTTCGCTCTTGTACCACATCGGGGAATAAAGGGAAGGAAATTTTGCCTGTTGCGCCTGCCTTTGTTTACTCTATTTTCGAAGGAGTATTTCGTGTTAGTCCTTTGCCGGCGGATACCAGTTCGCTCAATGGACGGGTATGGTCGGCTTCCCGGGGAAGTAAGATATCGCCTGCAAGATTTCTATTAACCGGAAGAGAAAATTGAACGTCTCCGGGTTGCTGTTGTTTTTTGTGCCAGAATAGCCGAGAAGCTGTATATTTAGAGGGTTGCCGCCACGGGCGGTGAAAATGCTCACCCCCTGCTTTAAGGAGCCATTAGGGATGTCTTTATTTCGGTCCCGGATGAACTTGTCCAACAGATACAAAACCGATGGAAGGACTTGTCCCGTGGTGCCCTCGAATCCCTGGCGATCGAGGCTTACCGGGGTGGTGTGCTAACCGAAGCGCAGGTTCAAAGAATGCTTGATTTGTCCTCGCGTTGGGAGACCGATCGATTCTTAAAGGATGCGCAGGCCTATATTGACTATACTGAGCCGATCTTCTGGAAGACATAGAGGCTATCCGAGGACGTGGAACTTCATGAGAACAGTTTCGGACAGTTCACCTTGTTGACAAGCATCGTTTCCATTGATCGATCTTGAAATGGTCGTTCCGGTCTGCTGGAAAAAGTGGGCGCGATTCCTGTCCGGAGGCGAATCGCTTCCCCGCTCTATGCAACTTCGATGTCGAGACGAGCGGGAAATTCCGCGAAAATATCGCTTCTTCCCATTTCCCCTTCAGGATTGAAGAAACGCATATTGCCATTTTCCTCGCAAAGCCAGAATTCCCGGGCGCCGGCCTGGAAATAGAGATGCCTTTTTTCTTCCAATTCGGAAGCGGTATTGGAGGGGGACTCTATTTCAACAACAACCTCGGGACACTCGGGAAATTTGAGAATACTGATGCCGTGCTTTTTGATGAAGGATTCACTTCCCCATGCCACATCGGCGACCCGAACACCTTCAGCTGTCTGGATGGAGCATTCGGTTACTATCTTCCCTCCCTCGACCAACCTGGCAAGGGTACTGCCAATGAGGTTTTGATAAATGCCGTGAAGAATCGAGGCCGGAGCCATCATAATCTTTCCCCACTTATTGGTCTCGATTTTAAAAGGCAGGTTTTTAAGGCTCGGGTCCCTGACAACTTCTTCCCAGTCCATCGGTGTCTCCTTCTCCGAAGCGGGTTTAGACCCCGCATCAGTGAATCGTGGGTTTGTCGTCTTCGGACTTTACGATTTTGAGGTAGACCTTTTTGGGCCTGGCTCTTCGAGTGGCGTTGCGGGGAAGGGTTCGTGGGGAAGCGCCTCCCATCGAGTGGCCTCTTAAAATCCTCGCCGCACGGAACATCGGCCTGAGGCATAGGAGCAGACCTGCAAGGCTTGCCCCGATCCCGGCTGCGACGTGATTTGCCGAGGCGAGAAGAAAACCCGTGTATATCAGGGTTAAACCGAAAAAGAGTGAAATGATCGATAGAAGGCTCATGGAAAACGTACCGCCGCTATGAGGTTCCGGCCGGGGCTATCCGGCGCCCTGGTCCGTTGTGGATCTGAAGTGTTTCAAAATCTCCAGTCTGTCAAAATAATAGATTTGCACGGCAAAGGCCAGCATTAGCGCATCTTCGAAGACTTTTTCCCATCCAATCGGCTCGCCCCCCGAATCGAAGCATCCGCAGGAGATGGGGGCTCCGCGGTAGATGTTGATCAGGATCATCACTTCGAACATCACCAGGAGCACGCCGATCACGATTACCGAGGTGTGTGATTTGAATCCGATGATCAGAAAGAGACCCGTGATGAACTCGACCCAGGGCAGGAGTACGGCGGTGAGGTTGAGGAGCACGTAGGGCGCCAGGCGATAATTGGCTATGGCTTCGGCAAACTGGGCGGGATGAGCGATCTTGCCAAGACTGGCGTAGATGAAAAAAAAGCCGAGAACAAGCCGCAGGGTAAAAGAGAGATACTCGCTCGTTATCACCCGCTTTAGCAACCCGGCGATCATCGGGAACCCTTCTTTTCGACCGGGTAGCCGTTGGCTTTCCAGGCCCTCAGTCCGCCGGCGAGGACTCTTACGTTCCTATATCCCCTTAGGATGAGTTTGTTTGCGGTTTGCAGGTCGTAGGGACCGCTCACCGTACTGCCGTAGACGATGATATCCCTGTCTTTGTTCTCGCTTTGGGAAAAGTTCGCCATGTACATGAGATCGAACTGGGCCGGCGGCAGGTTGAGGGCTCCCTTGATGTGCTCGAGCTGGTAAAAATTGTTGGGCATGGCGTCCACGAGCACAGCCTTTTTCTGCTCGTATTCACGCATGGCCATGGGGGCGCTGATCGCCGGAACGGGCTCCGGTTGCGGCGGGATGAGAGGAATTCCACGAGGGTTCAGAAAATTGAAGGTCAAGGCCAGAAGGAAACTGATTCCCAGGACGAGGATAAAATCGAAACAGGAGGCCCTGGAAGAGCTCAGAAGAACATCGGCTTCTTTTTCGATGATTTTCTGGTCTTCGAGAAGCCAATTGCGCATTTCGCGCACGAATTTTCGGGATAATTCCGGGAAGTCGCGGAGCAAACGGTCGAATTGCTCCCTGGAGAAGACCAGAAGGCGGGTTTCGGCGAGGCTTTCGACATTGACGGTGCGGTGCTCGCCGGTCAAAAGCGATACCTCTCCGAAATGTTCGCCTTCTGTGCGAACGGCGAACTCCCTTTCGAGCCCGTTTTTGCGCCTGACAAAGATCCTTACCCGACCCGAACAGACGATATAGAAAGCGTCCGGGGGATCGCCTTCGGAATAGATGAGCTCTTTGGGCAAGGCAAGCCGGGTTTCAACCGTTCGGGCAAGTTCGGCGAGCTCTTCTTCGGGCAAATCCCCGAGGATCGAGCTTTTCAGGACACTTTGCCTGTTTTGGAATTCGGCATCCATAAATGTATTTTGTCAACTCTTCTTGAGCTGCTTTTCAATCTCCTCGACGAAGCCGTCGGAACTCCAGATGAGGCCGACGTGGCTGTAGAGCGCCTTGCCCGTCCTGGTAGAAACGATCAGGGTGGTCGGGGTGGGCAGATTTCCCATGGCATAGGCGATCGCCCCGTTTGCGTCATTGAGAACCGGATAGGAGATGGAGTGCTGCTTTTTGAATGCTTCGAGCTGGGAGTTGGTGCTGGCGACTCCTACTGCTATCACCTTCACATTGGGGGCCAGTTGCGGATTTTCCTGGACCGTGCGGTAAATGGTGTTCATCGTCCCGGCACTGAGGGAGCAGAATTCGCAAAGAGCGCTCATGAACTCGATTACGACCACCTTCGCCTTTATCTGGCCAACTGTAAACGGTTTCATCGCGGGGAGGCCGAGATACCTCTGCGTTTGAACCGAATCGGGCGCCGGCAGGGTGATATGGGCTTCATCGAATTTTTTGGTCGCATTGTAGCCAAAAGCCCGTCCGGTCCGGGGCAGGAAGAGAACCACCGAAAAGATAACGATTTGACAGATTGCCGCGCATCCCCATTTCTTCATCTACTCTCACTCCATCCTGATTAGGAACCCATATAGAGAATATCTCCCCTTGGAGACCACTTTTCTTTCCTGCGCACTATTTCATCGTAGCATTCGATGAAATCGCCGACCTTGCCAAACGTCGAGTCCAGGATCTGCACGCCGACCTGCTGCCCGCTGTGGGCTTCCTTGACCGGGTGCTTTTCGATCTGCAGCGATTCGATCCGGGAACTGTGCACCGGGCCCATGGCCGTTACCACACGGAAGCGCTTCCCGACCTGGAGCGCCCCCTCCACAACCTCACAACCCAGAATCACCCCTCCTTTTTTCGATTTGAAAGTTGCGATCACCTCGCATTTGCCAAGGATTTTGTCTTCCGTTTCCACCGGGGCCATTGTCCGGGCAATCGTCCCGAGGTCTTCGGCAAGTTTGTAGATCACCTTGTAGAGCCGAATCTCGACCTGATGCTCCTTGACCCACTGCTCCAGCCTGGGGGCAACCACCACGTTGAACCCTACGACGAGCCCGCTGCCGCTAAGAGCCATCAGCAGGTCCTCCTTGGTAATGTCTCCCACTCCGGAGCGGATAATCTTTATTTCGGCTTCCGGGACATCGAGCCTGGCAATCAGAGCGGAAACCGCTTCGACGCTTCCCTTGGTATCGCACTTGAGCACCAGTTCGATCGCCGGCTTCTCTTTGCTTCCACCGTCCAGCATCTCCTGCTTTACATTCTTTGAAGGCTTATGGGAATGCTTTTTTTCAGCCATTTGGAAACTCCGTCCCGGTTGCAGGAAATCTTTGTCCAAATCGAGCATACATTCCATTAAACTAAGACGCGGGAGCGTCCCAATCCAGTGCCGGATCGGGGACTGGATCGCAAACCGATGCTTTTTGATACGGATTGGTCAGGCAATGGCCTTATCGAATGTGACAATCATCGCCCTTACCGGGCAGGTCTTTACGCACAGCTCGCAGGCGCTGCACCGTTCCGAATCGAATTCGATCTGCATCTGAGGCCTCGTGACGTGGAGCGCTCCGGTGAGGCAGACCGCGGTACAGGCGCCGCACTGGGTGCACCTTTCTTCATCACGGCGAATCCCCTGACCTACCGGTTCGACCTGGACCCCGGCTTCTTCCAGATAGCGGATCCCTTCTTCGAAATCATCGAGCTTACCGCGCAACTCCATTACCACCATTCCCTCTTTTCTCGGGAATATCTGGGCCTTGAGAATATTGAAATCCAGGTGATAATCGCGCACCAGGTTGACTATAATGGGCTTATCGACAACTTCTCTGGGAAATCTGAGCACAAGCGTTCTTGAATGCATGGGGATTCCTTCCTCATAGGGATGAGGCTAAAATAACATTACCGGGCAAAACTCCAAATGATTTTTTTGCCGTGGCGTTTCGGGGGGCTTTCTCTAAACTCCACCGCAGAGGCGCAAAGAGCGCAGAGGAAAGCGAATTCAGTAATCAAGAAAACCGGAACTGTTGCCACCGACCGCAAAAGCTGCCAAAGCGCTAGAGGGCATTTTACTCTGCGTCTCCGCGGTGGGGCTTTATCCCTTGACCCCCGGGAGGTCGAAACGATACTATACACGACCTTTTATTCAACAGCAGTTATCGCCCGCCGCGAGGAGTTTACATGAAGCTGTCGACCAGGAGCAGGTATGGGGTTCGGTTTTTGCTCGACCTTGCTCTGCACGCCGGTGAGGGACCCGTCCAGTTGGGAGTGGTCGCCCGGAGACAGGGGATCGATGTCAAGTATCTGGAGCAGATTGTCATGCCCCTCAAAAAGGCGAACTATGTAACAGGCGTTCGCGGGGCAAAGGGTGGGCACCGGCTGGGCAGGCCGCCTGAGGAGATCACCGTTGCGGGGGTGGTGGCGCTTCTGGAAGGCGGGTTGAAACTGACCGACTGTATCGGCAGCGCCGGCGCGTGCGAGCGCTCGGAACAGTGTGTTACCAGAATCGTTTGGGCGGAGGCCACCCGGGCCGTTTTCGAACATCTTGAGGCGGTCAGTTTGAGAGATCTCATGAACAGGGTGCCGGGTGCGAGCGGGTTCGAAGAATGTGGCGCGCTGCAGCAAGAAAAATGAGCGTCGGAAAGCGGGGAGAGTGCGGATGAAAATCGTCTCGATTGCCGTGAGCAAAAAAAAGGGGACCCGGAAGGAAACCGTCGGGGAGGCTTGGCTTTCCGCCGAACACGGCCTTCAGGGGGATGCGCATGCGGGGGCATGGCACAGGCAGGTGAGTTTTCTGGCAAAGGAGAGCATCGAGAAGGCCCGGGCTGCCGGTTTGACTGTCGGATTCGGAGATTTTGCCGAAAACATCGCCACCGAGGGGATAGACTGGCCTGCCGTTCCGATCGGCACCAGGTTCCGGCTGGGGGAATCGGCCCTGGTGGAAATCACTCAGATCGGGAAGGAATGCCATAAAAAATGTGCGATTTACTACCAGGCCGGAGACTGCATCATGCCCCGCGAGGGCGTTTTCGCAAAAGTGATCGAAGGGGGACCGATCCGGTGCGGCGACGAGATAACTCCCGTCGGGGAGAAACCGGTATAGCCCATGTTCCGGAATCGTAAGCCCCTCGTTCTGGCTTCGAACTCCCCGCGAAGAAGTGAGTTGCTGCGCTCTGCGGGCGTTTTCTTTGAGGTCCGCCCCGGCACGGTGGACGAACCGGACGTTCCGGAGGGGCGCCTTGACCCGGAAGCCGCTGCGGCTTTTGCGCAAAATTGCGCCCGTCTCAAGGCCCAATCCGTTTCGGCCCTCCAGCCCTCCGCCTGGGTGCTTGGCGCCGATACGATCGTCATGGTCGGCGGTCGCATCTTCGGGAAGCCTTCGGATGGAGAGGGGGCGTCGCAAATGCTCGAAACTCTTAGCAACAGGGAGCACGAGGTAATTACGGGCATCTGCCTCGCTTTCGAAGGCCGCATTTGCAGGCTTGGGTCGGTGGCTACGCGTGTGCGCTTTAAACTTCTTTCACGCGGAGAGATAGCGGCATACGTAAAGACGGGCGAACCCCTGGACAAGGCCGGGGCATACGGCATTCAAGGGGCGGGGGCCTTTTTGGTGCGCTCCCTGGAAGGTTCCTACACCAATGTCGTCGGCCTTCCGCTTACCGAAAGTATCGAGTGGCTGATGGAGGAAAATATCATCGAGCCGGAGTGATGAGCGGGGCCTTGTCCCCGTTTTTGCGCAAAAGCACATAGAATGCCCCCCAGCCGCCGTCGCAGGCGCGAGCCGAAGCGAATGCCAGGACTACTCTTTTTAAGGGCGCGCGCAAAAACCATGCGACCAGGCTGTTTTTGAGAACCGGCTCCCTGTCTTTGGAATTGAGGCCTCTGCCCGCGATGATCAGTACGCATCGGGTCCTGGCGGCAAAGGAGTCCATCAGGAAGCTTCTCACCTCCTCTCGGGCCTGCTCCCGGGTTAGTCCGTGCAGGTCGAGGCTGTCCTGGTGGCTGAAATATCCTTCGCGCAGTTTCTTTAAAACATCGGGAGAAATTCCCACAACGGCCCCGTCGATGTATTCGTCGGAGTTGGAAAGCTCGAAGGGGCCGTGGCCGGCTACCAGGTCCACGAGCTGGGCGTAGGCCTCGAGTTCCTCCCGGGCGAGAAACCGCGGCGCCTTCCTTGCCCGGGGGCGCAGCGCGACCTTTTGGCGCACTCCGCCGTTTAGTGGGCTTACACCGGACATCGCACGCGTAAAAAGGGAGCGATCGTCGGTTTCTTCTTTAATATCGCCAGGATGAAACTCGACTTTTCCCGCCGGCGCTCGCTCTTGGCTGTCGCCCGCGGAAAAAGTTGGTCCAAACAGTTGATCTAACTCCTGAAACGGAGTATAGAATCCTGAAGGCGGCGTACGCCGTGTGGACCGGCGCATCGGTTCGGAGTTTTTGCCTTTGCGTTTGTTCATTTCGGCCTCATTTTCCTGTCTTACAATAACATAGGAGAAAAGGGCGGAAAAGTTGCATCATGAACAGTGTGGTTCTGATCGAAAACAAGCGTGATTTTCTACAATTCGTCCGGGAGGTCGAAGAGTCCTCTCATATTGCAGTAGATACGGAGTCGAACAGCTTCTACGCCTACTTCAACCGAATCTGTCTCATACAGGTATCGAGCAACGAGAAGGATTACATTATCGACCCGCTTTCGGTGGGCGATATCCAGCCATTCGGGGAGGTGCTGCAAAACCCCGAGGTGGAAAAAATCTTCCACGCAGCCCCCAATGACATCGCCGGGCTCAAGCGTGATTTCAAGTTCATGGTGCGCAATGTTTTCGATACTTCGGTCGCCGCCAAGATCCTCGGCTACAGGCAGCTGGGGCTTGCGCCGATTCTGCTCGAACACTTCGGGATCAGCCTGGATAAAAAGTGGCAACGCTACGACTGGGGGCGGCGTCCCCTTCGCGAGGAGCAGATCGAGTATGCCCGATTTGACACCCACTTTCTCATTCCGCTGCGGCACAGGCTGGCGTTGCAGCTCGAAGAACAGCAACTGCTCCAAACCGCCCTGGAGGCCTCGGAAAAGCTTTGCACCCAGCAGGTGGTGAAAAAGATCTTCCGTCCGGGGGATTTTTTACACATCTATGGCGCAAAGTCTTTGGACGTTGCGGGCAAGCGCATTCTCAAGGCGCTCTACCTGTTCCGGGAAAAAGAGGCCCGCCGCCGCGATCGCGCCCCCTTCAGGATACTGACAAACGAAACGCTCCTGAAGATTGCTCTCCAGCGTCCGAAATGCGTCCAGGATTTCAACAAGATAAAGGGCATGCCCCGTGTTTACCTCTCACCGCGCGCCGCCTTCCAGCTTCTGGAACTGATCCGCAAAAGCGAAGAGCAGGAAGACGAGGCGGTCCATAACTAAACGGTTTCTGGTGACTACATGATTGCAAATATCGATATCCAAGACAGTTTCAAAAAATACAGCCACGACCAGGATAAAGCCAGGACGCCCGAACAGACGATTGCCTGGGTGCGGGAGCGTTTGTCCCGGCTACACCGGGATGTGCTTGCCAAGACGGTGCGGATCGATACCGGAAGGCTTGACATCCCTGTTTTTATTAGCCTTTGCGGCGAAGACGCCACCCGGCTCACCGGGACCAAAAAACAGATGGGCAAGGGCGCAACCGCAAAGCAATCCGAAGCCAGTGCGCTTATGGAACTCATCGAGCGTTTCAGCTTCTTTTCCTTCATCCACACCTTTCCATTTCCCGTCTTTCGGTACAAAGAACTCGATGACTTTGCGGTCTCGATCGAGGATCTGAAAAAATCGGTCTACGACACCACCACGCCTGTGGAACTATGTCGTTCGTTTCTGGAAGACCTGCCTCTGCGGTGGGTAAAGGCGCGCAATCTCACTCTCGGACGAGAGCAGTGGGTTCCGATCGACTGGTTTTACACGATCAACGAGTATAACGGACCGGCCAGCGGAAACACTCTGGAGGAAGCCATCCTGCAGGGGCTTTGCGAAGTGGTCGAAAGGCATGTCGGCTCGATTGTTACCTACGACGGGACTCTTACTCCGGAAATCGATTCCGCTTCCATCAAGGACCCGGCGGCGATCGAACTTTTGGAAAAATTTCGAAAGAATGGAATCGAGCTGTTTTTGCGCGACTTCTCGCTCGATACCGGAGTGCCGACCGTTGCGGCTCTTGCCTACGACCCGATCACTTTTCCCGAAAGCAGCGAAATAGTCTTTACCGCCGGAACCACCTCCAATCCCGAAAAATCTCTTTGCCGGGCGCTTACCGAGGTGGCCCAGCTTGCCGGCGATTTCCAGAGCCGGACCTCCTACAGGCCTACGCTTCCCAAGTATGCGAGCCTCGAAGAAGCCGCCTTCATGACCGGAAAGAACGGCAGGATTTCCATCCAGGATATGCCCGACCACGAGGACGAAAACATCCGGGTGGAACTCGAAAGGTGTGTCGAAGCGCTTTCCAAAATTGGCCTCCAGGTGCTCGCGATTAATGTCACCCATCCGGAGTTGCAGGTGCCGGCGGTCTACATGATCGTTCCCGGCGCCCACTTTCTCGATCACACCCGCAATACCGACTTCGCTCAACACGCAGCCCGCACCATGTTGCGCGGACTGGACGGCGATGAACTGGTCACGCAAATGGACCGGCTTCTGACAACCTTCGGTCCCCGCTACGACCTGACATTTTTCTTGGCTCACAGTCTCGAGCTTCGAGGAGACGTCGAGTCAGCCCTTGCCCTCTTTACCAGCGCGCTCCACCAGTCTCCCGACCCGGGAGAAATCGGAAGCATACACGTCCACATCGCTTCGTGCCTCAAGGATTTGGAACGATACGAGGAGGCTCTCGAAGCTCTGGCACTGGCCGAAAAGGCAAACCCGGATCTCAAGGAAATCTTCAATCTCAAGGGGTTTTGCTACTTCAAGCTCAAAAGACACGACGAATCGATCGCTTCTTTTGAACGGGCAATCGAGCTGGACCCGGGCTCCGCAATAGATTATGCAAACATCGGCTCCAACCTGAGAGAACTCGGCCATAAACACGAGGCCATTCGCCTCTACACGATAGCGCTGGAACTCGATCCCGATATTGAGTTCGCCAGGACAAACATAGAAAAGCTGAAAGAAGAGCTGGAAGGCAATTAAGAATTAGGAATTACGAATTAAAAACGAATTAAGAGCCTGGGAGGAATCAGCCCGGGCTTTTGATTTTGAATTCGTAATTCTTAATTCGTGATTCTTAATTTCATTTGTTCCTGCGCCACCGGGTGTGGGTAATGCCATGTTTTCGAATCATGTAGTTGAGCTTGCGCGCCGTTACTCCGAGGCGGATGGCGGCGTCTTTCTGAACCCAGTCGGCCAATTCGAGGGCTTTTACCAGCAGGTCTTTTTCGCTTGTCTCCAGGTCTTTTATGGGCTTGGAGGAAGGGGGGTCGGCTTTCTGCGAAAATCCTGAAACCGAGATGCTCTCCAGGGTTATCCGGTTGCTTTCTTCCAGCAGAACCGCCCGTTCGATGGTGTTTGAAAGCTCGCGAACGTTTCCGGGCCAGGTGTGGCGCTTGAAAAGATCCATGACCCCCGGGGCAAAACCGTTGAAATTCTTCTTGAGTTCACGACAGGTCTTTTCCAGCAGGTATTTGGAAAGGGGTTCGATGCACTCGGCCCGCTCTCGCAGGGCCGGCAGGTGCACCCGTAATACATTGATCCTGTAGTAGAGATCCTGCCGGAAAGTGCCGGCCTCCACGTTGGCCTCGAGGTTTTTGTGGGTCGCCGCAATGATGCGAATATCGGTGCGGATAGTCTGATTGCCTCCCAGACGCTCGAAGCATTTTTCTTCGAGCACCCGCAGAAGCTTTGCCTGGAGCGCGGGAGTGAGTTCGCCTATTTCGTCGAGGAATACCGAGCCGCCGTTGGCCTGCTCGAGTCTTCCCGTGCGGGTTTTGGTCGCCCCCGTAAAAGCCCCCCGTTCGTGTCCGAAAAGCTCGCTTTCCAGAAGGGTTTCGGGAATATTGGCGCAGTTGATTTTCACGAACGGCTTGGAGCGTCTTCGGCTGTTGTAGTGTACCGTTCCGGAGAGCATGCTCTTGCCGGTCCCCGTTTCTCCGGTGATAAGGATCGTTGCCTCCGAGTCCGCAATCCTTTTCAGGGTGGAGATGACTTTTCCCATGGCCGGGCTTACGGCTATGATCCGGTCGAAATCGTAGGTAATGTCCTGGGTGCGCCGCAGGTAGTCGATTTCATTGCGAAGAGCCCGGTTTTCCAGAGCCTGCTCGACGGCAACACCGATCCTGGCCGCATTGTAGGGTTTGACGATGAAGTCGAAGGCGCCGGTCCGAATCGTTTGGACCACATTTTCGGTCTTTGTCTGCTCACTGGCCACCAACACGGGGGTATTGGGCGGAAGCTTGCTCTTGAGGGTTCGAACGTTATCGCCATAGTTGGTTTCTATGCTCACCACGATCACGTCGAAGACTTCGCTTTCCAGCCGCTTGTAGGCCTCGCTCAACGCCGTGGAGCATTCCACCTTGTGGGCGCTCAGGCCTTGCATGGCAATATTTTGCCAGGTCTGGTCGTATTCAACGAGGAGCACTTTTGCCATGTCAGCTCAATACCGTATCGCGAGTGATGAGTAATATATCGATAAATCTATTTTACTATAAATCGGCTTTCCGGAATCTGCACTTTAACGCTGCCGAAAAATTTTCGAATACCAGGTTGCGGCTATTATAGGGCATTTCATACTAAATAGCTAATTTATTGCGTTTAGTTCGATTTTTTGGTAACAGAGTACCCGAGAGCAAAACAGTGGGGCAGATGGTCAGCGAAGGGGGCATTCGGCATCCCGCACGATCCGCGTATTTTCCAATATTTTGGCATTTTGGTCGCTTTGGTGCTCCGAAGGAGATGATTCAAAGTGGACGCTTTGGAAGCTTTCAAGAATTCCAGGGTCATGGTGGTGGACGACGACCAGTTGGTTTGCGAAACCCTGACCGAGGTGATTCAGAGCTGGGGGCTTCACGCGCAAGCTTTCCCCAATGCGGAGGCGGCCCTTGAAGGTGCCAGGCGGGAGCGGTGCGACATAATCCTGCTCGATATCTTCATTCTGGATGTCTGCGGTCTGGACCTCATTTCGCAGTTTGGCGGCGATTCGAAAATCATCATTATAACCGGCTATGCCGATAAGGAGATCGCTATCCGGGCGCTCAAGCTGGGGGCGTTCGATCTGCTGGAAAAACCCTTTCAAAATGAGCTGCTCTACCACTCGGTGGTGCGGGCCCTCAAGGCGCTGGAAAATGAGCGGAAATCCAAGCGGCTGATAGACGATCTCAAAAAAAGCCGCGAGGATCTGCTCGCACAGCAGCAACGGTTGGAAACCCTGAATACCCAGCTTCTGGATACCAACCGGGCGCTTTCGGTTTTCGCCCAAAATATCGAACGCGAACGGGAGGAAGTGGAAAAGCGGATCGCGATGAAACTCAGAAACCTGGTCATACCCATGGTGGTAAAGCTTAAAAACGATCCGGGCCTCCACAACCATTCCGTCCAGCTCGAAATGCTTACCAAGCAAATCGAAGATCTCACCACCGGGTTTGCCGTCGACTCCCGCGTGGCCATGGCGCTCTCCTTTACCGAATTGCAGATCGCCTCGCTCATCAAAAACGGGGTGACAACCGACGAGATAGCTCGGCAGCTAAACATTGCGGAGAGCACCGTGCGCACCCACAGGAAAAACATCCGCAGGAAACTCAAAATCAACAACGCGCAATTCAGTCTGAGAAATTATCTCAACGTGAAAAGCTGACAGGTTTGGCGGTACAAACAATTATGATTTCATGTCTTGATCTTGCAAAAGAGCTGATCCGCAAGGAAATAGCCGCTCTGGAATGTCTCTGCGACCGGATCGGCCCTGAATTTGAAATGGCCGCAGCACTCCTTTCGCGAATGGAAGGAAAGGTGATCTCAACCGGTTTGGGAAAGTCGGGCATCGTGGCCGGAAAGATTTCGGCGACCCTTTCGAGCACGGGCACGCCCTCCATTTTCATCCACCCGGTCGAGGCGATGCACGGGGACCTCGGGATAATTCAGCGCGGGGATGTCGGTCTTTTTTTGAGCAACAGCGGAGAGACCGGCGAAGTGGTGCAGTTGCTGCAAATGTTTAAGCGCCTGGGGCTCAAAACCATAGCGATGGTCGGAAAAATCCACTCGACCCTTGCCCGGGATTGCGACATCTGCCTGGACGCATCGGTTGATTCCGAGGCGTGCCCGCTAAATCTTGCCCCCACGAGCAGCACCACCGCGGCGATGGTTCTGGGGGATGCGCTTGCGGGCTGCATTCTGACTCTAAAAGGTTTTTCGTCCGAAGATTTCAGCCGGCTCCATCCTTCGGGCGCTTTGGGCCGCCGGCTGCTTTTCCGGGTAAAGGACCTCATGCACTCGGGGGCCGAACTGCCTGTCGCGATGAGCGGTACGCCCATGCGCGACGCTCTGGTGATGCTCACCGGAAAGGCGATGGGGGCCGTCCTGGTCGTATCCCACGCCGGAGATCTTCTGGGGATTTTTACCGACGGGGACTTGCGAAGAGCCGTGCAGTCCGGGGAAAATCTGCTCGACCGGGAGATCGACAGCCTCATGACCGCCAACCCGGTTGTGATAGAAGAAAGCCGGCTCGCTGTCGAAGCTCTGAGCCTCATGGAAAACCGCCCTTCGCAGATATCGGTCCTTCCGGTGCTGGACGGCGAAAGCAGGGTGGTTGGAATTATCCGGCTTCACGACCTGGTCCGGGCGGGTCTCTAGGATTCAGTTGGCCTGGGGCGTACTTCCCCCCTTTTTGTAAAAGGACATCAAAAAGTCGGTGTCCCGGGGGGAGAGGTCGAAACGGGCCACAGCCTCGTTTACGAGCTTCTGTACGGATTTATCCGGGTGCTCCCCGATCTCTTCCGAGATCCATTTTACAGCCCTGCGCAGCGCTTCGCCTTCCGGCATAACGGTAGTCATCCATTCTCCTCCACAAGAAGATTCAAGTGCGTGAATTATAGCAGGGATTGGGTCATTGTGGAAATCCTTGCGTAGAGGAGTACTGGGTGCGCTTTCGCCTTGACTTTGGAGCAAGCTTTGTTTATTGTGCATCGATGCGTTGGGGGATCGTCCAGCGGCAGGACTGCAGACTCTGGATCTGCCTACCTAGGTTCAAATCCTAGTCCCCCAGCCAATTTTTTTTCTGACGGTCCCATCGTCTAGTGGCCTAGGATATCGGCCTCTCACGCCGAAGACACGGGTTCGAGTCCCGTTGGGACTATCCATTTCGCGGGCCGCCCTTGGGCGGCCCGCAGTGCTTTGTGCGGTACTTTTTCATCCAAGGACCAGCCGTTATGAGCTGGCTCGTGACCGACTGTCCCCGCTGCAATGCTCGCTGAATTCCATTCACTGTTTTATCCAGTATTAAAGTCGATTTTAACGGTGTGGTGAGCACGCACGAGGCCTTCTGTGTTTGCGGTGAATGCCACAAATCGACCGTCTTCACATATTGGTCGATAAACTGAGCTCTTCTCAGACCCTCAAACAGAAGGGACTCCTTGACCTCGGGGCTCTGAATGATTTCCTCGATCTGCGTGGACATGTGAGCCTTAAGGACCGAGCTGTAATTGCCTCACCGGATTATATCCCGAAAGACATCGAGAAGGTTTTCAACGAAGGTTCAACATGTTTGGCAGTTGGCTGCTGTAACGCAGCGGGAACGATGTTTCGACTATGCGTTGACGTGGCTACCAGGTCCATGCTGCCAGGTGAAGACGTTGAAGGCCTTAACAAGAAAATTCGTCGTGACCTTGGGTTGCGGTTGCCTTGGCTTTTTAAGAATGGACGCCTTCCAAGGGAACTCGAACAACTTTCATCTTCTATAAAGGAAGACGGCAACGACGGCGCTCATGCCGGAACGTTGGAGATCTGGAGAAAATTGTTGATGCCATCCGGGCTAAAAGCTCTGGTCTGATTTTTAATTCACAGGTTATAGATTCTGCATTAGAATAATTATGGATGCAATTAGGCGAGTATGCGGGAAGGCAATCAACGATGACGAATACTATCAATCTCCATAAAGATTCTTGAGGCCAGGCAGATGATCGCTGAGAAAATCAGACGGGAGATTATTTCCAGGTTGGCTGGAGCCGGCAATATTCGAAAAGTGATTGTTTTCGGCTCTCATGCCGTCGGCGAGCCGGGGCCTGACAGCGACATCGATCTTCTTGTTGTCACCGAAGACGATTTCACTCCACGGAGCTTCGATGAGAGCATGAAGCACTATCATCGTGTCTCCTCATTGCTGCGGGAGATTCGAAAGCGCATGCCCGTTGACCCGTCCGATCCGGTCTATGACGCGTAGATCATCTACTGCGGCCCTCAGCCACTTGATCGTTCACACAAAACCGATGCACGAAGAATTCATACGGCAGGGGAGCATGTTCGCCAAGGATATCGAGGAGAACGGCGAGGTCCTGTATGAAAAAGGTCACTAAGGTGGACAAGCTCTATGTCGATGCCCGATACCCGGCCAATCTTGGCTTGCTGCCTGATGGGATGCCGTCTCTGAAGCAGGCCCGGAAATTTGAAGCCTTCGCGCGATCGATCCACAGAAATATAGAATCTGTTCTGATGAGTAAAAGCCAGTCGGAATGATCGATCTCTTCTTCGAAAATACCGAGCCGTCATCGGCGATCTGCCGGTTCTTTTTCGGCCTGACAGCATCTCGCGAGCGCCTCATTCGGTCGGGGTTGTATAACCTCTGGCGATGGCGTATTTGGTGAGGTCTGCGGCGTTTTTCGCCTGTAGCTTTTTCATGATATTGGCGCGGTGATTTTCAACGGTGCGAATGCTGATCGAGAGCAGATCCCCGATCCGTCGGTTCGAAAAGCCCTCGGCAATCAATTTGAGCACCTCACGCTCCCTGATGCTCAATGGTTCTTCCTCGATGGCCTCCCGGCTTGCGTTTCGGGATGCGAACATTCCGTAGGCCAGTTGCTCGCACAAAAGGGGCGACAGGTACTGTCCCTGGTGCCGGATTCTCTCGATGGCTGCGAAAAGCTCCGTATCGGCGTCCGCTTTCAGAAGGTATCCCTCCACGCCCGCGCTCATCGCCGATTGGATGTATCCCTTGTCCCTGTGCATGCTCAGGATCAGGATTTTTACATCGGGCGAGACTTTTTTGATTTCCCGGGCGGCTTCCAGCCCTCGTAGTTGCGGCATGGATATATCCAGAAGCACCATGTCGGCATCGACCCGTCTTAAGAGAGCCAGAAGTTCGAGGCCGTCGCCCGCTTCTCCCACCACTTCGATCTCCTCTTCCTTTTCGAGTATGCTCTTTATCCCCTTTCGAAACAGTACGTGATCGTCTGCAAGCACAACCCGATATGCGCTCATCGCTACGCTCCCTTTTGGCTCCGGGGGATGGAAAAGGTTATCCTGGTTCCGGTAGCCTCCCGACTCAGCACGTTCATGGAGCCCCCCAGCATCCGGGCACGCTCGTGCAATGCAGGCAGCCCCAGTCCTCTTGCTCCGGGATTTTTCAGGAAGGCCTCCTGGACATCGAACCCCTTCCCGTTGTCTTCTATCTGCAGCAGAACCGAACCATCCGAAAGGCCGCAGGTAAGGCTCACGCGGGTCGCTCCAGCGTGCTTGGCAATGTTTGTGAGGCACTCCTGGATGATCCTGTATACGATGATTTCTTCCTCTTTGGAAAACGGTCTCAAAGCATCGGTGAGCTCGACCAGGCACTCGATCCCCGTGTGCTCGCCGAAGGATTCGGTGAGGCGCCTTACTGCCGCCCACAGGCCCAGATCCTCCAGCATGGATGGGCTGAGATCGCGGGAGAGTCGCCGCACGTTTTCTGCGACCTCCTTGATGTAGGCACGCATCCCGTCGCATTCCTCTCTCAGATCCTCCTGGCCGCTCTGCAAGTTGTCGCGAATCGATCGGAGCCTGAGGTTGAGCACCATGAGAGACTGTCCCAGTTCATCGTGGAGTTCGATGGACAGCCGGCGGCGCTCCTCCTCCTGGGCGGTCAGCAGTCGCGAGTAGAGGTAGCGCAGCCGCCTCTCCGACTCACGAAGAGCCTGTTCGGCCTCCTCTCGTTCCGAGACGTCGCGGGCAATGCAGACCGCTCCCTCGAGCTCTCCTTTCTTGTTTCTCAGAACCGCTGCGGAAAAGTCCACGGGGACTCTTTTGCCCGTCCGGGTCACGTAGTCTATCTGTTGATTCACAATGGCTGCGCCTGTCATCGCCTTGCGGCAGCGTGACAACCCCGCGCCAGGGGCATCCGGTGCGATAATGACATCGATGTCCCTCCCCGAAAGTTCGTCCGCCTCATATTCCAGGAGCCTGCAGGCCGCCCTGTTTACACTTCTAATCCTGCCCTCCGGGTCGACCACTATCAGGGTGTCGTTCATGCTTCTTATGATGTTGTCGAAGTAGTCCTTCGAAACGGTGGTATCACACAAATCGAGGGTCATTTTGTTAAACGCGCCGGCCAGGTCTCCGATCTCATCGCGCCTGCGGACAACGATCCGGGTGGTGAGGTCCCCGTTTGCCACATGACGCGTCGCCTCGGTGATCTTCTTGATCGGAAAGGAAATAAACGAGGCGAGAAGATAGGATAATACCCATCCCGCAAGGCTGGTCACAAGGGCGATGACCAGAATTTGTCTTCGAGCATGCGTAAGCTCCTTTTCGATGGCCAGATGGGAGTAGCCCAGCCGCACCGCCCCCAACGGGATGTCGCCTGCCCGAATGGGTGCAAACATGTCACAGTGGAGCTCTTCGGTGCGGGAGACATGGGTGTCCGTGCAGCCCGGGATGCCGGAGCTCGCAGCCGAGATACTCAGGGGGTCTTCCGAATACTTTCCCACCCGGGCCAGGTCGTTGTGCATGACCACCTTGCCCGTGGTGTCAAGAATCATGACATAACGAACATACTCTTCCTGCATGAAATGGAGTACGAACCTGCGAAGATCGGGCAAATTCCTGCTCAAGAGCGGCCTTGCCGCAAATCGGGCCAGATCGCTCGTCAGGGCAAATCCCCTCTTGCGAAGCTCCTGCTCGAGGGTGTACTTTTCACGCATCGTGGTGGCTACACCCGTTATCGTCACGAGAATGATGATGCATGCCTCGATGAGCAGCGTCAGTTTCACCCTGAGGCTAAGTCGGATGAGTCGCGGCGAACGGTCCATTGCAACCTCGTCGAAGGACGTTTGTTATGGCGGGGTTTTGCCCATGAGCGTTCTGATGTTCGTAAAATCCTTGTCTTCGGAGCGTTGAAATCCTCCCAGTCCGGCGGGAGCCAGTATTTTCTCGCCTTCGGGGTTGCGGATATCGAGGGCGAGCAAGGCCCGGCTTACCTGCGCCAGGACCTTTTCGTCTATCCCCCGGCGAGCGGCAAGGACCCTTGTCGGAAACGGGCGAGTCTTTCCAATTACGGCGAGCCGGTCAAGATCGATGCCCAGTTCGGAGTTTTTTCCGCCATGCTCTGAAAAATAATCGTCACATACCACCCCCGCATCGACGGCTTGGAGAAAAACATTGAAAGCCACGTCTTCACAGCAGCCGTCTTGAGAATAGGATTTTAGATCCCTATCGATATCTATCCCGTTTTGCTGAAACAGTTCCCGTGCTCCCGCCCACCGGGTGATGGAGAGCTTGGGGCCGAACAGGACTCTTTTTCCGTGCAGATCTGCTAACTTTCGCACTCCACCGTCTTTTCGGACGATGACCAGGCCCCTTTGAAACCCGGTTCCATCCCGCGCCAGGGTCGAAAGAAGAAAGTCCCTGCGCAAATTTGCCGCCAATTCCACGTAGGTGTGGGGGTCCTGCAGGACAAAGTCTATCTCGCCGCTCTGTAGGGAGGAGCGCGTGCTTTCAAGATCTTTTGAAATAACAATGTCGACAGGAAGCCCCGTTTGCTTTTTCAAGTATTGGGCCAGGCGGTTGAATTTCTTGAAAGTGGCAAAGGCATCGTAACAGGGGAGCACCGCCAGGGTGAGACCCTTTCCGGCCTGAGAGCACCAGGCTTGCCGAGGCAGGAGAAGAAATACCAGCAACACCAGTCTGGGCAATCGTTGCGACAGCATGTCTGCTTTCCTTCTCGTTCTATTCGTTCCAGTGAAGAACCTCGCAGATCCGGAGCCTGAAAAGTGGTGTGGCGCCAACCTCAGCATCGGCCGGCAACAGGGAAAACGGTCCCTGGTGAAGAGCGTACTGGCAGTCTGCCAACTTTGAGACACAATGACAAGGAAAAAAAGAAAGAGTCCGGTCCGGACCGCAAGGCTGATGAAAAAGCAAAAGAGCGGGGGAATGTTTCCCCCGCGCCCCCCGGGGAGCCGCAAAACGGCGCCGGGTGCAAGGCTCGCACAAAGCAATCAGGATCACCCACACTGGTAACGCTATCTGTGTCGAAACGCATATAGGTAATTATACCTATCATAAAATGAGTAATCAGGGTCATTGCATTACCAAGTATAGGATATGATAATACAGCATATTGGTTAGAGGCGATTGGATCTCACCATCCAGTCACATCACAAATGATAAGCACGATTCATACGAATGAGAGGAGAGTTTATGAAAAAGTTACATGTTAAAGTCTCGTTACTTGCAGTTATGGTTTTCGCGTTTGCTGTGGCATCGTCAGTGAACGCACGGGCAGCGGGATACAGCGTGATTGCGAATGGAGAGATAGCGGGGCAAATCACGGACGTCAATACGTATGACCAAAGCATAACCGTGAATACGATAACGGTATACTGCATACCATTCACGAATTTGCTTAACGAATACAATTATGTGCCAAAGGTGGGCGATGCCGTTACGGTTTGGTACGAGCTGCGTCTGCTTCCGGATCAGACACAGAAATACGTGGCCACGGCATTGGCCTATCAGAATGTCACCTATACTTTCAACCGTACAAAATAGTGTCGGTTTTCTGCTTCCGGTATGAAGGCGGAGTCGGCAACGGCTCTGCCTCTTCTTATTTCCCTGCCGGGAGAAGGGCGCATTCGGTCGCCTCTCAAGAGGGGCCTTGGTCGAAACGCGGGATCGAACCGGCCGGAAAATACCGGTCCCGGATCTTCTTCCGGGGCGCACCCACGGCAATTTCAGAGCTTTCGTCTTAAAGGAGCGGGAGGAAAGTGGTCAAATAATGGAACAGGGAAAAGCTGCCACATCGGAAAGAGGTCTTCAAATCGTGGCCCGCTTCTGCTGTAGGCCGAGTAAACGATATGATCGACTGAAACGGGGAGCCCCTGTGGTCCCCGGAAAAAGAAATGGGCGAGGCCCGTTAAACCCCGCCCATCTGTCTCTTAAATACTAGACTCCAGCTCGTGCTAGGCTCGTTGCTTGCGGAGGCCAACGAGTCCGAAGCCAAGCAGGGTGGCAAGTACGAGAACCAGGGAAGCAGGCTCGGGAGTGGGGGTCATGCCAGTGATGGTGAGTTGCTCTGGAATGAAGTTCCAGGCAGCGTAATTAATTGTAAAGCTGTGAAGGCCACTGCTAATGCCATCGATGGTGATTGGGGTAGGGGCGGTCGGGGCGCTTGCATCCGTAAAGAGTTGACCATCTATATACAGATCAAAACCATCATCTTTCCATACGGTAACAGAGCTGTCAAAGTAAGCCGTTCCGCTTAATTGGAAGATCGAGGCCACGCCGTTAGGCGCGGTCTGTACTAAGTCGTTGAAATGAATAGAACTACCAGCCTTTGTCGTACCTGCAGTAAAATTATTTGGATTGGAGTTCAGCGAACCGCTCAGGAACTGCGCATAAGTGGTCTGAGTACCATTTATTAGGGGGATAGGGTCCTGGAAGTTGATCGCGTCCACGCTAAAGGTGAGGTCGGCCTGACCTAGACCGCTTATCGCACCGTTGGTGAGATCATGCGTTGTGAAATTGTAGCTATTTGTCGTCCAGACGCTGCCGCTTATCATCCCCGCATGTGCATTTGGCGCCGTCCACGCAGCCAACGCTACAACCAATCCGACAATGAATATCGCTCTTTTCACTTTTCACCTCCATGTGTTATTTGTTTTTGAACCTGGTCACCGGTTAACATTATGGATCGAAGCTTTCAGCAAAAATTATGCCATGGCCTCTTCAGGGATACTAAGATATTGAGTTAAATGCTAAAACGCAGAAAAACGACCAAGCTATCGGTGAATTAATTGGCTCTAATTCGTAAACTTCTCCGACGTCTATTCCTGCCTCTTTCGTTGGAGTAAATAATATGATGTATTTAATCAAGAACTTATTTGAATAGTCAGAATCTGTAAGGGTTTCCGACGTTTTACGGCCGCGACCCCAATGTGCGAGTCATGGCGTCTCCCAGGCAACAAAAACTGAGAAAGTAATCATTTTGTTTGTGAGTGTCAGGCCCGCATAAGGTTCCCCGATTCTAAACCAACTTCCCATCGCAAGGTGAGACTGCTTCTCTTGAAACGATGCTTCGATCATTTTCTTTTTGGGATGAGCTTGTCGGCGTTTTTCCTCTGAAGCGCGACAAGCTGTTGTAGAGGCCTCGAAAGGCCGGAGGAAATTGTTGATGCCATCCGTTCTAAAAGCTCTGGTCTCATTTTTGATTCACAGGTTATGCTTTCTGCATTGGAAATTCTAAGGATGCTATTTACCTCAGGATGAAGGAAGGGGGGCACGATCGCCATCGGGTTTTGCCATAGGGTAGGCGAACTACCCGATGCATACCCCGCAGAATACCCCTGTACAAAAGAATCAAATTCCGCCAATATTTATAAAATAGGGCGGCTTGCCAAGGTGCGGCTGCCAACCCATGGAGGATTTGACAAATGGATGAATCTACAAAGCGCAAGATCGACTCTCGGGAGGAATTGGAAACGGCCCTGGAAGCCAGAGATCAATTCCTGAAAGAACATCCCGATCTGCAACCTTTCCAGGATGAAATAGACCAGATCCTTTCGAAGACGGTGGGGGCTGAAAATCGATTGAAGGCGCTTGCCTTTATGATCGAGAAAAAAGTCTGCGAACTGAACGGGTTGATAACCGATCTCAAAGATTCCTATAAAGCGCACAATGACGGCAGGATCGAGGCGGCGAAGGCCGAGGAGATCCTCGAAAATTTTCAGAATCCGACCGGCTATGTGAACTGAAGACTGGATCCGAAAACCTTCCTCTTGGTCGAACAGCAGGTTTGGAAGGTTTTCGGGGATGGGTGTCGGGCGAGCTTTTTACCTTTACCTCACCCAGGTTTCCGTTCGACCAAACAGTGAAATCCCCATGTAGCCCCGCAGCTTCAGCCGGTTTGCTCCATCGAGCCAGATTTTGCAGCTGTACTTTTTGCCGTCGTCGGGATCGTAGATTTTGCCGCCTCCCCACAGGTTGTGACCCATGTAGCGGAATCCCGAAAGAAGCGGGAGACCCAGGAGCGTGCGTTTCCTGAGAGCGGGGTCGGGGTTGTGGCTGTCGAGTCTGGGGCGGCCGGCGAGTCCCTCTTTGTTCGTCGGGGAATAGTTCGGGTGGCGCATGTAGGATATCTTTCCACAGTATTTCGCCCCGCATTTGTAGATCTCGAACCGGGTGTCTCGATTCTTCGTATTCCAAAATCCAAGAATAGCATCGCCGGGAGCGCTGTGTGCAAAAGGCGCCCAAAGCAAGACGACGAGCAGTGCAGACAGGGTAATCCGGATTTTCATTTTTCTTCTTCGGTTTGAGTCAGAAATCACCAACTTTGGTGCGTGCGGGCAAACCGGGGCCGTTACCGATTGCCTGCTGGGATGCAATTGGCTTCGATATAGCGTATGACGTCATCTCTTGTCGTTGCGTTGGATTTTGCGCAGAGCAGCCTGCCATAGCGGCTGTCTTCGCACAGAAGTCCTGAAAAAAGGTGGTTCCCGATCCGAACGGCGCACGCTGCGCCCAGGGCGAAATCCCTCGCGCCTTCCAGGTCGACCCGTGTGAGGTTTTTGCACCCGATCAGAGCGGCCTCGGGGTCCTGTTGAACCAGTCGGGTTTTAAAAAGGCGTGTCGCATAATCGATCTGTTTCGGATCGATCACGCAATGGATCACGTAATTGCGGGACTCGATCATTTGGCATCTGCCGGAAGAAACGAGGCCGAAAAAAACTACAAGAATCGTTAAGACGTGAGAAAGACGCAAGCGTCTGTTCATTAAGGACCTCCACAGCGGGGCCGGGAGAAGTTGTGCCTGAAGATCGGCAAAAGCGCGGGGGCTTTCGCCCCCTGCATCCCCACGCCGCTGCGCGGCTCAGTCGGCGCCACGGCGACAGTGTCGCCGAGGCGCTTCCCGGGGGGCGGGGGAAGCCCTCCCCCGTTCTTTGGTTTTCCTTTTCCTACTCCCTAAACACTTTCCAGCGTTATGGCGAATCCCATGCCGCCGCCGATGCACAGTGTGGCCAGGCCCCGACGCAGGCCCCGACGTTTCATTTCCATGGCAAGGCCATAGGTGATCCGGGCGCCGGTACAGCCGACGGGATGCCCGATGGAAATGCCTCCTCCGTTTACGTTTACCTTTTCCCAATCCATGTTCAACTCGCGCATACAGGCGATGGCCTGGGAGGCGAAGGCTTCGTTGAGCTCGACGAGATCGACCTGGTCCATGGTCCACCCGGCTTTTTTCAAAGCCAGACGCGTGGCGGGAATTACGCCCAGGCCCATGTAGGCGGGGTCGATGGCGCCGGCGGCATAAGACTTGATGCGGGCCAGGGGCTGTAGCCCCAACTGGTCCGCCTTCTCCCGGGACATGATCAGAAGTGCGGCGGCGGCGTCATTTATCCCCGAGGCGTTGCCCGCCGTGACCGTACCGCCGTCTTTGAAAAATGCCTTGAGCTTCGCCATTTTCTCGAGGCTCGTGTCCATGGGGCGCTCGTCGATTTCAAAGGTGCTCGGGCCCCCTTTGGACTTTACGGGTACCGGAACAATTTCGTCTTTAAGCCTTCCGGAAGCGATCGCAGCCCTCGCGCGCTGATGGCTTTCCAGGCCGAGTTTATCCTGCTCTTCGCGGCCGATCTCATATTTTTCGGCGATGTTTTCGGCCGTTACCCCCATGTGATAGCCGTAGAAAAGCTCCCATAAACCGTCGTGGACCATGAGATCGACCGCTTCGACGTTAAACATGCGCGCGCCTTCCCGCAGGCGGGGCAGGGCGTAGGGGATCATGCTCATGTTTTCCATGCCGCCGGCTACCATCACTTCGGCATCCCCGGCAGCTATCGCCTGGGCGGCCAGGGCAACCGCCTTCATCCCTGAGGCGCAGACTTTGTTTACCGTAAAAGCAGGGACTTCCTTGGGCATACCGGCATAGATGACGGCCTGCCTGGCCGGGTTCTGTCCCTGGCCAGCCTGGACCACGTTGCCCATAATGACCTCGTCGACCTCGATCTCCCGATGCGTTTCGTCCCATTCACGGTATTTGCGCTCCAGTTCGATGAGGCCTGCTCCCTTTAGCTTTTCGGGGGTAAAAGATAGCATATCTGCTGTAGCCCGGGGCCTGAGACCCGCGCGTTTCAGGCTCTCACGAATGCAGAGTGCTCCAAGCCGGGCTGCGGGGATATCCTTTAGCGCTCCCATGAAATTTCCAACGGCGGTCCTGGCGCCGCTCACGATCACCACTTCTCTCATTTTGTCTCCTTCAACGGTGCGGCATGTTCGAGAATCCTGCTCCAGACCATTCATTCTACCAGAGGGTGCGTTCTGATTCAATCGCGTGGGCTGCTCTTTGGCACTTTCAAGGTTTTCAAACCCCGGAGAATATTGTATGGTCTCGGCAATTCGCAACAATCCAGGAGCATACTCATGAATATATTCATCTCGGGCTCTCTCGCCTATGATCGCATCATGGACTTTCCCGGTCGTTTTGCCGATCACATCCTGCCGGACAAGATCCATGTTCTAAATGTTTGCTTCAACATAAACGGACTGGTCGAAAAATTCGGGGGGACTGCCGGAAATATTGCCTATAGCCTTGCCGTACTCGGGGAAGCTCCCTGCATTGTCGCCACCGCGGGCGAGGATTTTTCGCGCTATGAAAAATGGCTCGTTCAAAACCGCTTGCCCGTATCCCACATAAAGCCGGTCGCCGGCGTTCTGACTGCCGGTGCCTATATCACAACCGACCGCGACGATAACCAGATAACCGCATTCAACCCCGGTGCAATGGCTTTCGAAGCCGATCTGCCTGCACTCGACGCCTCCTGCGAGGTCTTTATCGGCCCGGGCAACAAGACCGATATGATGAACCTTGCAAAAAAAGCGAGACTTTCCGGTGCACCCTATTTTTTCGATCCGGGGCAAAGCTTGAATATCTGGAACGGGGAGGAACTGCGGGAAGCCGTTTCCGGCGCCTTCTGCTTCATTTCAAACGATTATGAGCTCGCCCTGTTTCTGCGGATGACCGGCTGGGAGATGCGCGATCTCCACAACGCCGTACAGGTGGTGATCACCACGAAGGGGGCGGAAGGGGCCGCTATGGAAAACGGCAGCGAAACGGTTGCAATACCGGCTGTTCCGGCCGCCAACGTGGTCGACCCCACAGGGGCGGGAGATGCGTTTCGCGCAGGGGTCCTCAAAGCCCGGGCGATGGGGCTTCCCCTCGAGGTCGCATGCCGTATGGGCGCAACTACGGCCTCTTTTTCCGTGGAACATTACGGAACCCAGGAACACCGGTTCAGCTGGGAAGAATTTTGCCAACGGTACGAAAGCGCCTATGGGGAATTAAGAATTACGAATTTACGAATTACGAACTAAATGAAAATTCAAGAATTTAAGGATCGGGAATGGAGATTGAAGCCCATTAGTCAATTAACCATTTCCGATTCTTAAATTCCCCCACCTTAACCCGTTAAATCCCTAAGTCCTTCAATTCGTAATTCGTAATTCTTAATTGCTCTTCGCGGTTAGTATGAAAACGGGGTTGAGCGCTTCGAGCCGCAGATCTTTGCCCGTCGGGACCGAACGGTTTACCTGGATTTGCAGGATAGAGACCTGGAAGCCCTTGCGTTTCCAAAAGGTTTCGACCTTTTCCAGGGTTTGCAGAAGGACCGCGGTTTGCACCACCAGGCCGCCCGGGAGAAGTTTCCGCGATACGATGTCGAGTATCGTCTCCAGATCGGTTCCGCTTCCGCCGATAAACACTCGGTCGGGTGAGGGAAGGGCGTCGATGGCCTCGGAGGCTTTCGCACAAATGGCCCTCACCCGGTATGCCCTGAATTTTTCCAGGTTTCTGAGGAGTTTGGCATAGCGGGAGGAATCCTTTTCGATGGCGAAAACCTGGCCCAGTCGCGCTATCCTCGCCGCTTCGATGGAAACCGACCCCGTTGCGGCGCCCAGGTCCCAGAGCACCTGGTCGTCCTGGAGCTGAAGCGAGGCAAGGGCCACCGCCCGCACCTCCATCTTGGTGATCATTCCGGCATCGCGTTCGAACGCCTCTTCCTCGAAGCCGAAGACCCTTTGCGGTACTTCGTTTTTTGCGGACCCGCCGGGCTTAACGAGCAGGACGTTTAAGGGAGAAAACTCAAGGTTTGCGGCTTCTGGGGGCAAAAGCAAGTGTATTGCTTCCGAGGGGGTTCCCAGGTCCTCGCCGATAAGGAGCCTGCAATCGGGGTTGCCGGACCTGATGAGTTCCCGTGCAAGCCAGCCGGGTGTGTGCGCGGGGTCTGTCAGCACCGCCGCTTTGCGGCCTTTTTTGAGAATTTCGAGGATCCGCTCGATGCCGGCGTAGCCTTTGGCACCATGAAAGCTCACCGTTTCCGTCAGGTCCCAGCTCTCGCAGGCCCCGGCGCAAAGCGCCTGAACGCTCGTGACATTGGGGAGGATCACCAACCGCTCCTTGCCGAAGCTTTGGGCGAGTGTCTTTCCGATGCCGAAAAACAGCGGGTCTCCGGAACAAAGAACCGCAACCCGGTTGGTGTTTGAGATTCTGCCGATTTCTTCGATGCTTTCCGAAAGCGGGGATCGGAAATGGAGCTTTTCACCCGCATGATCCGGAAACGATTCGAGATGCCTTGCGCTGCCAACGAGAGTTTGCGCCGCTCGGATCCACTCGAGAGCCAGGGCGCCAAGCCATTGCGGGCCGGTTCCCATTCCGATGACGGCGATGCGAGGTGGTTTCCACTCAGAGGGTTTCATAGCGGCGCCTCGCGATCGTCCCGCGCACCCGGCGGTGTTACATCGGCAAGAAGATTTCCGTCGTAGTCGAATAGAAGCAGCCTGATACGGCAGGCATCGCCGGTAAGCCTCGTGGATTCTTCGGCTGCTTTCCGGGCGATCGAGGCGACTACGTCGCCAGAACCACCTTCTGCGAGAATGTCGAGGGCATGCCGCGCGGTATTGGCTGCGGCGAGTCTTGCGCAGGTCTTCTCATCGCGCCCGAGCTCCCGGGCCGTGGCGGCGAGAAATTCCAGGTCCAGGGGGGCGGCGTGCGCGTGGGTGTAAGGGTGTCCTGAAGCCATCTTTACGGCTTTGCCGAAAAACACGCTGTGGATGATCCGGGAGAAACCGAATTTTACCGCCTCCAGGACCGCGAAGCGAAAGAAATCGGCAATCTGGACGAAGGCTTCGGGGGCGAGTTCGGGAAGGATCTGCCGGGAAAAGCGCTCGCTCTTTCCCCCGGTGCTGAGCACCACGCAATCGGAGCGGCTATTCGAGGCGGCAACGGAAAAAGCGGCCTGGATGGTCTCTTCGTAAGCTTCATGAGAAAACGGCCTCACAAGGCCCGTCGTACCCAGGATGGATATCCCGCCGATTACTCCCAGCCGGGGGTTGAGCGTGTGGCGGGCGAGTTCTTCCCCTTTGGGCGCCTCTATCTCTATGGCGATCGCAAACCCGTCGGGCAGACTGAGCAGCCGGTCTTCTGTGGCGTAGAGGGGCAGGCGCAGGGCGGGTTTTCCCGATGCGTGTCCTCCTTGGGGCGGGGCTTTTTGCAGTACCCGCTCGAGTGCGCTCCTGTCGGCACGCAGGAGCTCCAGGGTGATATTTTCGGAAATCATCTGCCTTGGCCCGGGATTAATGGCGGGTTCTCCGGGAAGTGCGGGAAGTCCCGGTTTGGTTACCGTACCGATGCCCGTCCCGGCGAAAACGACAATTTCAGGGGCTTTGGCCGAGCCGAGGGAGGTGTTGCAAAAGATGTTCACCCTCGCCCGGATCTCCGCTCCGTTGGTGACATCCGGGTCGTCGCCCCCGTCCTTTATTACCCGGGCACAACCGGTCCCGTCGTCGAGACTGCCCCCCGCAACAGGCACGCCCAGGTAGACGCCCGAAGGCAGCCGGACGGCTATCGCCTCGGCCGTGGTACCGGTGAGTAGAAGTCGCAAGGCGGCCATAGCCGCAGCGCTTGCAGCCGTTCCCGTACTGAAGCCCGAACGCAGGGTGGGGGGGCGGTGGGTGCTTCCGCCGCCGCGTGGGGAAGCTTTACCGGCCATCGACTTTTTCGGCGAGTTCGAGCAGCGCGTGTAGTATGGCCACGGCGACCGAACTGCCGCCTTTTCTGCCTGAAACGGTTATCGAAGGTTGTTCAGGGATTTGCGCGAGGGAGCTTTTGGACTCTTCTGCCTGAACGAAGCCAACCGGGACGCCTATGACCAGACCCGGCCGCACGCCCTCTTCCCGGATCAGCCGTATGACTTCCAGGAGTGCGGTGGGCGCGTTTCCGATGGCCACGACCGCTCCGTTGAGGTCGCGCCCGCAACTCCGGAAGGCTGCAAGGGTTCGCGTCAGCCCGCTTTTTTCCGCCGCTTCCTTGCTCTGCGGGTTCGAGGTGGGACAAATCACCTCGTTGCCGTGCCATTCCAGGCGCCAGGGAGATAGCCCCGCCTGGATCATCCTGGTGTCCGCGTAGATCGGCGCTCCTTTCCCCAAGGCTTCCATTCCTTTGGAAATGGCATCCGGGGTGAAACAGACCCGGTGGGAATAGTCGAAATCGCCGGTCGTGTGGATAACCCGCCGAATAATCTGCCACTGATCGCCCGGAAAAGAATGGTGGCCCATCTCCTCGTCGATGATCCGAAAGCTTTCCCGTTCGATTTCGCGCCCGGCTTTGACCAGGCCGGAACGCTCGCGCCGCCCGTTTGGAGGAAATTGTAGTATCAAGCTCTTTCTCCTCAAAATTTGAGTTTCAAAAAAACTACACTATCCTCCCGGGAAGATCAATCCCGACGAGAGCGACGGCGGCGAACCTCTGCGCTCTCAGCGGCTCTGCGGTGGATTGGGATCTTTGGCCGCCGGAAGTGTGAAAAAAAAGATCGATCCGGAAGACATGCCCTGGCGCGGGCTTTCCACCCAGATCGTCCCCCCGTGATTCCTTAAGATGTGCCGACAGATGGCAAGCCCCAGCCCGGTGCTGCCGGCCTCTTTGCCCCGATGCCTTTCTACGCGGAAAAACCTCTCGAATATCCTCTGCTGGTCTTTTCGCGGGATCCCCGGGCCACTGTCGCCAACGCCTATGGTCACCCGTCCGTCCTGCTCGTGAGCAAAGACGTCCACTTTTCCTCCGGCCTCGCTGTACCGCAGACCATTCTCCAAAAGGTTTCGAAACACCTGCACGAGTTGCTCGAAATCAGCCAGCACCAGGGGCCCTTCCTGCAAAAGAGGGCTTTCCAGGACGATGTTTTTGCGCTCGGCAAGGGGAGTGCATGCTTTCCAGGCTTCCAGGAGGGCCTCACCGGTCTTGACCGGCCTCATATCGGTGGTGTTGTCGTAGTCTTCGACCCTGGCAAGTTGCAGCAGATCGTTGACAAGCTTTATCATGCTGTCGGTGTTCTTGGAAATGACCTCGAGGCAGGAATTGCGTACCTCAGGGTCGCTTTCATCGCTCAGGAGCATCTCGGTGTAGCCCTTGATCGAGGTAAGAGGCGTTCTCAGCTCGTGGGAAGCGTTGGCTACGAAGTCTCGCCGCACTTTTTCCAGTCTTTTTAGCTCCGAGATGTCATGGAGCGCGATGATCGCCCCGTACTCGCCAAGCGATTGCTCCACCCGGACAATGTGCACATGGTAGAACCGGTCTGTTCCCATGACCACTTCACTGTGAAAGGAATGGATTTCGTTTGCGAGTACCCGGCCGCACGCCGCCTGGAGCTCGGTGTTGCGAATCACCTCGAGCGGCCTTCGGCCTCTGAGTTCAAGGACCGAGGAAAACATGTTCCTTGCCGCCCGGTTCGACGAATCGATCCTGCCCGAAGAGTTGAGGAGCAGGATGCCTTCCTCTATGCCGTCCAGGATGCTTTCGAGCTGGGATTTTTGCTCGGTGATCGTTTTGATGTAGGACTCGACGCGCTCGGCGTTTTCCCGAATCGATTTGGCGAGAGGGTAGAGGTATTGGCCGGGGTAAAACTGCGTGAGCGGCCCCACCTTGCCCTGTCCGATCGAATCGGCCGCTCTGCTCAGTATCCCCACCGAGTGATTTGTTTTCACGATAAAAACAAGGCTTAGCAGCGCCAGGAAAAATCCGGCAACTATGACGATATATTGAGCGACGGCAAAGTTGTCGACGGTTTGGCCGTTGCGGTAGAGGGCCGAAAGAAACAGGGCTGCGAAAAAAAACCCCCACACCGAAAGCAAAAGACCGAATCTAAGTCTTAATTGAGGACGCATATCAAGTCCGAAATCTATACCCCACGCCGCGCACGGTCTCTATCCAGTCGGCGCAGCCGAGCAGTTTTTGCCTCAACCGGCGGATATGAGTGTCCACCGTGCGGGCATATCCTTCAAAATGATACCCCCACACCCTGTCGAGGAGTTGTTCACGATTCAAAACCTTTCCCTGGTTGTTTATCAACTCGGAGAGCAATTTGAACTCCGTTGCCGTAAGAACGATTTCCTCCCCCTCGATGCTGATCCGGTGGCCTTCGAAATCGATTTCCATGCCCGATTTGTTGAAAAGCGCCCTGGGGTGATATTCCTGGCCGGAACGGCGCAGGATCGCCCGGACGCGCAAAAGCAGCTCCCGCGGGCTGAAAGGCTTTACCACATAATCATCCGCCCCGAGTTCCAGGCCGATTATGCGGTCGATCTCCTCCCCACGAGCCGTGAGGATCAGGACCGGGACCTCCGCGGTGCGGGGGTCCCGCTTGATTTCCCGGCAGACTTCAAAGCCGTCGACCCCGGGGATCATCAGATCCAGAAGGAGCAAATCGGGCGGATGCCTGCGAATGAGGTGGAGTGCGTCCCGGCCGTTTTCCGATACGGCCACCTCGAAGCCGGCCTTCTTCATCGTAAGGGCCAAAAGCTGCGCTATGTCCTCATCATCTTCCACAACCAGAATCTTCGATCGGTTCATTGTGCCCCTCGCTGGGAATTCCCGTTGCCCCGGCAGTATAGCACGGTTTTTGCCGGGATATCAGGTAACAAATGGAAGAAAGCTATACAAAACGGGCGCAATTCTACCGCCCGATTTGTTACGTTTGCGTGACGGTTGGGTTACGTAATGAGTGAATTTGCGGGATCGGAAAATTTATTCACTCCAAGCCGCGAAAGTGCGAAGGGGGGAAGAAAAGCGAGAGCCCGGGGCTTTTCGGGTTACTGTGAAAGGGTCTCGGCGATGTTACCGGTGGATTTTTTCGGCGCCGTGACAAATTTAGCGTCGATGATTCCTGTTGACTTGATGTTTCATCATGCGTATTAGGTACAAAGGGTTGGTAGATATCTATCTTTTAATGAGTATCGTGCAATGAGTATCGAGAGATTGAGCTGTTTTTGTCGGGGGCGACGATGAAGAAACTTCTGGACATTGCGGCGGAGATTGTTCAGACCCAGGCCTCAGTTGCGCAGATGTCGGCCGAACAGGTCGAGCAAGCTCTTATCAGGATTTTCTCTACACTGCAAAAGATACAGAGAGCTGAAGAGAAGGGCGTTTTGCTGGAAAGTGGTGCGGAAGGGGACATGAGCCCTGTCGGGAGCGGAGCGGCTGCAATAGAACCGCGGGAATCCATCCAGGATGACAGGATCGTTTGCCTCGAGTGCGGAACGCAGATGAGGCAGCTTACCACAAAGCACCTCAGGGGGCACAACCTTACGCCCCGAGAGTACAAGGAAAAATGGGGGTTTTCTCTAAAGCAGCCCCTTTCGGCAAGATCTTTGACCAAGGCTCGCAGCAAAGCCGCCAAGAAAAGGGGCCTTCCCGCCAACCTGGTCAAGTTTCTCGAGGAAAGAAAGCAAAAGAAGGCCGCAGCAGCCGCTGCGCTCGGTTTCGATCCCGAGTCGCCGGAAAGCAGGCCCGCTGTGAAAAGAAGGCCCAAGACGCGCAACGGTACGGTCTAGCCCGATTGAGTTAATTTTCAAATTAATTCCCTTTTGGTCGATCCAAGCGTCGATTTTCACGCACAATGGGGTGACCGGGGCAGGCGAGGAGGAAAGCCGGTCTGGCTCTCGTTTCGTCTCACTGCTCTTCTGCCTTGAAGGGCGCGCATTCGGCTGTTTTGCCCCCGCCGTCGTCGCCGGTCGGGAAAAAAAAGAAAAAAAATAGAAGCGACCTTTAAATTCATATTCTCATGTTTGGCTAACCTGATATAATAGAGTTCTCTCCTGGGAGGATTTCTCTTTTACAGCAAAACCGTTTTCAAATCGTGGTGGGTGCCTCCTTGACAACGTGAATGCGGCTATTTAGGGTTTATCCAGGTTCCCCAGAGAATGATTTATCGCCCTGGAAAGCGAATTTGGCCCTGCGCCTGATTCGGCAGGTTTCACCAAACCCGTAATACCTTTGTTCTTCGAACGAGTGAAGAAAAGTATTTCCTCAGGGTGTGCCACATTCCATTAATTTTCATTCCACGCCATTAGTGCGAAAAGGGAAAGGTATGCAGATCGAGTACAAGAATATCGATCCAAAACTCGTGGTAAACGAGATCAGAAACGGCAGATCACTGGAATCGGTGCAGAAAGTCTTCGGGTTGCGATTCAAAAGCGAGGTCCAGGACCTCTATCTGAAGGGGCTTATGGAACTTGGGGAGATCCCCCAGGTGGAGTTCAACAAGCCTGTCGGCCAGGCCTCCCCCGTTCTGGCTGTACCGGCCGTTGCGCAGCCGGCCCCGGATAGAACTCCGTTTCGCAGGCGCGAACGGCAAAGACCCCCGGTATCCAACCCCACCGTGGTGATCAAAACCGGCAATTTCCGAACTATCGGCCAAAGCGGAAGCGTTACGCTCAACAAGGCCCTTCTGGTCGAGATGCTGGGCTTCAAGGTGGGAGATTCTTTCGAAATTTACCGAGAAGATGACATGGTAGTGTTAAAGAAGGCTCCCAATCCCATTTGAGTTTGCGGCACTTTTCTTTTCGATTTCTCCCCCCGAGCCGATGAGCGGTTTTCAGGCTTTCTTTCTGAGCTGGTTGAGAACGTGCAGGAAGCGCCACAGGGCGGTCAGGTTGGTGCCGAATGCCAGGAGGACGAGTGCGCTTTTCAAGGCCAGGTTCATGGCCCAGGCGGCGGCGAGGCCGGCAGCGAAAAGATTGACGAGCGGATTGAGTATCCCGGCAGCCCCGAGCAGCACGATCCGCTCTCCTCTCTGAAAGGCCCCCCCCAGGCATCTTTCCCCCAGGCCTTCGGCGCGGGCCCTGGTGTAGCTGACCATGAGGGAGCCGAAAAGAATGAGCAGGATGAGCAGGGAGTAGGGGGTTCGGTCGTCGCCGCGGTAGAAGTAGAACCAGATGCCCAGGTAGATAATGAATTCGGTGTACCTGTCTATGACCGAATCGAGAAAGGCGCCGAATTTTCTGCTCTGCCCGGTGGCCCTTGCCAGGGAGCCGTCCAGAGTGTCGAGCAGGCCGGCAAGGAGAGTAAGAAATCCCCCCAGAAGAGGCAGAAACGCGAAGGCAAGCCCGGCGAGCATGCTGAGCAGCAACCCGCCGATCGTGATGGTATCCGGGGTCAGCTTCCACTCCATGAGCCTGGGAACTATGAATGTTTCGAGAATCTTGTAATAACCGCTTTCAATGATGGTTCCCTTGAGCATAATGACCTTTGGCTGCAGTCAATCGGAAATGCGCTTACCCCCGGATGCGTATATCAAAAGGGGAGCTGTTTAGCCGTCCCTACCACACAGTTGGATAGCAGATTCCGGCCTTTAGATCAAATCCAAACCGGGTTTAGTCATTGAAGCCCATCGATCTCGGCCAGATCGGAGAGGGTGTTGACGTTTGTAAAACTGTCGGCCTCGGGGTCTGCTTTTCGCCACTCGTCCTCCGAGATGGTTCTGAGCTTGATTTTGCGGTAGAAGGCAACGACCTGGAGCTTGGGGGGAGCGGCCTGCAACTGGCGTGCGATTACAGGCAGACACCTCCGGTTGTAAAGCGCGAGCAGTGGATCGAAAAATTCACCCACCTTGGGCACGACGGCATCGAGGTCCGCTCTTCGGGCTTCGAGCAGAAGAGAGGCCATTGGGGGAACCAGGAAGGGCATATCGGTGGCCTTTACAAAAACCCATTCGCAGGGGCTGAAAAGAAGCGCCGTATAGATGCCTCCCAGCGGCCCCAGGTGTGGAATGATATCCCGGACCAGCATCGCGCCCGTATCCAGGTAGGGTTCGATCTCGTTGGCCACGATCATGACCGGGTCGCAAAACGGGCGAAGCGATTCGACGGCTAGATCGATAAATCGTTTGCCCCGGAACTTCTGAAACGCCTTGTTTTTCCCGAACCGCAGGCTCTGACCTCCGGCAAGGACGGCTCCCGCTATCAATTCTGATTTTCTCCCCGGTGTAATTGAAGGAAAACGGTTTGGCGGGCTTTCCCCTGGCCCTGGATCGCCGACAACTAGCGCTTCATTTCTGCGAGTCGAGGAGGCGCAGTATTTCCAGAAATTTTTTATTCTGCTCGACGGTTTCCGAGGCGATCTGCTCCAGGATCTCGCCCGATTTGTCCAATCCGGCCTCGCGCGCCCGGCCGGCCCAAAGCCTGTAGGAACCGGCGTGATCTTCGTTGTGCCCTACCCAGTGCTCCACCATTTTGCGAAACCTGCTCGTCTCCAAACGCTCCTCAGGGTGTTTGCCATCATGGTCGTGCGAATGGCCCTCGTGATGTGCGTGATGTCCATGATGGCCATGATTTTTTTCGTTCGTGTCGTGCATACGGCAATCCTTTCTCTATTTCCGGGGGTCGGTCAGGTCGAAGACCCTCCGCTCACGGCTTGTTTCACAAAAGTCTTTCGCCTCGACGGCGCACCGGTCGATTGACCCCGACCTCGCGGTATGATAGCCTTCCGGGTTGTGGAGGTCGACAAATGATTCCTTATCCGAAAATTGATCCCGTCATATTCTCACTGGGGCCGGTCCGCGTGAGGTGGTACGGGGTGATGTATGTTCTGGGCTTTATCTCCGCCTATTTCCTGATTCAAAAACAGGAGCGCTCAAAGCAGGTCGGCCTGATTGGCGAGACGGCTCAGGACCTCGTGTTCTATCTGGCGATCGGCGTAATCGCCGGGGGGCGGCTCGGCTTCATACTCTTCTACGAATACCTCAACTTCGGCTATTATCTCCGCCATCCCCTGGAAATCATCGCGACCTGGCACGGGGGAATGTCCTTTCACGGAGGTCTTATCGGGTGCCTTATCGCCGGATTGATATTTGCCAGGCGAAAGAAAATACCCCTGGCCGTTCTTGCCGACTCGGCCGTGGTTACCGCTCCGATCGGGCTGGGGCTCGGACGTATCGGCAATTTCATCAACGGCGAACTGCTGGGTCTTCCCAGCCACGTTCCCTGGGCGATGATATTTCCGAACGCGCCCGCATGGGCCGGGGGGCCGGTCCCGCGGCATCCCTCGCAACTCTACGAGGCATTGGCCGAAGGACTGCTTCTGTTCATCATACTGTGGCAACTGCGAAAAAGACAGTTTAAAGATGGCATGATGGTTGCCTTTTTTCTGCTTTTTTACGCCGTCTTCCGGTTTATAATCGAGTTTTTCAAGGAACCCGACCCGCCGCCGCTGGGGTACGTGTGGGGCGGTTTAACGGTGGGGCAGGTGTTGTGCATTGCGATGGTCCCTGTGGGCATAGCGCTGATCCTTTTTCTGTACAGAAAAGAGATCCGGGATGCCTTCAGGGCGATCAGGGGCGGGGCCGTCCACCGCGCCCGCCAATAAGGACGCTCTATGGCGATCGATCCGGTTGGCTTGTCTCCAAGATCGGCTTCGCAGATCACTCGCGAATGGCGCCCGCTCTATGAGCAGGGGAAAAAGGATGCCCATAGCGCGCTCGATGTCGTTCGAAGCGGGCATCGGGTGTTCATGGGCTCGGGGGGCGGGGAGCCCCAGCATCTGGCCAAGGCGCTCGAAGAAAGGCTCCACAGGCTTTCGGATCTGGAAATTCTGCACATCCTGAGTGTGGGAAGTGCCCGGTTCACCGAGGCGGGCGTGGACCAGTGCCGCCTCAAGTCCTTCTTTGTGGCCTCGGCCAATCGGGAGGCGGTCGCCGAGGGGCGGGCCGACTATACGCCCATTAACATCGTGGATATCCCCGGGCTTTTTCGCTCCGGCGCCCTGCCGATCGACGTCGCTCTCATCCAGGTGTCGCCGCCCGACGACCACGGCTTTTGTTCCTGCGGGATAGCTGTGGATATCGCAAAGGCCGCCGCCGAGCGCGCGCGGCACGTGATCGCCCAGGTAAATCCGCGGATGCCCAGGACACTGGGGGATTCCTTCATTCACGTGAGCCACATCGACGCCTTCGTCGAGTACGAGGAGCCGCTTCTCGAAGTGCGGCTTCCGATCATGAATCAAATCGCCCTGGATATCGGAAGTCACGTGGCCGGGCTTGTCGAAGACGGCTCGACGATCCGTGCGGGGGTGGGGAGCCTATCGGTCGCCTCGCTCTACGCCCTGGAAGGCAAAAAAGACCTGGGCGTCCACACCGATATGTTGACCGACGCCTACCTGCACCTGGTCAAAAAAGGCGCAATAACCAATGCGCGAAAGACCCTGCATCCGGGGAAAATCATTGCGAGCTTTTGCCTTGGCTCGCGCGACCTCTACGATTTCGTAGACAACAACCCGATGGTCGCCCTCCATCCGATCGACTACACAAACGATTACTCCATCATCTCGGAAAACGACAGGATGGTGACCATCAATTCGGCCCTGGAGGTCGATTTGTCCGGTCAGGTGTGCGCGGATTCGCTCGGCTACGAAATATACAGCGGGGTGGGCGGAACGATCGACTTTTTGCGGGGCGCCAAGGGTTCGCGGGGCGGGAAATCCATCATGGTGCTTCCTTCCACGACGATGGATCTGACGCGTTCGAGGATTGTTCCCGCCCTCACCGAAGGGGCCGGGGTGGTCACTACGCGAGGAGGAGTCGAATACGTCGTAACCGAGTACGGGGTCGCGGCGCTACAGGGGAAAAGCATCCGGGAACGGGCGCTCGCTCTCATCTCGATTGCCCACCCGGACTTTCGGGACGAGCTTTTGGAGGCCGCCCGCCGTATCAATTACGTGGGAAAGGATACTGGAGAATCGGCCGCAACGCGTGCCATCTACCCGCACGATTGGGAGTGTTGCGTGGAGTTGCCGCGTGTGGGAAATGTCTTCTTCCGGCCTTCCAAATCGATCGATGAGCGGGCCGTAAAGGAGTTTTTCTATTCGCTGCCCCACACCGAGGCCTATCTTCGGTTTCCTTCGCTCCTCAAGGTTTACCCCCACTACGATGTCAAGGCGATGGTCAATACCGATTATCACCGGGAGATGTGCATCCTCGGCTTTGCCGGGGAAAAGGGGCGGGGCAGGCTCATCGCCCTTGCCCGCTATCACCTGGCGGACGATGCCATTTCGGCCGAAGTCGACTTTGCCGTTCATCCCGATTTCGCCCACGGGGGGGTGGCCACCGCGATGATTCGCCACCTGGCCCAAAAAGTTGCGCTGCGAGGCATTAAGAGGATCGTTTCCTACATCCCGCTCGGAAATGAGCAGGCGTTCGGGGTTTTTCAAAAGCTTGGCTACCCGGTGGACAAGGCGCGCACTGCCGGCGCCTATGAAATAAGGGTCCTTCTGGATAAGCCCGCAGCTTCCTGAAAAAGGCAAATGGAGCCGCAGGAGTTTTTCGAAAGACGCATCATTGAGCTGGGCGAAAGAATCGAGGCTCTCGAGCGTAGCGTCGAAAGCCTTTCCGCGCGGACAAAACACCCGGTCGAAAATCTCCTGTGGCAGCTCGGGTTTCCGGTCTTGAGCCACGGGGGAGACGCCCAACTTCTCTTTTCGCCGGAAATCCACAATTCCTCCCTCATCCGTTTCTATCGCATGCTGCGGCGGTATTCCTTCCGGCTCTTCCTGAGGGATCTCATAAAGACCCCGGAGGCAAACGGCTTTGACCCGCTCACCCGGTATTGTTCTCGAAGGGCAGTCGGAGCCTACATGGAAACGCTCGCCCAATTGGGGATCGTTATCCTTGCCGGCGAGAGCTACCGGCTCATACGCAAGGTCCCGAGCTTTGGCCGAACTCTTGAGTGGTACGTGTGCGAGATCCTTCGGCGGGAGTTTCTAGCACCCGCCCTTTTCAATGTGAAGCTCGAAAATACCCGCCTGGGCGGGGACTACGATGTGATCGCCCAAGTGGCGGGACGTCTTGTCTACATCGAGGTCAAATCCTCGCCCCCTCGGGGCGTTGAGCGCGAGGCCGTCGAGGCTTTTCTTGCAAGGGTCCGCGAGCTTTCCCCATCCGTTGCTCTCCTGCTCGTCGATACCGAACTGCGCATGAGCGATAAGCTCGTGCCGCTCCTGACGGCGGGGCTCGAACGGGAAGGAAAGACGGAGCCTCAATGGGCGGTGGAAAGAGTGGCGAACGAAATCTTCCATGTCCGCCACTGCCTCTATGTGACAAACAGCCGCAAAGGGATCTACAGCAATCTTCGGAACTGTTTTCGCGATTATTTGCTGCACGAAGGAGCGTGAACGGCACAGCTTGACTTTGGCCGGAAAAGCTATACAATTATCTTACATCTTTTTGAAAGGGGGGCGAAACGGGTTCGACGGAGGTAAAGAAGTCACAGTTGCATGCCGAGGTCCTTGCTGCTCGTTAAACAGTGGGGAATAAAACAAACGCAGACGATTACGCGTTCGCTGTAGCCGCTTAACCGCGGCTGCCGTCTCCAGGTCCTGCTCCCGCGGGGGCCAATGGGGGCGTCGACTAAGCGGGATGGCTGCCGCCATGACGCCTGCAGTGGTTGGCAGTGAGATTTAGCGGGCTGTGCACCGGAGAAATCCCGTCCGCAGGAGGTCGCCGGGGCGAGAATCAAAGAGCGGAATAAGCATGTAGAAGCTTTGGCGGAATGCTTTCGGACGCGGGTTCAACTCCCGCCGCCTCCACCAGATTGTTAGCAATACTTTCGGATACTTGGTAATCCCGAGCCTTCGACTTTCGTTGAGACTTTCGCCGGTCATGACAGCGAAAGCGAAGGCTTTCTTTTTTACAATCTGGTGAAGTCATTGCCAAAATATTCCAAAATCTTGTCCGCGTCCTTTTCGAGACCCTCAACGTAGTTGCCGTAGACTTCATAGACCATCTTCTTTGAGCCATGTCCCATGCGCTTGACAAGCTTGTTGGGGTTCATCCCGAGGGTCAACGCCCAAGCTGCGAATGAATGTCTCGTAGAGTACGGAACCCTGTAGCCGATTCCAGCCTTCTTTATTACTTCGGCAAGAAACGAATCAAGAAGGATGTGGCCATTTTTATTGAAGACCTGAACTTCTGGCTCGATAAGGTCTTCCTCTACCAGAAAAATAAAACTGGCCGGGAGGCTGAGCGCTTCATGAGGCAGCTCTCCGATGGTGTGAGTCGAGAGCTTGCAGGTATCATAAAAACGACCGAAGCTGGGAGTGTATGCACTGTAAAACAAAAAAGAAAGCCATTCCTCGAAAGGAACTGCAGTCGCGGTGCGTGTGTCGGCCTTCCTAAAAAATTCCTGGAGAGGAATTCGGCTCGAGGGCTTTCGACCCATTGCTATAATGAACCGTTCAAGGATGGAAAGCAGATGATGGAAAGTGAGTTGAAAGAGAAGGGAGCCCCCGCTGAAATGCAAGTGCACAATGGCCGAAGGCGCGAGACGGAAAAGGCGGCTGCCTTTTTGCGCGAAAGTGGCGCGAATTATCTGCGAGGAGTCTATCACAGGCGTCCCGGGTGGTGGACGGGCCGATAACGTTTTTCTTGGCCCACGATCTATTGAGGCGCGTGTTGAGCTCGAGCGCCTTAACGGGCGGTGTCGAAATTAGCCACGCTCCCACCGTTTTTGCGATGAAAATTATTTAATTTTGTTTAATGTAGAGAACCGTCGCTTCTGGGAAAGCAAATAAAAACCATTAATTATAGTTGGCCGGAATTGGGGCTGGATCAATCCCCGGGCTTGCGGGCAAGTGTGTAGACACAAATATGCAGCCAATGGCTGCTATACCTCTATGAGGCTCGGTAAGAGCTGTTCCCAGAAGGTCACCATATCTCCGTTCCACTTTACCAGTTGTGCGGTTCCGTCCTGTGAGACTACTATCGCCGCGGCGTTATGCAGCGCATTGCAAAAGCTGTAAACCGAGTTATGACGAGTACCGATGCCGCCGGTCTGCTCCTTTATGATCTCAATTCCTTCGGAATCCAAAGCATGAGCTACTTCATCGATACGCTCCAGCTTGCCGGATATCTCAGCGCCAAATCCGATCAGTTCCAATCTGTGCGTCACCAGTACGGCCCCGTCTACCTGGGTCATGCCTGCAACCAGATGGGCCCACTCGAACAGCGACTCATTGAGCCTGTATAGAGTACGATTTTTGCTCGTCAAGTACTCCGCCCAGCCTGCCTCCTTCGGCGGACTATCGGCAGAGCCGTAAATTTCAGCCAATTCATTGGCAATACTCACAATAAGAGTGCGAAATCGTCTGGAGGGTTCTTCGTCGATGAATCTGTATTTAAGCCTTACGTAGGGATTGGGCTCCAAAAATCGGGCTTTAAGTTCATCGGGGACGGAGATCAGGGCGCCCCCATGCCTGTAGGAGCGAATCCTTCCGATCATTCTCATCACGATCTGTTTCTTTAGTATCCTGAAAAAACCGGGATCGATCACAGCCCAGGGGCTTTTAGCACGCTTCCGGGCTTCCAGGTGCAACGCAACCTCCTCATCGACTATGGAGGCGAATTCCGAATCGAGCCACATAGAATCGAGAACAGCTCTGGAGGGGCGGATAATCTTCCCGGAATTCAGGGTGCCGATTTCGGTAGACCCGTTGTTGACGGTTATGTGTCCGGGGCTTGTAACGTTTATTACCAAAGAGTCGGGAAGAGATTGGAACCTTTTGCCTCCTCCATTGAAACTTTGAGCCCATCGCGAGCCGGAATGCACAAGTCCCCAAATCGAAAATCCGCCATTTTCACCACGCCACAATCCTATCAGGGAACCATAGAAATCTATAGAAAACGAGAGTTTGCGCAATTCGCGCGCGGTAAATGGCAGCGGGCCGCTGAACAAAAGCCTGTGCAGGCCGGTTGGCGGCCCTTGATCGGGCGGAAAACGATCCGGGGCGAGAAAGATAATCCGAAACCTCACCGAGCGTTCCTCATCGCGAAGCAGACTCGCCTGGTAACAAATTGAGATCAAATGCTCCAACTCAGCGGAATTCGGAATTGAGGCGTATCCCCGTTCGCCACCGGATTGCCAATGGTCCAGGACGAAAGATGCAAGATCTTTGGGGTACGCGCTCGGTTGATATTCAGAAGCCATATCGGTTTCTTCTCCCGATCGAATAGTTGACGCGCTGTGAAGCAGACCACTTCCCGATCGTGGTTGCCGGCGCCGGGCGCCTCTTTCCATCGCCGTTCCTTTCTTTCCGACAATTTTTCGTCACATTTCCTTTTTAGATACGGGGGGACCCCAGGGTCCTTGTAGAGAATCCTGCTAAACCCCGTTCTCACCATGTGCGGGCTTTTGAGAGCCGTTTAAAGGCACACCAACCATATGAGCTATGGCGCAATCCCGGCACGCAGACTGCTCACTGCTGGATAATTCCAGCGCTGACGAAGCTATTGGAATTATTCCCCCCCCCATTGCGCAAGCTCTGAGAGTTTGGCGATTTCCATGCGCTGGAACCCTGCAGCTTGCCGAGTACGGCTGCGAGCCTCTCATCTTCCATTATGCTTCCCGTAAGTTGTATCAGAGGCAAAACGGCCTCTGCATCGCATAATGGGCATCTGGGTGAATTGAAGATGGTGTCGCACTGATAACATACGTACATTGCGCGAATTGGGCCGAAAATAATGGCGCGATCAGGTCTTTCTTCTATACTTCTCTTCTTGTACCAAACAATGAGGCTTGCCAGGACCAGTAGGGAAAGCAGCCCCAGGAACACTATTTGAATTTAATTCGCTGATACTTCGCTTGCATTGTCATACTTCCTTATCTTTTTGTGCTGACGCAGCGATGCCCCGGGCGTTCATTTTCTGTAAACAATATGTGAATAGATTAGGTTTCTTTCCCACTTTCGGGCAACAGCCATGGCATACCGGCTTCCGATTAGCCCGCTCAAATGGCAATAGACGTGCATTGCATTCAATTTGTGCTGAAAATGGCCGTGTAAGGCCTGTTCAGTTTTAGCCAGCAGCATCTTGACCCTTTTGATTTTTTTCATAGTGCTCATTTCAATTTCCTTTCTTCAAAAGGATTGCTCTTCCTGTTCTCCTAATTTCAAGGCAATTGTCATGCCATGCACGGGCATTTGTCATAAGGCATTGATATGCAACGGGAAAGTAATTTGGGGCGCGGCGCTTTGGAATCCCTGCGCGTAATGATTTAGGAAATATGATACATTTTTTCTGAAATATCACTCTTTTTTAAAATGCCGGAAACCAGGGCGGAAACCCATGTGAAACAACGCAATCAAAAGCACCAGTAAGGCGCGTTTTGGCGGGATCAAAAAAAGAGAATTCCAGAGTTGCAAGCCGGGTGGGTCAATTTACTGAGGGAAGGTGGGTCGGTTTTTTGCGTCGAGTGGAGCGCCCCCGGAAATCCGGGGGCGACTTCGCCGTTGGGCCGAGAACTATCCCGCACCGTTTTGGTTTACTGAGAATCAGAAGCCGACATTGCCCATGGGGGTTGGGGCAACCCGTTCCCTCGGAGGATCGGCCCGGTGATACGCGCGGGGATCGGACGATTTGGCGGGCGGATCCTTTTTGGTCATATCGGGACAATAACCGGCCCAGCACATCGGATGTATCTGTGAGGCGAGCGCCGGGGTATGGATGCCGGAAACCGGAGCGGCTCCCATGAGAAACAACGCAATCAAAGCTCCACTCATTATTTTTTTCATTCTTTTTTCTCCTTTGCAAGTCCGTGTTTGTGCGTTTCCGCAGTTATCAGTCATATTCAGCAACAGGGATGCCAACGGGGGAATCTTTTATAAGGGTTTGATTTTGCTGATAAAAAAATATATTTCGCGTTAATCTGAATGGCTGAGAGCCGAAATTGGGGAAACTTGGTCTAATTTTTCGCGAAATATCGTGTTTTAGTGAAGTTACGCAAAAACGGGATCGTATCTAACGTCGGGATTTTTCGACTGAAGATGGTTATTTGCTTAGAGCCTTCAGAAACTTGGAAAAGCAGGGAAAGCGATGAGATCGAAACGATATGTGTGGGAATCCGTTGGGCAGATGGAGAATGTGCTTCTGCTATTCCTTCGGCAGCGGTTGTAGGCTAGATGTGTCTCGACCCCTCGAAAGGAGGCCGGATCGACTCTCTTTCAACTGCTTTTTTGGGGAGGGGAGGGCGGAAGCCCCCCCCTGCTTCGGTAGGACTCGGATGAGCTTAAATGGTTAATTTCCGGCCTTGTTCCCGTGGCTGGCGACAAGTCCCTGGCATGTTGCCCCTTCGCTTCCCGGCGCCCCGATCCAGGCCGTGTACGCGGAACTGCAGTAAACCGGCATCGGATCCGGAGCAGAGGCGACAGTCGTCGGGCAGATAGCACCCTGGCTTCCCGGCGCTCCGATCCAGTTCGTATAAGCAGGATTGCAGTAGACAGAGGTAGTTGCTGCGCCGGCCGGCGAGCCGATAAGCCCGATAAAGCCAACCATGGCGAAAACCAACAGCAGAGTCGCTAATGCCCTTTTCATTTGATCTCCTTGAGATGATTGAAATTTAGGTGATTGAATTCGAGTTTCCGCGCTCATTTCCCCAATTCCACGGCTTATAGAGCAATACCGGTGCCAACCGAGGAATTGATTATCTAAGATACGGATTTTTCAGTATTAATCCTGATTTGCAGGCAATCAATCGAAGGGATTCGAGCCAGAAATTGGGAAATATCGTATATCTTTTCGTGATATATCGTTTTTCACGAAATTCGTGAGAACCCAGGTCTCCCCTTGGCGCGTAGATTTTGCGATCAAAGATTTTGGTCTGCAGCCGGCTTACTGTTCACTTTACAATGCCGTTTCCCAATCCGGTGACGGGATGACGGCCTGTTCCACATTGTTGATGGTTTGGCATGTGCGCCGATATCCCAGAAGGCCCGAAATTGTGAGAGTCAGGCTGAAAAGAGCAATCAGGCCGTCGAAGATGGACCACCAGGAAGGGCCGAAAAACCGATAGAAACCGACGCTCAAGGTCAGAAACGCCAGGCCTGTCCTGACGAGCGCCAGGAATGTTCGTCCACGGGACAATTCCGTTCGGACCCTGGAAAATCGGGTGCGGTCGGCCGCCATCTCGGTGCGCTGGAAAGCCAGATTGGTTCTGGCCCTGGAGAGTTGAGAGCGCACGGCAGCAAGGTCGGTCCGCTGGCCGGCGAGCGAAGTGCGGTCTTGGGCAAGATCGGTACGGATCGTCGCCAGTTCGGTCGATCTGGTCGATAAGCGGGTCTGTTCCCGAACGAGAGCGGTTCTTTCCTGCGCCATCCCGGTCCTCTGGTCGGCCAGGGTGTTGGATGCAGTGACCGATTGGACAAGATTTGAAGTGCCCTCCTTTTCCAGTTCCTGCATGTTGGTCTGGATTTCCTGGATCTTCTCCTGGCAGCCCACGGAGCGATCCAGCAGTCTTTGAATCTGGTCAAGGGCCTGGGAAATCTCATTGTGAAAGTCGTGTTCGCACATTTCGGGACCTCCCCGGGATGCATGGAAAAGCTGATGGGAGCTCATTGCCTCGTGTCAGAAGCGAATGACAGGTTATCTAAGAAAAAGTGTCCAACCAAGGTGAATAGCCGGGCTTGTAGAAGACGTCGGCGGTGCAGGCAGCTTTTTTTGCGACATCGATCGCAGTGGCCCTCACGGCCCCGAGATAGGGACCGTAGAGATTCATGCACCCGTCTTCGAGCTTTGCACTGATCTCGCATTCACTGAGTCGCGCATCGCTCACCAGCGCTGCCTGGACGGTGGCCTCGAGGAGTAATTTTTTCACCTCTTCCCTGGTTTGCGGATTCGCCTGGAATTCCTGTTCGGAAAAGGATTGTGTTAAAAGACCGCACACCGCCTTAAGGCTCATGTGGCCGAGATTCAGATGCAAGTCATAGAAGCGGGGATCGCGAATATCCCGGCAGTACATAAATCGAGCCCACTTCACCCGTTGCTCGTCGTCGGTCTTGATTATGGAGCCGGCTTTTTCCTCATCACATTTGAGACGCTCCATCGTCATCCTGATACGAAACTCGATCGGGGCATCTATTCGCACTCTGATAAAATGCTGGAGAACGGGCAGGAGAAAATGGGCGGAATAGCCGTGATAGACTACGTTATCTTCAACTATTTCCTCCAACAGCGCGTGTCGCAGCAGCACCAGATAGCGCCACCGCAATGCGCTGAACCTTTCATAATGGGAAATGGCGCCGTTTAATTCCTGCAACAGTCTGCGAGCCGTCTCGCTATGGCGCATGGCTCTTTTTACCAGGCTCTCCCGCGAGATACACCTGATCCCGGTGTTTTTCCCAAGACACTCTACCACTTGGCACGCACCGGACATGCTTCCCCTGGAGATGAACAAAACCGGCATCGGTCAATACTCCTGTAGACAAGTATGGAAGGCATCACGCATTGCCGAGTCGGCACGCAGGAATCTGAATAGGAAAAGGGATAAGAGAGCCGGTGGAAGATCTCTCTCATCCCTTTTGCACCGCGGCAGCGCTTCGGGTGTTATTTGGCCGCCAGGTTTCTGTCGACACGGCAGGGAAGTGCACGCGCAAGGAGATAGCCGGGGTCCGCCGGCGAAGCGATACCGCAAGCATACGGGCCGCTCGGGCGCAAGGCGTCCGGTTTGCTCATATCGGGACAGGAACCGGCAAAACACATCGGAGCAACGTTCGAGGCAATTGCCGGGGTAGCTACACCGGAAACCAGGACCAATCCCATAATCGACAACCCAATCAAGGCGCCATTCAAAATCTTTTTCATTTCTTTTCTCCTTTTTCAGCAATTTGGTTTCGTGTTTCTGCATCCATATTCCGCAGTTAATCGTTTTAACAGCAACACCGATGCCAAACAGGACGTTTTTCCATAAGTAAGCGATTTAAATAAATAATAAAGATGCACTCCGATTTATAGCGCCTGCTGCGAGCAAGAATTTAGGAAATACAATACATTTATTCGTGGAATATCCTTAATCGACGCATGGAAAAACAGCCTCGTTTTCCGTGTTTGTCAAAACGTCTGCAGGAGCCTGCCGACCGCACGGGCAAGCTTCTGATAAGGGACGAGGTTTTCGAAATGAGCCGGATCGGGGTCTTGATCGGGCGAGGAAGCAAGGTGTTATGCTCTATAATGCCGATACCATGAGGCCGAACAAGATCACGAAGAGGGGCGCGAATATTCGGAAGGAGGTGTTGCGGAACTAATGTTGGGGATTGACCTGAAATTCAGGCAGAGCATGATCTAGACGAGGTATTCTGTTTGCTCCGCTTGTTTTTGAATACTGACCGGGTGGTCCGGCCACCCGGATCAGGTTTCTCGCACGAATTCTTGTCTCCTGCGCGCAAATTTTCGGTTTTCTCCCAGAATTCCAACTTCTTGGCGGCCATTCCTTTTCCGTATTCCTGCTGGATTTTGCCCCGGACCCGTTTCCAAAACATGGAGACCGGCTGGATGTTCTTGCTCGATCCACACCGTGTGACTTATCAAGCCAAAGTCACGAAGCGTCGCAGTCAACTCATTTCCTAAAACGCTCGAAGGTCCGGGATCCGAATTCCATTGAAGATGGATGCTGATGTCGGTCGCATAAGCGACATTGCAAAATACCTTTACTCCCAACGCAGTGTCGGGCGCAGTAGATTCGGCGATCTGACTGCAGAGTTCCAGGACTTCTCGGGCTTCGGTAATCCCGGCCGAGCGAATACTTATCGTTTCGAGCCAGACCATTTTTTGCTCCTTTATGCAGCTTTATACAGAAAACCTGTTCTTTATGGAGGGGAGGACGGAAACCCCGCCCCCCTGCTCCGTTGGTACCGGACGTGTTTGAAGGGTTAATTCCCGGCATTATTCCCGTGGCTTGCGACAAGCCCGCGGCACGTTGCCCCTTCGCTTCCCGGCGCTCCGATCCAGGCCGTGTAAGCGGAATTGCAGTACACCGGCGCAGGGTCCGGGGCGGAGGCGACAGCCGTCGGGCACACAGCGCCCTGGCTTCCCGGGGCCCCGATCCAATTTGTATAAGCGGGATTGCAGTACTCAGAGGCAGTTGCTGCGCCGGCCGGCGAGCCGGTAAAACCGATGAAGCCGACCATGGCGAAAACCAGAAGCAGGGTTGTCAGAGCTTTTTTCATTTTGTTCTCCTTGAGATAATTGAATTTATTTTTCGGTACCATTCATTTCCACAGTTACCCGGCATAAGGAGCAACACTGATGCCAATGAAGGAATGTATTTACAAGTAATTGATTTTTAACTGGTTTTCTGATGAGCAACGACGCGATGGAGCCGAGGCGAGCCGGAATTGTGGAAATATGGTCTTTTTTTTTGTGAAATATCGTTTTCCAATGAATTCGGTCCAAAATCGAGCTATATTTACCCAAAAATTTCCGACTGAGGGTGAGCTATGGAATTAAGCGAATTCGAGTTCTTCCGGGACGCCACCTTGCAAATTTGCAGCAGCCTCGATGTCGAGAAAGCATTGTTTAACTGCCTGCAATATTTCCGGTCATTCATCCCCGCCTCCCATGTGGCTCTGGCCTTGTTTGAGCCGAGTTCCAGAAACCTTACGACGATGCTCGTAATCGATCATCTTGGCGGCAAAAAATCGTTGCCGCCTGTGCCGCTGTCCAGGGAATCGGTCAAGGATCTCGTGTCGGTGGTAGCAACCGGCAAGATCCTGCTCATTGACCGGACGGAAGAGTACTCCGTGGTGAAGGACCTTCGCCCGTATATCGACCTTGCGCACCATTCCGCTCTGATCATGGATCTGGGCATGGAGGGCAAAAACATAGGCGCTTTCACCGTTCTGGCAGAGGGTAGCGCGGTTTTTACCAGGGAGCATGCCGACCGGGCTCTGCTCCTGCGGGGGCCGTTTTCGATCGCGATGTCCAATGCGCTGCGCTATGAAGAACTCGAAAGACTAAAGGACATACTCGACGCCGAAAACCGGGAACTTAGCCGGGAATTGCGAAGGCGCCATTCAGGCGGCGAGATAATCGGGGCCGAATTCGGCCTGAAGAAGGTAATGGAGATGGTCAGGCAGGTGGCGCCTCTGGACAGCCCGGTAATCCTGCTTGGAGAGACCGGTGTGGGCAAGGAAGTTATCTCCAACGCGATTCATGCCACCTCATCGAGGAAAGACGGCTCCCTGGTTGCAGTGAACTGCGGGGCGATCCCCGAGAATTTATTGGACAGTGAACTCTTCGGGCATGAGAAGGGGGCCTTTACAGGCGCTATTGCTCAAAAGAGAGGATATTTCGAGCGAGCTTGCGGGGGAACCATTTTTCTCGACGAAATCGGCGAACTTCCTCCTCAGGCGCAGGTGAGGCTGTTGCGTGTTCTTCAGCAAAAGACCATCGAGCGAGTGGGTGGAACAAAGACGATCTCTGTGGATGTCCGCGTCATTGCCGCAACCCACAGGGACTTGGAAGAGCTGGTAAGAGCAGGCGCTTTTCGGGAGGATTTGTGGTTTCGGCTGAATGTATTCCCGATAGTGATTCCTCCCTTGAGGGAGAGAAAAGAGGATATTCCGGCTTTGGCCCACTACTTTCTTGAAAGGAAATCCAAGGAGCTCAAGATCTATCCGCAACCTTCGGTTCCCATTGAAGAGATCGAGCGTCTAAAAATGTATCACTGGCCCGGAAACGTGCGTGAGTTGGAAAATCTGATCGAGCGCGAGCTCATCCATAACCGGGGCAAGGGGAACAACGGACGGCTGCAATTCGAACATCTCCAAATCCCGGGGTTAGTGGAAGAAACCGTCCCGGGGCGCCTTGAGGGCACTGAATCCCTCACGCTCGATCAGGTTGTGGCGCAGCACATACGCCGAACGCTGCAAAATACCGGGGGGAGAATAAGCGGCCCCCGTGGAGCAGCTCAGGTCCTTGGAGTCAATCCCCACACGCTCAGAAGCAAGATGGCCAAATTGGGCATTCCGTTCAAATATCCCTAGATGGATCCTTCTCGGAATCGATTACTCTACGGACCAAGTCTGAAAATTCCCTCAGTGTGTAAGGCTTTGGCAAAACTGCCGGCCCGTGTTCGATCGAACCATTGTCGATCGCAATTTCGCCACCCCCGGTGCAAAGTATAATCGGCAAATCATTGCGAATTTTTCGTATCGCATCGATCACGTCAGGTCCGGTCAGCTTCGGCATTGTGTAGTCAGTAACGACCAAATCGAATTCCCGGGGGTTTGCTGTAAAGGCTTCACAGGCAAGTGCGCTATCGGTATGTGCGGCGACACGATACCCGAGCTCTTCCAGAACGGCGGCCCCCAGTTCAAGAACAGACTGCTCGTCATCTATGAGCAGAATCTTTTCCCCGCCCCCTGGCAAAGGATAGGACCCCTCGATCGCTTCCTGGCGCTTTCTTTCAATTGCGGGGATATAGATGCTGAAAGTAGAGCCTTTTCCGGCAGATCTTTGCACCTCAATCGCACCCTGGTGCCGCTTGACCATCCCACTGACGATCGCCAGTCCAAGACCGGTCCCTTTTCCAACCTCCTTGGTCGTAAAGTACGGGTCAAAGATGCGCTTCACTGTCGCCGCATCCATTCCGACGCCCGTGTCCAAAGTTTCGAATAGAGTCCGGGCTTGAGGTCGATTATCGCCTTTGCGGCCAAATCGGTTTGAGTGAATTCGACACGGGAGAGGCCGACTTCAAGAATCCCTTTGTCGCCTATCGCGTGGGCGGCATTGGTGCATAGATTCATCAGGAGCTGGTATATCTGGGTCGGATCGGCATTGGCGAGGCCGCTTTCAATCCGGTGGAAGATTTCTATGGAACTTGGGAGAGATGCCCGTAAGAACCTCAGGGCTTCTCTCATAATCTGATGCACGGAAACGGGGCTCAGTTGCTTATCTCTGCCTGGTCGGGCAAATTTTAAAATTTGCCCGACCAGATCTTTGGCTCTAATAGCAGCGCGCAGTATCTGCTCCTGCCCCGGTCTGAGGGGATCTGTCGGATGGAGTCTATTTAGAGCCAGTTCCGCGTAGCCCATGATGGGGGTCGAAATATTGTTGAAATCGTGGGCTATCCCTCCGGCAAACGTTCCGATCGCCTCCATTTTCTGCGCTGGTGCAGTTGCTGCGCAAGCTTCTTCTGTTCCGAGATGTCTCTTATGATGCCGACTATATGCTTTTCCCCGGCTTCATTGGCGCACAATGCCTTCTTGATGATTACCGTATGCGCACATCCCTTACCATCGCCGAGTTCTTCCTCACTGATGTTTTCCTCGCCGGTGGCGAATACTTTGTCGTCCATCGCCTGGCACAGTTCGGCCTGTTCCTTCGGGAAAAAATCATGATCGGTTCTCCCGATGAGTTCGTCGCGGCAGCGACCCGGGAAGCGGCAAAAGGAATCGTTTACCAGGAGAAAGCGGTGCTTTCCGTCTTTCACAAATAAGGGATCCGGGATGATTGATGATCCTGTCCAGGTAGACCTGCGATTGAGCGAGGGTCTCCTCGGCCCTTGCCAACTCAGAGATGTCATCCAGGAAGCCTTCCAGATAGAGGGCGCCGGGTTCCTTACCAGATACAGCCCGTATAGGAAGCGCGCCCATGAAGATGCCGCCATCCTTACGCTTATACAGGACGGTTTTGCGAACGGGCTTTCCGGTTTCCAGGACTTTTGTAACCGTTCACCGGCATCCGCTCGCTGGAAGCATTTTCTGCTTACGTTCGAAAGCCTGATGAGCTATTCCATCATGCATGGAAAATACGCTCACTTTCCGAAACCGAACCTTTTCAGCCGCCGACATCGCTTTTGTCCGGCAGGTCATTGCCGATCATCCGGATGAAGGACGGTGCGCTCTTTCCAAGCGGCTACGCGCCGTCTGGAACTGGAGCCAGCCCAACGGGCAGCCAAGAACTGCTCTCCGCCGACAGGATGGACAACATAGTCGATCATTATCCTGACGCTTGTGAGAATTGCGCCGCCGCAATGGACCCGGGAAACTGCCCGGAGACCTCCGAGCCCACACGCTTCCAGACTTTTGAATTGCCTAAAATCAAGCCCACTGCCACCGAGCATCGCTGCCATGAACTGGGGTGCGAAATCTGCGGCTATAAAACACGGGCGCAGCTTCCCGCCGAGGTGGCGCAAACTCAGTTCGGCCCGCGCGTCCACGGCGCAGTCGCCTACCTGACCTCCGTCCATAAGATCGGCAGAAGAGGGATCGTTGAAATCATGAACACGCTTTTCGGTCTGAATCTGTGTCTTGGGAGCGTGTGCAATTGCGTGGACCGCGTCAGCCCCGAGTTGGAGGCGCCTGCTGAAGAGGCAAGACATACCCTTCCTGGAGCGCTCAATCTCAATATCGATGAGACCGGGTGGAAGTGCAAGGGGGATCGCCGCTATCTCTGGGTCTTCGTCTCCCCCCTGGTCGTATACTTCAGTATAGCCGCATGCCGGGGAGCCAAAGTGCTCAAATCCGTTCTGGGCGACGTCTTTAACGGCGTTATCACCTCCGATGATCATTCCGCTTACAACTCGTACCATAAGAACGGGGTCCGCCAGCTCTGCTGGGCTCACATAATCCGGAAGCTCAAAGGACTCAAGGAGGGCCGGAGCAGCCCGGAGGCCTGGATGTTTTCAAAGAACATGTTGCACGAGATCGGGCAGATACTCGCTTGTTGGCATGCCTTTAAAGGTGGCATCATCGACCGGAGCCAACTGCTCGATGCGACCCTCCTCATGAGGGCTCGCATGAAAAACTATTGCCTCAAGTACTCGAAGAGCTCCGACAAGCTGGTGCGCACACGGGCGAAGCGGTTACTCCGCTATTGGCATTGTCTTTTCACCTTCCTGAGCCACGAGGGCGTCGAACCGACCAACAATTTCGCTGAGAGGGGCCTCCGACCTGCCGTGCAGTGGAGAAAGCTGTGCTTCGGCAATCAGTCCGAAGCAGGTGAACGATTCACTGAAAGAATACTCACTGTCACCAGGACCTGTCAGCTTCGAGGCAAAAACGCCTTCCATTTTCTGGCGGATCTCATGGAGCCGGCTTTCAAGGGGACGACCCGCCCTCCCTCATTCACTGAACCTATGCCACCTCGGTGAACGGTTACGAATCTTTGAAGATGAAAGATTTTCCGTTACCTTCACCAGCGTCAGGGAAGGCATTGATGGGGCCGGTCACTTTTGCTTTTTCCCTGTGATGATTATCAAAGGGATCGTATCGCCGGGTCCGGGGAGCTGAATCTCGAGCTTCAGGATGGCTTGAGGCGGGGCGGACTGAATACGGGTTACCACAGCCACTGACAGGTTTCCCTCCGGGAAGTGGTCCTTGCGCCCTGGCGTCGTCAACCATCCTCGACATTCTGCGAGGCGTATGCGGGTGCGCCTCCGCTTTTCCTCTCCAGGACCCAACTTGCTGACTTTCCTAATTGGAAACTGCTCGTTTCTAATTAGGGGTTTCCCGATGGATGCCAGAGAGGACCTGCCTCATGATGAACGCATCAAATTACAATGCAGTCGAGACTATTCGAAGCGGACAGATCATCACGATCAGGGCGATTCGAACCGAGGACGCACCGCTTCTTCGCGGAGTGTTCCACGAGGTTGATAAGCGGTCGCTATATCTGCGATTTTTCCAAAACAAGAGCAGAATAACCGACGAGGAACTCGAGTATTTTACTGAAGTTGACTTTATCAATCATGTAGCCCTGGTCGCTGTCCTCGTTGATGATTCGAGAATTATCGGCGGGGGGAGATACTTTGCATATGATTCTCCCACTGAGATCCGCAGTGCCGAGATCGCCTTCATGGTGCATGACCTTTACCAGGGGCTGGGTATCGCCACGCTGATCATGAAACACCTTCTTATAATCGCCCGTGAAAATGGGATCGTTCAATTCGAGGCAGATGTGTTGCCTGAAAATGCCAAGATGCTTTCAGTTTTCACCCGCAGCGGTCTTCCTGTGAAGACATCACGCACGCAGGGTGTGGTTCACGTGACGCTTGCTCTATAATTAAGGCAATTGTCCGTCCTTGACTCACGGAAATTCAAACCTGGATGTTCGACCCTGCTCGGCCTGGCGCCAAAAACCTATCCCGAGTGGGTCAAATATGAAAGCGCATTCCTTGCTTCATCGCGGGTTTCGTAGATATGGGGCGCCAGACCCCGTTTCTGCAGCTCGTCACCCAGTTTCATCCGGAGGAAGGTGCTGGTGGTGTATCGTGTGACCTTCTCATAGAATCTCATGACGTATTTGACCATGTCCGAATATTCGCTGACAAGTTCCGGAAGTATGTTGAAGTTATCGTAATTTACGATAGCTTGAACTTTTTTGCCCAATGGCGAGAGCATTTGCTCCACCATTTCCCTGATTCTTTGAATTTGTTCACTCGATCGAACATAGAGATTCTCAAAATTGACAAAGAACATGTTTTCGTCCGGGGAGTAGGTCAAACGATGCTCGAGAGGAATCGTCAGAAGCTCGTCTCTCAGGCCCATGAGACCCAATCTGAAGATTCTGGCGTCCATCAGCCTGGGCGGTCTGTTCATAATCGGCCTGAACCCCATATTTGCGAGAATATCCCTTTCGAGATCGATCCCCGGGGCTATCTCAACCAGTTCCATCCCATCTTCACGAAGGGAGAAGACACAGCGCTCAGTAATATAGAGTACCGGGTGCTGCCGCATTGTTGCGTATTTTCCACTGAATGTTTTTTGTTCGACTCGATCGACGAACTTCAGCCCTTTTCCTTCCCGATTGATTCTAATGCCGTCGTCAGTAATGGAGACATCTAAGCCGCCGACGGTGAAAGTTCCCAAAAAAATGACTTTTTTGGAGTTCTGGCTGATGTTAATAAATCCGCCCGGGCCAACAAATTTCCTCCCGAATTTGCTGACATTGACATTTCCATCTCCGTCGACTTGGGCCGCCCCTAGAAAAGCGATGTCCAGTCCGCCTCCGTCATAGAAATCAAACTGATATGGTTGGTCGATGAGAGCATCTATGTTCGTTCCGGTTCCGAAATTGAGTCCCCCGTTGGGCACGCCCCCGATCACCCCTGGTTCGGCCGTCAACGTGAGAAATTCGATAACCCTCTCCTCATTGGCGATCTGTGCGACCCCTTCCGGCATGCCTATCCCCAGATTGACCACACTATTTGGCCGCAGTTCGAAAGCTGCCCTCCTCGCGATGATCTTCCTCTCGTTCGTCTCCATCTGCGGCAGGTCATGCATTGCAATTCTTACCTCACTGCTGTAGGAAGGATTGTAGTGCTCGGCATATGTTTGCCAATGGAATTCCGGCTTTGCCACAACGACACAGTCGGTCAGGATACCGGGGATTTTGACCTGGCGAGCGTTCAGGGTTCCTCGATCTGCCGTCCTCTCCACTTGGACTATGACAAACCCATTGGAGTTCTTTGCAGCCATCGCCATAGAGAGCGCATCGAGGGTAAGAGCCTCTTTTTCCATAGTGATATTGCCGTCGCTGTCTGCGGTTGTCCCCCGCAGAATGGCTATATTGATTGGAAAGGCGTGATACAAAAGATATTCCTTCCCTCTGACACGGATCAATTCAATGAGATCATCGCCTTCAGAACGGGTGATTTCATTCAGTTTGCCGGCTTCCAGTCTAGGATCGATAAATGTTCCAAGACCTACCGAGCTGATTGTGCCCGGTTTATTAGCAGCTATATCCCTGAGGAGCTGACTTACGACTCCCTGTGGAAAATTATAGGCCAGGATCTTGTTGGCTCGAATTAGCTCCTGGAGCTTTGGCGCGAGTCCGATGTGCCCTCCAATGACCCTTTTGACCAATCCTTCATGAGCAAGACGATTGAGTCCTTTGCTTTTCCCGTCTCCCTGGCCGGCCGGATAGATCAGCGTGAGGTCTCTGGGCCTACCGGTTCTCAAAAAATGATCTTCGAGCTGGACGGCGATCTCCTCAGCAAATCCAGCTCCAACGAAGCCTCCCGTAACAACTGTGTCGCCGTCGCGAATAATGCTCACCGCTTCCTCCGCCGCAACAATCTTGCCTTTTTTGTGTCGGAGAAAGAGCGTTTCAGTCAAAATGGGATGAGTAAACATTTGATTCTCCTTTCCTGGTTTGACTTTTCAAGGCGTGCAGGCAGCTTCTTCAACCGCTGCTCTCGTTTGCTCGTACGAGATGCGAGCGACCTTACTATTTGCTCAATATGGCCCGTTCCAGGGTTCCTTTGGCCGGAGGACTCAATCCGGGAGGGGCCTTCTTCCAGGGATAGCCGTTGGCAGCCAGGGTGTAGCCGAGGTCGAACAGCTTTCGCATGTACCGTCTGTCGAAATTGCCCCTGTCGGGTTCGTTGAAACTTTCCGGGATATATGCCAGGTTGAAATCGAGATGGTCTCTATTGGAAAGATAATAAATGGCCAAAAGATCGGTCTTCCCCTGGTTTTGGATAAGACAGGAGATCGCCCTGCGCGCAATGGGCAGAGTACGTCGGCTAACGTCTATCCATTGAGGGTCGAGCCGGGCATTCTGGATTACATACAGCCTTCTTTGGCGCTGGATTCCGTATCGCCCCGACATTTGTCCCAATCTGAAGGACGGGGGATAAACGAAAACCTGTGCAACGGTACCGCCATCTACGTCCATTTCCTGATACGGCCTGCCGTTAACCTCAACATTGAAAAGAACAGGAGGAAAGGCGCCCGGAATTGCCGAAGAAGCCAGCATGACCTTCCTGAACAGATCGAGTGCTTTCGGATTGTCGCTGGCGGCGATTTGCCCCATATTCCAGATCACTGCCCTGCCCGCGTCCAAGTCCGTCGTTGCAATTAAAAGAAGCCTGCCCTTTTGATACTCAGCGGCGACCGCGTCCAGCATCTTCCGGTCAACGTAGCGGCTGATCAATTTCCAAAGGGGTGTTGTGTCCGCCGCGGCATCCCCGAAGAAAACCGACACCAGGTTGCGCGGCGTGTAGATGTCCTTGGCGGTCACATCAGTATAGACATGCTTCAAAACATGGTCGTAGGCGGGTCCCAAAAATGCGAAAGGAGCGATCAGCGCGCCGGTACTGATCCCGGTGACAGCTCTAAACTGAGGTCGGCTTCCTGCCGCTGTCCACCCTGCCAGCAGTCCTGCGCCAAAAGCCCCGTTGTCTCCTCCCCCGGAGATAGCGAGTAAGGATGCAGCAGGCAACGGCCCCTTGTGACCGGATGAAGCCAGGAAAGCCTCTTCACGCCTCACCGACTCCAAGCCTAACCGCGTTAAATCGGTTGCCGCTGAATCGGCGTAAATGCGAGCGCCGGGAATACCGGCGATGACGGCTTTGTCCCCCAGTCCCTGCGGCGCCGCAGGTCCTCGCGACAGGGTGGAGCAGCCGACACTCAGCATTAACGCCATTACGCCGAGTAGTACGAATGAAGGCTTTGCGGTCATTTTGCCTACCTCCCTTCCAGGCCGTTTTCTCTTTTGAAGGCCACTGGCCCGAGTCCAGGTCTACTCCGGGTTTTTTCAGAATGCAGCCATGGCCGCAGACGGCTCGTTCGCCCTGCGACCGCGATTCGCCGCACTGACACCGCTTTCATGCCGCAGTGTCCTGCGCTGTGTCATCAGGGTCTGATTCTGGTGATCTTCGAGCCTTGCAGTCCCACACCGGCCATGAGCCCCCTTTGACCGAAAACAAACGCGTATACGTCTTTTCGAAGGGTGGTGGTAGTGAGGCTCCTTGCCATACCCTGGTCAACCAGGACGACACTTGGCCCCGCTCCAATTTCAAAACCTCCGCTTTCATTTAGATACCCCATGGCGGCACGGCTCATGAAAAACATCGCATACGCAAACGATTGCCCCCCTGCCTGCAGGCCGTACGAGGCGGCGCTGATGTTGTAGTGGCCGACTATCTTCGCGTGTTTCAGGAGAACTCCTTCGCCGTACTGCGCTCCCACAATGAAGCCCGCTTTCACAATTTTTGGAAAAACCAGAATCGCTACGGCTTCCCGCCCGAGGACCTTTGCAGCGGGCGTAGTGTCGTAGAGGCTGTGAAGAGCTGCCAACGCTTCGGAATCCATCGCGCTCACATGGGCGGCCAGTGCCCGGTTCTGAAAAATGAGGCCAAGCGCCAGCACTAAAAAGAAAGCGATTCGACTAACATGAATTTTCCTGATCATTTTCATCTCTCCTTTCGATGCTTTGGGTGCGGTTATCGATGCGTTGATACATATTGCTGGAGCATAGAGCCGGGTCTGCGGCCTTTCCTCCAGGCGGAGGTCGCACTAAACCCCGCGGGCATAGAGTTCGCTCTTCAGAACCACCAAACTGGTGAATCTTTGTGAATACCGGATGATGCGTTAAATCGCGCGGAGACCAGGGCCCGGCCTCATCAAGATGAATTCGCGATGGCAGGCGAGTCCCGCCGATTTAAAACCTCACCTCATAAGCTGCGTAAAACCTAGATACTGGTGACGAACTGTCAATGCAGGGGCTAAAAAACAACCGTGATTCCGTCGGGCAGGACTTCGACATTCTTGCCTGTATTGTCGCCGTCAGTGTGGCTGCCTCCCCCGCCCACGCAATGAATGAGACAGGCTCGGAAGATTTCGCGGAAACACATGAAAAAGGCCCCCGCGCGGGCTGGAAAGTGAGCGTATTTTCCATGCATGATGGAATAGCTCATTAGGTTTTCGAACGTAAGCAGAAAACGCTTTCAGCCACCGAGGGTCGGTGAACGGTAACGGACTTTTTCTATAATTTTGCTTCGGGTCGAAGGCTCCACATATACATATTTCACTGATTAGATCACCATATCTCAAGAGATTGCATGTAAGTCCGGAGATTTATCTTTTAAATCCCATGGATTGCAGCGCAAGTGCCACCCCTTTGCGCACTGTCATTTTTTCAGTGAGCAACAGAATCGTGCCTGTATTACCTGGACAGCTCACCGGTAAGCCTCATTTGTGGCTCGGGGTTGCGCCCCCAAGAGCGCAGCCCCGAACTCACAGATCGAATCGATTTAGCTCTTCACCCAGGAACAGGGATCTCCCAGGGGAATCACGAGACGAAGGTTGAACCATTCGCCGCCTACGTCATTTTTGGTTTCAAGCGGCCAGTTGTAAACGGCCATGAGGCTGCAGGGGCCAAAATTGTAACCGATGAGGGGACCCATGGTGTAATTTGCAGCCATTGTGCCGGGTTGTTTCCTGTAGCCCAAACCATCGCCGGCGTTGAATTTGTCATTGTAGAGCTGATTTTGCTGCTCGGCGCCGAGACCGAAAGTCCATTTGCCGTAGTTGTAGCTGATGGTGTAGTCGGCCTGAAACTCGTCGCCGTTTTGATAGTTCGTGTCGTGATCTTTGGTGTAGACGGTGTACATGAATTCGGCGCTGATATTCCAGTTGGCGTAGAGCCAGCTTACTCCGACAGTAGGCGTAAACTGGTAGGAATCATTGCTCGACCAGGCGTATATGTTTCGTCGATCTTTACTTTCCAAGCCATAAAGGCCGATTTTACTGATACTTGCGTAGCTGTCTCCGGGTGAAGTCGTCCCATCGTTCATCCCGAAAGACATCGATGTGCTCACGTGGAAATAGCAGGGAAGATCCCAGGACAGAATGAACGGGACGAGAATCGTATTGTATGCGCCCCACTGTTCCCCGGTGATTGTGTTCCCGGTATCGGGGTTATAGACTCTGAGATCGGTGAAGTCGAATGGCTGCGCTATGGCCGCACCGTAGCTTGCGCCCAGGAATTGGTACCCGGTGGCCCACTCCAGGATGGGAACATCGACGTAGCTGGAGAGCTTGAAATTGCTGTCCGACTCCGCGGCATTGTTATAATGCTTGAAGTTGGGAACAAAATACATGTTGTTTACGAAGTACAGACCCGGAGGCGGCAGGGCGCCGGCGACAAGACCTTCGTCCACGCCGCGCAGGTGGTAATCCCACAGTTCCTCGGCAAAAGCGGAGCCGACCGCCAGAAACACCATCAGACAAACGCAAATCGCAATAAAAATCTTCCTCAATTTCTTCCTCCTCGAGTTGAATAATAAATGACCACACACTGCCCGCATGGCAATATTGATGCCGGGGAGAAAAACATTCGAGGCGATCTTGTATATGAGTGAATTAACAGGATATCTTGTCCGCTGATTCGTCTGACGCAAACGACCGCTTCCCCAAATGAGTGAAATACAGTATATTTTTTCACGAAATATCGCATTGTGCTAAATATCGTAAACAACGTGCCGCTCGCTTTGGCGCTACTCTTCCTTTGGGGCATGAAATGGAATTTAACGAGGATGATTTTTTCCGAAACGCAACGCTGCAGATCTGCAGCAGCCTGGATATCGAAAAGGCTTTATTCAACTGTCTCCAGTATATCCGTTTGTTCCTGCCGGCCTCCACGGTGGGGCTCGGCTTATATGAACAGGGCATCGGAAATATCGCCTGCCTGTTTGTCGTAGATCGCCTGGGAAACAGGAGGTCTTCACCCTCTATTCCGGTCACGAAGGAATCCATGCAGGAACTTCAATCCCTGGTGGACGAGGCCGGAATCGGGATAATCGACCGGCTGAACGAAACGGTGGCCGGGGTTCTTCGTCCATACATCGATGTTGCAAAGCATGCTGCAATCCTTATGGGTCTGTCCATAGAGGGCAGGCACATCGGCTCATTTTTCGTGTTTGCGGAAGGAACGGCGAGGTTTACAAGCGAGCATGTCCGCATGGTATCGGTTTTGCGGGAACCGCTCTCCATCGCTATGTCCAATGCTCTGCGGTATAAGGAACTCGAAAAGCTAAAGGACATACTCGATGCCGAAAACCGGGAACTGAGCCGTGAATTGCGGGGTCTTCCGGGCGGGGAGATAATCGGGGGCCGGCATGGCATGAAGAGGACGATGCAGATGGTGAGGCAGGTGGCGCCGCTCGACAGTCCGGTGCTGCTGCTTGGAGAAACCGGAGTCGGAAAGGAAGTGGTTGCCGATGTGATCCATCACAGCTCGCCCAGAAGAGGTGGCCCGTTTATCAAAGTCAACTGCGGCGCCATTCCCGAAAATCTAATGGACAGCGAACTGTTCGGACATGAAAAGGGAGCCTTTACGGGAGCTGTCGCCCGGAAAATGGGGAGATTCGAGCGGGCCAATGCAGGGACCATATTGCTCGATGAAATAGGGGAATTGCCGCTGCAGGCGCAGGTCAGGCTTTTGCGGGTACTTCAACAAAAGGAGATCGAGCGGGTAGGCGGGGCGAAAACCATTGCGGTGGACGTTCGCGTTATTGCCGCAACCCACCGCGACATGGAAGAACTCGTCCGGTCGGGAGCGTTTCGGGAAGACTTGTGGTTTCGGCTAAATGTATTCCCGATAAGGATTCCTCCCCTGCGGGACCGCAAAGAGGACATCTCGGCTCTGGTGAATCATTTCATTGAAAGAAAATCGAAGGAACTCAAAATCTTCCCTGTGCCTTCGGTGTCCGCCGAAGTTCTCGAACGGCTCAAAGCGTATCACTGGCCCGGAAACGTGCGGGAACTCGAAAATATGATCGAGCGTGAACTCATCTATTTTCGGGGAATCGGAACAGAAGGCAGGCTGTTACAATTCGAACATTTGAACACCTGCATCCAGGGGACGACCAGACCGAATGAGACAAGTCAGGCCTTCCTGCCCCTGGAAAAGGCCGAGTCGCACCATATCATCACAGCGCTTCGAAGCTGCGCAGGAAGAATAAGCGGCCCCAAAGGGGCCGCGCAGCTTTTGGAAATCAACCCCAATACTCTCAGAAGCCGGATGAAAAAGCTGGGCATTCCTTTCAGCCGCAACGGCGGGGAGTGAGGGCGACTATTTTTCCGGGTCGTTGGCGGCGATTGATACCTGCGGCCCCAATCCCTTCGTCATAAAATCGAGCACGAAGTCTATTATGTTTTCAAAGGAATAGCCGCCCCCGATAGTCGTTCTTAAACACATGATCTGGATCAGTCCGGTGAGGGCGTATGCGGTCAGATCGGGATCGATTTTCCGGAAGATCCCCGATTCGATCCCCTTCTGAATGTCGCGGATGACGGGCTGGGTGAGGGCGTGATAGGCCTTTTTAATTTTTTCCCGTGGCCAGGTATCCTCTCCCACCATCTCGGCGCGCAACTGACTGAGGATCTCATTGTATTTTGAGTAGTTATCGTAGAAGACCTTGCCGCGCAGGAGCAGTCTTTTGATTATGTCTTTTTCCTGCCGGATGGCTTCAGCCGCATCGCCCAGGATTTTGCGGATCACCGTATCGACCACATCGACGAACAGGGCTTGCTTGTCTTCGAAATAGATGTAGAAAGTGCCGGTCGAAATACCCAAAGAAGCGGTTATGTCGCGGATTTTCACCTGATGGTAGCCCTTTTCGGAAAAAATCCGTATGGCGGCATGGGCAATCTCCTGTCGTTTTCTGTCTTTGGCTCTGGTTGTCGTGGCAACCGCTCGCGCAGGCGATTCGATAGTATCGGCAGACCATGCCCCGCTTTTCCCCAGGCTTTCTTGAAGAAAAGAGAGGGGGACTCTGCCTCCCGCTTTGATTTGTTGAATGCTCAGAAGCCTTTTGAGGTGTGTCTCATCGTAGTAGGCCATGGTGCGTCCCGTCTTTAGAGGAGGATGCAAAAGACCGTTTCTCGTATAGTAGTGTATGGTAGTTCTGGGCACACCGGACTTTTTTTCCAGTTCCTGTATGCGCATCAAGTTTTTTGTGTCCACCCCGCCCCCTCACACTATAGAGTTTTACTCTACAGAGTCAGAAACATCCCTTCTCCGGCCCTGGCCGCAGGCGCGGCTGAACCGGGCTCACCCGCGGCAACTTTTCCCGTGTCTCCGGCCACTTACATCCGTTCATCCGATTTTGCCCTCTCCCCCCGGAATTGATTGACTTCCCCTCCCGGGTACTCTACAACGGAAAGCGAACGTTCATATTCGCGCTGTGTAGACTAGCCCAGTCCAGCGGGGATGTCAATCGCTCCCCGATAGTTTTTGGCGGGTTGCCACTACCTGGTCGCTGAGTCAAGGCGACGAAAAATTGCGGTTTCTAACCCTCAGGAGTTGAAAAGATGGGTGTTGCCGAACAGAAAATAGCAATCGTCGGTATCGGGGAAGTTCCCACGGGGATTTATCCGCAAAGATCGGCTTGGGAAATTCTCTACGACATCTGCGCTCAAGCGGTCCGGGACTCGGGCCTGGATAAAGATGACATCGAAGCGGTAGTCACGGTGGCCCCCCAGGCCCAGGCAAGGCTCTCCGCCGAGATTTCATTCGGAAAGCTGCCCGAAGAGTTGGGGTTGAAGGGGTGCAAAGACGTCTGCATCTGCAATGCGGGAGGCGCTTCGACTTCCAACTGCATACGTCTGGCCGAACAGCTCATCGCGAGCAAAGCGGCCAAAGCGGTCCTCGTCCCTCACGTAACGGTCCATTCGCGTATCCCCCAAGACGAGCTGATCGACTTTTTCGCTCAAGCGGGGATGGACCTGCAATGGGAGTATCCCTTCGGGACGACCTACAATGCGATCATCGGCATGATGACCCGGCGCTACATGCATGAATCGGGGGCAACGCCGGAGGAAATGGCCTCCATCGTCGTATCTATGCGCAAATGGGCCGCTCTTGATCCCAATTCGCTGTTCTTCAACAAAAAAGCCCCTGCCGTGGAAGAAATACTCGCTTCGCCGATGATTTCAGACCCGCTCCACAAAAGGGAGTGCAACATGCTTGCCGATGGGGGCGCGGCGATGGTGATAACCTCTGCCGAACTGGCCCCGAAGGTGACCCGGACGCCGGTCTACAAGCTGGGCGAAGGCTCGGTCTTTTTCACGGCATGCCCGGTGTTAAGAGATAACGAGATGGTCTTTCGCGGCTTCAAAGAGTCCTCTGCGAAAGCCCTCTCCGAGGCCGGCCTAAAAAAAGAAGACATCGACATCTGGAACATCTACCTGGCCTATCCGGTGGGACACCCCATAATGATGGAGGCCCTCGGACTCAGTGAACCGGGCCGGGGATGTCAGCCCTTCCTGGAGGGGAGCACCTGGCCGGGCGGGAAAATGCCCTGGTCGACCATCGGCGATGCCATCGGGCGCGGGCACACCGGTTCGGGAGTGAGCACCGCGACCTATGTGGAAACCGCCCGTCAACTCATGGGCAAGGCTGGAAACCGCCAGGTGCAGGGTGCGAGATTCGTGTTTCAAAATACCGCCGGGGGCTCCGGGATGAACAACATCGCCACGGTGTGGGGGAAGGAGTTGATATGAAAGGTCAATACAGCAAACCGATTCCCGAGGTTCAGCCCTGGAGTGAGGCTTTCTGGAAGGCGAGCAAAAAACACGAGCTTCTCATCCAGAAATGCAGCTCATGCCAAAGCCTCATCTTTTATCCCAGGAAGAGTTGCCCCAATTGCTGGTCCTCCGAGCTGGGATGGCAAAAAGCGTGCGGCAGGGGCAAAGTCTACACGTTTACCGTCGTAAGGGACATGGTCGAGGCGAAGTTCATAGCAGACCTCCCCTACGTGCTCGCGATGGTCGAACTCGATGAATCCATCCGGATGATGACCCGGATCGTCGAGTGCGATCCGCAGACGGTGCGGATAGGGATGGAGGTAGAGGTGGTATTCGAAGACATTACCGACCACCACGCCCTCCCTCTCTTCAGGCCCGTCGAGGAAAGCCTGAGGCTCCCGGCAAGGGAGGGCGACCCGACCGGGAAGGATTCCGAACCCGCTCTTTTCATGAGTGCCGAAGAGTACAAGACCATACTCTATGAGACCGGCGGGCCAAACGGCGCCGTGTGCCGCATCACGATGAACCGGCCCGAGAAAAAGAACTCCATCAACAGGCGTATGGCGCTCGAGCTGCACGATGCCTTCCGCAGGGTGCGAGAGGATCGAAACGTCGGCATCGTGGTCCTTTCGGGCGCCGGAGAGGGGACCTTTTGTTCGGGCGGAGATCTGGATGTTTTCCCCTCGCTTGCCGAACACCAGGCGGGCCTCAATTGGCTCGCCCATGAAGGCCTCGACGTTCAGAAAGCGATCACCGACTGCGAAAAAGTGGTCATAGCCAAAATCGATGGCCACTGCCTGGCGGGCGGTCTTGAACTCGCGCTGTGCTGCGATCTGCTCTATGCGAAGGAGTCCGCCCGGATGGGGCTTACGGAAATAAACATGGGAGTTCTCCCCGGATGGGGCGGAACCGCACGGATTGTACGGAGCATGCCGGTCTTCAGGGCTCGGGAGATCATCTACAGCGGGCGAAAAGACTACACGGCCCGCGAGATGTTCGAAATGGGTTTTCTTACGCGCGTCTTTAAAGACGAGGAGTTCGAAGCGCAATTCGAAAAGGTGGTCGCCCTCCTTGCCTTAAAGAAGCCGGTAGCTCTTCGGATGGGTAAGGAAATCATGGCCAAATCCGCCGACGGCGGCAGCATCGATACGGCTCTGGCCGTTGAGCGAAACGGGATTCAGTGGTTGACTCATGCGCCGGATGTCCAGGCCATGATGGAGCAATTCCGCAAGAATGTGAAAGGTTAGGGAGGGCGCCATGGATTTCAGCTTCAATGAAGATCAGGAGATGCTGCGCAAAACCTTCCGGAAGTTTTGCGATAAAGAGCTTACCTACGAATATGTTCGCTGGATGGATGAGAACGTGGATTTTCCGCCCGAGGAGCTGTGGAACAAGTTCGTCGAAATTGGCCTTTTTTCAGGTCCCGTTCCCGTTGAATACGGCGGGCTGGGCATGGGGCAGGTCGACTCCATGATCATCTATGAACAGATCTGCAGGAAATCGATGTCGGTTGCTCTTGCGGTGGGCGTCACCATGGGCTTTGGCGTCCGATTTATCAGCGAACTCGGCTCCGTGGAGCAAAGGCAAAAATATCTGCCGCTTATCGCCGAGGGAAAATTCAAGACCTGCATGGCCCTGACCGAGCCGGGCGGAGGAACCGATATCCTGGGCGCCTTGTCGACCTTTGCCGAAGACAGGGGCGACCGGTGGGTGATAAACGGACAGAAGGTCTTCATAACCGGCGCCCATGTGGCCGACAGTCTTATCACGGTCTGCAAGACCGAGCGGGACGCACCAAAAAGCAAGTCGTGGACCACCATCATGGTGCCGCGCGAGACCCCCGGGGTCACCATCCGCAAGATTCCCAAGATCTGCTGCCACCACTGCGAAAGTGTCGAGATTTTTTATGAAGACGTCGAAGTGCCCAAAGAAAACAGCATCGGGACTCGGGGGAACGCTTTCCAGGAGATCATGACCGTGCTCAATCCCGAGCGCATCGCCGTCGCCATGATGGGAGTCGGCATAATAGCGGCCATCTACGAGCAGTGCATGCAATATGTCCGGGAGCGCAACGCTTTCGGCGGCCCCATCGGCAGGTTCCAGAGCCTTCAGAACTATCTCGCCGACATGTACATCAACCTGGAGAACTCCCGGAACCTCACCTACAAGGCCGCCTGGCTCTGCGACCATGGGAAGCCCTACCACCTCGAGGCCACCATGGCAAAACTTGTGGCGGCCGAGGGCGCGCGGCATGCGGGCGCCTTCGGCTCTGAAATCTTCGGCGGCTACGGCATCTGTAACGAGTATCCGGTTTCCATGTTCCTCCGGGACGCTTATCAGATCCAGTTTTCGCCCATATCCAACGAGATGAGCCGCAACATGCTCATGCAGTTCCAGGGGCTGCCCAAATCCTGGGCATAAACCGGTCCAGCCGAAAAGACGGTGACAGGAGGTATCAGATGAACACTTTGGGTGATATTGCGCGTTGTTCGGCCAGGGCTTTCCCGACGCGAACCGCCATTGTCTTCGAAGGAAAGTCTCTCACCTACGCGGAGCTAAACGAGCGTGTAAATCGGCTCTGTAGCGGCCTTGCGGCCCTGGGTGTGGGCAGGAAAGACCGGTTGGCGGGCCTATCGGAAAACACCGGCAAGTATCTGGAAATCTACTTTGCGGCCGCAAAGCTCGGCGCAAGCGTCACTCCTCTCAACTTTCGGCTGGCCGACCCCGAGATCGTCCATATCCTAAACGATTCCGAATCCACCGTGCTTTTTGCCGGCGACGGCTATGAAGAAAGGATGAGACGGATTTCCGGCCTGCTTCCCGGCATCGGCCGATGGATCGCCATGGACAACCGGGCCGCAGGCTTTGAGTTCTACGAGGACCTTCTCGCCGGGGCCTCCCCCGAGGAGCCTGAAAGCCAAAGCGATGAGGAAGACATGGCCATCCTCATGTATACCGGGGGCACGACCGGGCTTCCCAAAGGGGTCATGATGTCGCACCGGGGGCTTATGACCGGGTTCATCGGAGCAGCGCTCGGCTTCGCCTTCTCCCAACAGGACACCACCTGTTTCGTTTTGCCGCTCTTCCATGTTTCCTTCTGGCCCGCTTTTGCCGTTTTGCTCGTCGGCGGCACGGTGGCGATCGTGAGAAGGCCTGATATCGCAGACATTCTGACACTGATTCAAGAGGAAAAATGCACGCACATAAACGCCGTTCCGACGCTCTATAACTGGATGCTCCAGTACGCGGCTTCGGGCGCCTTCGATCTTTCCAGCTTAAGAAGCATGTCCTACGCCGGAAGCCCCTTCCCGCCCGAGCTGCTCAAAAAATGCATCGAGCGATTCGGCCCGAAATTCTCCCAGGCTTACGGCATGACTGAGTGCATCGGGGGAACGATACTTTCGATGGAAGACCATGACCCGGAGGGCGCCCGCTCCCGCCTGCTCGCCAGTGCGGGAAAACCTGCCATGGGGGTCGACGTCGCAGTTGTCGATGTAGACGATCGGATGCTTCCGGCCGAACAAACCGGTGAAATTGTCATTCGCGGAAAATGCGTCATGAAGGGGTACTGGAAAAATCCCGAAATGACTGCGACCGCCTTGCGGGGCGGTTGGTACCACACGGGCGATATGGGCTATCTGGATAAAGAGGGATACCTGTTCCTGGTCGACCGCAAGTCGGACATGATCGTCACCGGCGGGGAGAACGTCTACCCGAGAGAAGTGGAGGACGTTCTCTATCAGCATCCAGCGGTCGCCATGGCGGCGGTGGTTTCAGCCCCCGATGACAAGTGGGGCGAACGGGTCCAGGCCGTCGTGGTGTTAAAACCCGACTGCAAGGCGGAGGCAAACGAGCTCATCGAGCACTGCAAAGCCAGGCTGGCCGGGTACAAGTGCCCGAAGAAAATCGAGTTTTGGGATACTCTTCCTACGACCACCGTGGGCAAGATCGTTCGCAAGGATATCAAGAAATCGTTTTGGAAAGGGTATGAGCGCGCGATCAACTGAGGTTATTGCCGTTGTAGCAACTGATTGCCAAGTTCCCGTACATCGTCTCCTTCTCCTCGACCAGCTGCTTAGCCACGCTCTGACTAAACTCGGCAAGGTTTCAGGATCATCGACTGATCCCGGTTTCACCAAATCCATGGGGGCGCCGTTCGGCTCGTGGCCCCCGGGCGGGAAAGGAGGAGCATGCGGAAACGATGAAATGGCCATTTCCTCTGTGGCTTTGCGTGAGATGAACTTTTCAGTTCGCAATGAAAGGAAATGAAACGATGAGCGTGGAGTTCAAAGACTCTTTTTTTAAGATCGATCCGGAGCCCCACTTGATCGGCAACCTGGAGCAGGTCAAACATTTTCCGGGGGTTCAGATGTGGTGGAAGTCCATTGAAAACATCCGCCGCCCTTTGCTGACTGGCATGCCTCCGGAGGCCTTCGTCGGTTTGGAGCCCTGGGAGATGGAGAAAAGCGCCGATCCGGCAGTTCTTCTCAAGGCCATGGACAAATATGGCGTCGATATCGCCTGCCTTCTGCCCGAGTCCATGATGGACACGACCGGCTACACCAGCCGCTGGTGCACCAACGGAGAGATGGCCCGGATCGTGGAAACAAATCCCGACAGGTTCCTGTATCAGCCCAATATTTCGCCGATCAAGCACAAGGGGGTGAAAAACACCATCTGGGAGCTGGAATACTGGGTAAAAGAAAAAGGCGCCAGGATTTTCAAGTTCTATCCGCCCGAGGACACCTTTATAAACGATCAGGACCTTTGGCCCTTTTACGCAAAGGCCGAGGAGCTGGGAATCGTCCTGGATATTCATGCGGGTTTTTGCTGGGTCCCGCCCGGCAAGAGCAAATACGCCCTTCCCATCCTTATCGATGACGTGGCAAGGGACTTTCCGGAGCTCAAGATCAACGCCTTCCACATGGGCTATCCCTATTGCGACGACCTCAACATGGTGGCCATGGGCCACCCGAACGTGCACGTATGCCTCAGTCTGCTGGTTCCCTGGGCACTGGGAGCCCCCAGAAAATTCGCCAAGATCATCGGGGAAGCCCTGCGGTGGGTTGGGCCCGATAAGATTATCTGGGGAACCGATTACGCGGGCTTTGGCGTCCAGATAAGGACCGCGGTTGCCGGTCTTCGGGACTTCCAGATTCCCGAGGACATGTGCAAAGACTACGGATATCCGGCCATAACCGAGGAAGACAGGGCCAAAATGTTTGGCGGAAACCTCGGCCGGCTTCTTGGAATCGACACGACAAAACGAAGAGCGTCCTAAAAAAGGAGAATATAATGAGCTATAGCGCCCTTTTTGAACCAATCGAAATCGGCAATGTAAAAATAAAGAACCGTATAGCGATGGCCCCGATGAATCCGGGTCTCACGGGACCAAACGGGTATCATTGGGATGCGAATACCGCCTGGTATGCGATGCGCGCCCGGGGAGGCTTCGGTCTGATCCTCACCGAATGCTGCGTGATGAATCCCCACCGTTGGCAAGGCTCGGAAGTGCTCAATCCTTCACTTTTCACCGACTACCGCTACTATCGCTTTCACAGCGAGATGGTCAAGCTGGTGCACCGGTACAACGGCTGCAAAATATTCATGCAACTCAGCCCCGGGTGGGGACGCCAGGGACACCCGCATGTGGAGTCGCCCGATTGTCCTGCCGGCGGTCCCTCGGCCATCCCTTTGGAAATCGATATGCGCAATTTGACCAAAGGGTGGGAAAAGCAGATGAAGCGGATCAATCCCATGATGCCCGATCTGGAATTGATCAAGGGCATGAACGATGAAGAATACAGGGCCTTCAGCCAGGCGGGGCGGGAGGTGATGGCGAGGGAAAATCCCGAGCTTTGCCATGTCTTCTACGGCGATACCCCGCGTGAGTTGACGGTGGCCGAGATCGTCGATCTCGAAGACCGGTTTGCGCTCCGGGCATTCGATGCGTTCAATCTGGAGTATGACGGGGTGGAGGTCCATGCTCCCCATGGATACTTGATCCATTCGTTCCTGTCGCCCCGCTCCAACCAGCGCCACGATGAGTACGGGGGAAGCTTGGAGAACCGCGCCCGGTTTCTGTTGAACATCGTGGAGAAGACCAGGAAAAAGATCGGCCCCGACAAGGCTTTCGGCGTCAGGCTCTCGGGCGATGAGCTCATGCCCGGAGGAATCGGCAACGAAGAGATAAAACAGGTGGTTTCGTGGTGCCGTGACGCAGGCGCCAATTTCTTCGACGTTTCCCAGGGAAGCTATGAAAATCCCGGCGCCGCCTTTGCTCCGGACGGAGAAAATGAATTCACCCGGTGGGCGCCCGGCTTTAAAGAAGCTTCCGGCGGCCTTCCCGTTATCACCCCCAATTTCGTCACACCCGCAGTAGCGGAACATGCCGTCACGTCGGGACAGACCGATATGATCTCCCTTGGCCGCCAGGCAATAGCCGATCCCTTCTGGCCCGCCAAAGTCAAGGAAGGCCGGGTCGATGACATCGTAAAATGCGTACGATGTCAGGAATGCTATATGAACCTGATCATATCCCACTGGCTCGAGTGTACGATGAATCCAACGGCGGGAAGAGAAAAGCTCTACCCGGAGCTGTGGCTGGATACGCCGTCCCTTGAGAAGAAAGTCAATCTGTTCAAACAAAAGGCGTCAAAGTTGCCACAAATCTAGTTGGTCCCCATCCGGAAACCTCTTAGTGGGCAAGGCTTTCGCCTTTGCCCACCCTACCTCGAAAAAAAGGAGATCAAGCATGGGACTTACGGTTGAATCGAAGCTCTCGGATCTTTTGGGCAACCAGAGCAGTAGGGAAATTGTTGAAAAGCACTGCCCGGGTTTGTCGTCAGACCCCAGAATAGCGATGGCCATGAACATGACGCTCAAACAAATTGTGCCATTTTCCGGGGGCAAGCTTACTTCGGAGATGATTGAGGCCGTTTCGCAAGATCTGGCCAAGCTTTGATCCTGGTGAGCGGGAAATATCCTGTTGGGCGTGAGGCAAATCCAACTGGTCATGCTGTGCGCACGACATCCCATTTCGAATGTGAATTTTAACGATCAAAATTGGTTCAAGGTCTGCCGTTCAGCCTCACGCCTCTGCGGGTACGGGATTGCACGCGCAGGGGCTCCTCCGCTTTTTTTGCGTATAATCCTGCCCCGACTGCCGGAGGTTTTCAAACGTTTTGGAATCGCACTGCGAAAGAAAAGGCGGATATGAACGAACTGGTTTCTTTAGCGGATGTTTTCTGCACCGATGCGAACAATGGAGTCATTTTGGCGCAAGGACCCGCAGGAGGTCTGCAATGACAAAGGCGGAACTCCTGAATCAGAGAATGACTCGAATCAAAAAAGCCGTGGCGCTGGAGAAGCCTGATCGGATACCCGTTGTCCTGCCTTATGCATTGTTTGCCCCAAGGACCGCAGGAATATCTTTTAATGATTTCTGTTCTTCCATAGCCGGCTCCGCCGAAGCAATGATCCAGACCTATTATGCGTGCGGCGATGCCGATGGGATGGATTATACGGGATTTGCCACTTACGGGCTGAGCATGTTTTGGCTTTCGAAGGTTAAGGTTCCCGGACAGAAACTGCCGGAAGATGTGCCTTACCGGATTTCTGAGGCAGAGTTAGTAAAGGTGCAGGACTATGACACGATTTTAAATAGAGGATGGCCTGAATTTTATAAGGAATTTCTGGGCAGACGTGTTTTCCATGATGTGGCCCCGGAAGTCCTGCCGTTCAACAAACCTTACCTCGATGCCAAAACGGTCTGTGATCCCCTGGGAATTCCGGTGCTGGCGGCGGGCGCCCCACTTTCGTCACCTTTCGAATTGCTTTGCGACGGGCGCTCCATGACTAAATTCATCCATGACCTGTTCACGATGCCTGATAAGGTTCAAGCCGTTATGAATGAGATCTCGCCATATGTCTACGGCCCATTTTTGGATATCAGCGTGGCGTGCGGCTACACAGGCATCCGCGTGGGGGGCTGGGGCGCAGCCGACCGGATGCTCTCTCCGAAGTTATGGGATCGGTTTGTCTGGCCCTATTTCCGCAAGATGGTTCAGGACGTTGTCGATCGGGGTCTGGTGGCTATCCTGCATCTCGATTCGGACTGGGCATGCGATTTGGCCCGTTTCCGGGAGCTTCCTGGGGGCCGTTGCATTTTGGGGACCGGCGGCCATACGGATCTTTTCAAGGCAAAGGAGTTGCTTGGAGATCACATGTGTTTGATGGCAGATGTGCCGACCGCCATGTTCAGCATGAGTTCACCGGACGCGGTTTACGATTACTGCACAAAACTTGTTGGAGAATTGGGGCCTGAGGGATTCATTTTGCATTCCGGTTGCGATATCCCCGATGACGCCAAACTGGAAAATGTTCGCGCAATGGTGGCTGCGGCCGCCGGGAATTAGGACGGGGCTCCCGCTTTGTCCCAAATAATCGGGAAGTGGGTAAATACCAGGCGTCCCAGTCCCGAAAAAGCTCGACAATGGCAGGCAACAAAGAAGAAAGAGGAAATGATGAGTAAACTTCTCTGGAAACCGACCGAGGAACGCATAAAGAACACGAACATGTATCGGTTCATGCAGTACGTCGGGGAGCGCTATGGCGTTTCCCTGTCATCCTATGACGATCTCTACCGGTGGTCTATCCGCCAAATCCCCGATTTCTGGGAGGCAATCTGGAGCCATGCGGGCGTAATCCACAGCAGGCCCTATGACTATGTTGTGGACGACGTCCGGAAATTGCCCGGCGCGAAGTGGTTTGAGGGGGCGCGGCTCAACTTCGCCGAGAACCTTCTGCGGTACCGCGACGAGCGGGTGGCGCTAAGCTTTAAAGGGGAAACTCATGCGGTTGTGCGCCTCACCTACTCCGAACTCTACGACAAGGTTGCCCGTCTCGCCCGCTCGTTGCGGGACCTGGGGATCGAGCCGGGCGACCGCATCGCCGGCTTTATGCCGAACATGATCGAAACCGTTATCGCCATGCTTGCCGCAACGAGCATCGGGGCGATCTGGTCCTCATGTTCTCCCGATTTTGGCGCAGGGGGCCTCATCGATCGTT
>JAKAJS010000252.1 GCA_021813685.1 Deltaproteobacteria bacterium | reverse complement strand
CAGGGTTTGCAGGCCTATAAGGGGCAAAAACCGGACGTGGCCAGTACCGATTGGGAACTGGCAGAGAGCTCCTCCCCCCGCAGACTCGATGTTCCGATCTACCTCGCGCAGGCGCGAGTCGATTTGCACCTGAGCTCTGACAGCGCCTCCGGCCTGGAACAGGTGTTACAGCGCTACAGGACGCAGCCTTTCCTGAGTGTGGCGTATGCCATCCTGGGAGATGCGAACTATCAGAGGAATCGTATTGAAGAGGCGCGCCGCGATTATGAGCGCTCCATCAAGGCGTATCATCATTATAACTTTCGGCCTGAAAATGGCCTCTCGGGCCAATAGGCGGAGGATCGGGCAGTGAATGGGAATATTGCAAAGAGTGCAGGCCTGATCGTGGCATTGGTGGGCGTGATGGTTGGTTTCTTTATCTGGCGCACCTTTGTAACGCCTGTCGAGCAGAGCTACGTGGCCGATTTTTCAGGCAGCGACCCCATCCGCGCCTCCACGCCGAGCTCGGTAGCCTTTTTCCGCAAGAAGTATTTCATCGCCGGAAAGGTGCAGCATGCCTGGCTGGCTGTTGCGGCCAGCCAGGACTACACTCTTTTCGTAAACGGCGCCCTGGTGCAAAATGTGAGAACCACCGACCCGGATGCCAGAACGGTTTTCGACATTACGAACTACATGGCTCCGGGCAAAAACGTGATAGCCGTAACCGCCTATCGGCAATCATTTCCCGAACCGGCCTGGCTCCGTATAACCGGCTCCTATACGACGGGGGACGGCAGGTCGCACCCTATCAGGAGCGACACGACCTGGAGAGCGAATGAGACCGAGCACAACCTCATTCGCGCAACCGGTGCGCAGTTCTGGTACGATCCGTCCTATGATGACACCCGCTGGCCGCGCGCCGTTGCCTATCCCGTGCAACAAGCCCCCGGGTTTCCAATTCTTTTCGATGACTGGCCGGTGGTGTACGCTACCGCCCCCCGGGGGCCGTGGCTCTGGGGGCCGGGTGGTGGACATGTGACGCTCAGTCGCAGGTTCCACGTGGACTTTGGAGCACGCGAGAAGATATGGATACGCCTCTCAGGCCTGTGCCCCTACCGACTCTCTCTCAACGGCCGGACCGTGGCGGTCCGGACGGAGTCCGAAAAAACCTTCGACAATTATGACCTGGAACCGCTTGTGCGCTGGGGAGAAAACCACCTGGAACTGCACGTGGAAAGATTCTTCAATAATGTGGGAGTCATTGCGGAGCTCTTTGTGGGAACGAATTCCGGTAAATTGAGGGTTTACCGCGGCGTGAGCGCCTGGAATCTAAGGGTTTCCGGCGGGCGGGCGCCTGTCAGTCCCACACCGCTTGCCTCCTATCCGGCGTATCCCGGATACGCATTAACGGAGCAAACGGGGCAGACCGTCCTTCCCTGGTGGTACTATTGGCGGGCGGGCGCCACATGTCTTTTTCTGGGGGCTCTGATGGCCCTGGTGGCCCTCGGTCACTGGCGGCTCTGGTGTCGCATTTGGCGGGAGCGAGCTTCCGAAGACCGAGTCGCCTCAAGCCTGGCCTTCTTCCATGCCCCTGCCGGTCTTTTTCTGATCGCAGTTTTCCTGTTGGGCTTCGATATCAGGTTGTCGCCGGGTTGGCCCTACCACACCTGGGTCATTTTGACGGCTGCCTGTTTACTTGTGGGGGGCCAGGTGCTCGGAGGCCTGCTCGTGGAAAGGAAATCTGAGGAATGGAACGTCGCACACGATTTTCCTGGTGGGGTGCAGGAGTAGTCGTCCTGCTCCTTATCGCCCTGTTGCTGCGCCTCCGGGGGCTTACCACCAAATCCATTACTGTCGATGAATTCGGCATGCTGGAGGGCGCCATCGGGGTCCTTAAATGGGGATTTCCCTACTTTAAAATCGGCCACATATATATGCGGCTGACTACCTACGAGCTGGTACCCTACCCTATCGCCCTGTTTTGGGGGTTATTCGGATTGCATACATGGGCCGCTCGCCTTCCCGCCGTTCTCATGGGGGTCGCAACGACAGGCCTCATTTATTGGGCGGGGTCCAAAGTATTTGACCGCGCCACCGGCTTTTTTGCCGCATTGATCTACGCCTTTGCTCCGCTCTCGATTCAATGGGCTCGGTATGCCTTCCACCCTTCCCAGGATCAGCTCTTAGGCTTCGTTTCGGTCTACCTGTTCTATCGCGGCGCAATCGAATCTTCCGAACTGAAGAGCGGCTATCTGTACGGATCGCTGGCCACTTTTGCGGCAGCCTATCTTTCCTGGGAAGGGCTCGGGCTTCTGCTGCCGATATTTCTTCTGTCTCTTTTCCTGTTTCGTTCGCAGGACTGGAGCTGGATGAAATCAGGGCCGTTGTGGATCCTCGCTCTCGGGGCGACGGTGGTGGTCTTTGTCGAGATGTGCGGACGTTTTACCGCCGCTCCATGGTATATTCTGCTTGGCGATGAAATGCGCTGGAGCAAGACCCCGACGGCCGCTTTTCTCCACACGTATAACGACTGGTGGTTTCCCTGGCGGAATTTTTTCTGGGCGCAGGGTCGAGCGATTCTGACCTGCCTGGCCTTCTTCGGAATACCTTTGATAAAGAGGGACAGGGCACTCGCTTATTTTTACCTCATTGTAGTCGGCTTCGCCCTCGAGTTGGTGTTTTTTGAAGAGACCCTGATCACCCATTATGTTTATTGCCTGTTCCCGTTCCTTATCCTGATAGCTTGTCGAACCGTTACAATCTATTTATCCAGAGTGGGGGAGTTGCTCTCAACCGGAGCAGTTGTGGATCGGATCATAAAATATGCGCTTGCAGCGTGCGCTTTGATCCTGATTTTCATAACGAGCAACAACAGCGCACTCTCCCTCTATCGGCTCGCCCCCCCTGCGGGCGATGAGCCCTACCAGGACAGAATGCATTACGAATGGGTCGATTTCAGGGCGGCCGACGGGTACCTGTTCGAAAATGCGGCAACAGATCCGTTGGTGACCGCTACGGGGGTGTACCTCGAACTATTCCACAATTATAACGACCTGACCTGGGTAATGACCTCGCCGATGAAGCAGGAGCTCTATGATACACAGGCTACGCCGCCCACCCTTCTGGTCAGACTGAGCAACGCCAAAGTGCTCACCACGATACCCCAATTGCAGGATTTCCTCAGTACGCCTCGACCGGTTTATATCGGAACCCGGGCCGTTTGGGAAACCGCCGACGTCCGGCAATTTCTGGAAAACTGGTCCAACCCGATATTCCACACCTACGGTTGCGATATCTATCAAGCCGGAAGGTGAAGCAGGTTCGCGCGGGTTCCAAGGCAATTCTGACCGGGGCCCAGGCAGGGCGACTTCTCGGAGCGGATCGCGCAATTGGCCGGGAGAGGAGCTCAGGATGGCGCACAGTGTTTTCACAAGGCGTAAAACGGTCTTCATCGATCATTCAGTGTCTACTCTCCAATCTATTGCAGATCCGGTGTCCTGACAAATCGAAATACTCTCTTCGCCCCATTTGTTTCCACCCGCTCCATACCGACTTTATGTACGCAATAGATGCGTCGCGCTCAACACGGTGCGGTACCCGAAATTTTCTCCGGTTTGCGCCAATAACCCGCTCCATTTGGTAGGAGAAATGCTGCGCAAAGAAGTATAGAAACGGCCACTTACCCTGCATGAACAGGCAAGGAGCTTACCATGCGCCTCACAAAACCCGGCTTTTTCGTACTGATGGTGTTTTTGGCAGCTGCCCTCATGGTTCCATTGCTTTTTTCGATCATTGCCTCCGCCGACTGCGGCGGTTCGGTCAGCAGCTACGGCCAATGCTTTTACAGGGACGGCCTTCTCGTGTGCGGAACCTGCGCGGTTGAGCACACGGAAAGCGGAGCAACCGGTTGCGACCGCTGCGGGGCCGGATACCGTTGCCAGGCCAACAACTGCGCCCTCTCCGAGGGGTGCGCCGATACCTATAGCTGCGATCTGTGCGGCTGTTCGTGGGGGAAACCAACGAGCGCCATGCATCATGGGACCCAATAATGGTGAGTTCGATGGTCCGGCATGCAACAGGGTCGGCGTCGAGATAAAAAGCATACACACCGGAAGGCCCTCATGGTGCAGCTCCTTTTGGGGCATTCTTAGTCTGAAGCTTCTTTGAAGCAGGCTTCGGAACCAGCTTTATCCTCAGCTCGCATCCGACCGCTCTTACACCCCCTGTCATGGCTCCAAAAATATGAATTTTTTCGGCCGCCGGGGAAAACAGTAATTGACTCTATCAACGATAATGTCAATTATATCCTCCGGAGGTGCATACCAATAAAAAGCGGCTCATTACCACATTCTGGTGAAAAGAATCATCTCCTCCGGGAGATCATGATCACGAGCCGGGCCTTGCTCAATGTGTTCTCCCACGAGGTGGGAATGGCTTCGGGGCGACTGGTCTTGTTGAGGCTTCTGGCGGTCGGCGACCCTTATGGATTGGGAATAATGGAACTCGCGCGGCTATTGGGTGTGAATGCAGCGGCAGTGACGCGTCAGG
>JAKAJS010000045.1:11774-23470 GCA_021813685.1 Deltaproteobacteria bacterium | reverse complement strand
TCAGCGAGGTGATTATTGCGGCCCCCCTCTGGAGGGGCATTGCCACCACTTCGCCATTGACCCTGCCAAGGATGACACGGGCAAATTCTTCCAGGCCCAGCTTGGAGGGCATTCTCCTTCCAAGAGTCGCCGAAATGGTGGGAAAAGCCGGGCAGGGGGCTCCCTGCAGAGAGTAGAGAAGCGGCCTCACAAACTGTTCGAAAGCCATGATCGCCGATACCGAATATCCCGGCAGTCCAATGACGGGTTTTCCGTTCACCATTCCAAGGACGACGGGTTTTCCGGGCATCATGGCAACTCCGTGCGTCAGCACTTCGCCCGTCTCTTCGAGAACGGCGCGGATGAAGTCGCCCGATCCGGCCGAGGACCCGGCCATCATCAAGACGACGTCGGCCGCCTCCACCCCGTTTCGCAGAGCATCTTTCAACGATTCATAGTCGTCCGGTACAATAGCGCCAAGCATCGGGGTCCCGCCGCATTCTTCGACCATCGCGGAAAGGATTGTGCCGTTAAACTCTATTATGTCGCCAGGCTTGGCATCGGCGGCTTTTTCAGCCGGAATGATCTCATCTCCCGTGGGCTGGACAAATACTTTCGGCTTTCCAAAAACCTCCAGACCGAGAATCCCCGCAGCCAGCAAAGCCCCCGCGTCGGCAGGCCTCACAACATGATTTTGCGGCAGGAGCAATTCCCCGCAAACGATGTCTTCTCCCACCTTGCGCACGTGTTGCCATGGGAACGCAGCAGCTCGGATTTCAATCTCGCCCGGGGAGACATCTTCGACATCCTCTATCATGATTACGGCGTCTGTGCCTTCGGGAAGTATATCGCCGGTATCGACCGCGTGGGCGGTTTCTCCAGCACGCAGGCACAGAGGCGAAGTATCGCCGGCCCCGTAGGTATCTCCGGCGCGCACGGCATAGCCGTCCATCGCCGCGCCATGGTAGTGCGGCACGGAACGCTCCGAGACAACCGGCCGGGCCGTGACACGCCCGACACTGCAAGTCGTGGCGACCCGTTCTGTTACCGTCCGCAGCCCGCCGGTTTTTCCCTCCCACATCTCGCGGGCTGCCTGGAGGGTTCTCATTTTGAGATAGACGTTTCTTGCAGGCGTCTGGGCGGAGCGGCTCTTCGGTTCGTTTGCCGCCGAATTTGTCGTGGCATTGGCCTGATGTTCACTCGGCAAATGGCTTAATGCTTCTTCGTGGAGCTTTTCTATAATCTTGAGACTCGGCCCTGCGGGGAAGTGGTTTCCCGCCTTCCACCCCGCCCAGGAAGTGGCGGTGACACCGGCCGCCAGAGCGGCCTTGTCCGCCCCGCCAAGGTGTCTTTCGATGAGTTCCATCTGCTTCTGAAGCCCTGCTTCCATAGAGTCCAAAGCTCCTTGTGCGCGGTATTCTACACTGCGTACAGGCCTGAAAGCAATCGCTTTCTACGATGAGTGCCATTGCCCGAACGCAAGGTCGAACCCGGAAGAAGTGAAGGTCGCCCTCCTTTTTACAGAATGTTTATTCCAAACTCAGCATTTCATAGATGTTTTGTTCCGTATCGAAATAGAGCAGTTTTCCCGCAATGGTTTCACCGATCCCGGTAAGGAGTTTCACGACCTCCCGGGTTTGAACGGCTGCGGCGAGTGCAGGCGTGGGCGCGGGCGTACCCAATTCGGCTTCTATTCCCTTCTGCATGGGGGTTCTGTAGATCTTTTCCAGTCCGGGACCATCGGGCAGAATCGTTGCGACCTGTCCCGTCCATCCGGCAATAGCGGCATGCACCAGCGGAATGCGAAGCTTTTGGGCCGTTTCACACAGGAGCAGCCGGGAGGCTATCGAATCGAGGGCATCGACAATGACGTCCATTCCGTCGAGCAGCGTCTTCGCATTCTTTTCCTCCAACATCTGCGGGACGGCGTGGACTTCGACATCGGGATTGACTTCGGCAATTCTTGCCGCGGCAACTTCCGCCTTGTTTTTCCCGAGGGTGCTCCGGGTCGCCAGCAACTGCCGGTTGAGATTGTGCAGGGCAAAACAGTCCCCGTCGATAATGCGGAGAAACCCCACGCCCTGCCTGGCAAGCAGTTCGATGACGCTTCCGCCCAACCCCCCCGCACCGACAACGGCAACTCTTGCCTCGAGCAAACGCTTTTGCCCGGCGACGCCGATGGTTCCTGAATTTCGTTGGTACCTTTCCGGAAATTCCCCCCTGGAAAGCATTTCCAGCGAATCTTTTGCGGCCATCACCCGCCTCCTACCGCAGGAAACAAACCTATTCGATCTCCCTCTACCAGTGTTTGCTCAAAAGGGCTGTTCCTGCCATTGATCATCAACAGGTGAACCTGACCGGCATCGACTCCGGCTGTGGCGATCGCTTCCGCCGCCGTGGCGCCTTGGGGGACATCGATAAAGAGCGTGCCTTCTTGCGCACCGGGAGAAAATCGTCTCAACGTAGCGTACAAACGGATCTCGATTCGCATAGGGATCTTACTCCTGTTCGGGCCGCTCACCCGGCTGTTCCGTCGCAGCCCGCATGCAAAACCTCACCTCAGGAAGTTGCTGTGAAATAAATGGACCTTGACCGCCGAACCCGCATCGAGCCCTTCCACGTGCGTGGGGATGATGATGTATCCATCGGACTTTGTAAGAGCGCTGATCATGGCCGATTTTCCAAACACCGGGGTCGCTGCGAGACCTTCCCCCTCTTTGCTCAAAACCACCGGGACGTAATCGGTTCTCCCATGGACCGAGGGAACCCTTCGGGTGAGCACCGCCTGCTCCGCCTCCAGTCCCTTCCACACCGGTTTTTCTCTAAGGCCCTGCAGAGCGGAAAGGAAGGGCAAAACGAGTGTTCTACAGATTGTCATGGCGGATATCGGATGCCCCGGCAAGCCCCAGAGGAGCTTCGCGCCCACCCGGGCGAGTATGGTTGGCTTTCCGGGGCGCACAGCCACCCCGTGGACGAGCAGTTCGGCCCCGGGAAGAAAATCCAGGATCGAAACGGTCAAGTCCCTCACCCCTACCGAGCTTCCCCCGGACAGGAGCAGGACATCGTGCTCCTCCAACGCCTGTCGACACGCCCTGACAAGAGAATCCAGATCGTCTCCGACACGCTCGACGGTTCCCGTGACGGCGCCAACTTCCATGATTTGAGCCGCCAGCGTAAACGAATTGATGTCTCTGATCCTGCCCGGTGGAAGCGGCATGGTGGGGACCGGCACGATTTCATCCCCGGTCGAAAGGATGGCGACGCGCGGCCTGCGATAGACCGGGACGGAGTCGATTCCCAGGGCCGCAAGAGCCCCGATATCCTGAGGGCGCAAAAGCTTTCCGGCAGAAAACACGGCCTGGCCGCACGGGATATCCTCCCCGGCCATGAGGACGTTTTCTCCCGGCGCCACCGGCTTCATGATCTCTATCGTCTCACCGTCAAGCCTGCTGGTGTGTTCTATCATGATTACCGCATCGGCCCCGGCGGGAAGCATTCCACCGGTGGGGATGGCAATACCGCTTCCAGAGGCAAGTTCCAGCCGGGAATCCTCCCCCATTCTAACCTCGCCCCCGAACTGCAGGAGCCCCGGCTGAGACTCGGAGGCCCCGAAAGTGTCCCGTGCCCGTACGGCAAAACCGTCCATCAACGCCCGGTTGAAATGAGGAACCGACTCCGGGGCGGTAATCGCGTCGGCAAGAACGCGGCCCGGGGCGGAGTAGAGATCGACTCTTTCAGAATCCAGAGGCTCGAAGCTCTCCACCATCCTCAATACATCTTCTGTGGTTTTTACAGTAAGGAAACTAGTCATGTCAGGATGCTCTTCTCTCGTCCAACCCTTGTCATTGCCTCGCAATACAATCTCGCTTATATAGTAACTGCTTACTCTGCGGACTGGCAACCTCGCGGACTGCAAGGCTACAGCCTGTGAAATCGTTTTGCAAGAGAATGTGGAAAGCTCCGTTCCGGGAATGAAGATGGCAGGATACCCTACTACCTCCGGTGCTCGCGGCGGCGACCGGACGGTGCTCGTTGTCGGCGGCGGCATGGCCGGGCTCAGCGCAGCGGTTGAGACCGCAGAGGCCGGCTTCCCCGTACTGCTGGTCGAACGCGAAGCCTCCCTTGGCGGACGTGTTGCCGGCATGAAGAAGTTTTTTCCCAAGTTTTGTCCGCCGCAATGCGGCCTCGAGATAAATTTCAACCGCATTCGAAATACCCCCCGTATCCGTGTAATGACGATGTCCGAGGTGGAAAAGATCGAGGGATCGGCGGGCCGATTTAGCGTCACGATCCGGAGCAGGCCAAGGTATGTGAATGAAAACTGCACCGCCTGCGGGAAATGCGCTCTGGCCGCTGCTACCGAAATCCCCAACCCGTTCAATTACGGTGCAAACAAGATCAAAGCCGTCCGCATCCCGCACGACTTCGCATACCCGCTGCGCTACGTGATCGACCCGCAGATCATCGGTACGCCGGAAGCCGCAGCGGTGGAAGCGGCGTGCCGATACGGGGCCGTCGATCTCGCCATGGCCCCTCGGACCATCGGTGTGAAAGCCGGCGCCATCATCTGGGCCACGGGATGGGAACCCTTCGATGCCTGCGCCCTCCCCTGCTATGGCGCCCGGAGATACCCGAACGTGATCACCAATGTGATCCTGGAAAGACTCGTATCGCGAAACGGGCCTACCGGCGGCATCCTGGCAAGGCCTTCGGATGGAAAACCCGTCGGAAAGGTCGCATTCGTTCAGTGCGCGGGATCGAGGGATATGAATGTTCTCCCCTATTGCTCGGGGGTATGCTGCCTGGTCTCTCTCAAACAGGCGATATATATGCGAAAACAGACACCTAAAGTCGATGTTTCCATATTTTACACAGATATTCGTATTCCCGGCAGATATGAAGCCTATTTCCAAAGGATTGAGCAGGAGGAGGGGATCACCCTGATAAGGGGAAAAGTTGAACAAATCACGCAAAACCCCGCAACAGGCTCGCTCGGAGTTACTCTTGAAAACAGGCCCGCTCGAAACATGGTTCCAGATGAGTTCGATCTCGTGGTTCTTGCCGCAGGCATGATCCCGAACACAGCCATAGATCGAATTCCTGCTCCGGTGGAATGCGATGAGTATGGCTTCCTCCCGGCTGTCGGAAATATCCCGGGAATATTCGGCGCCGGGTGTGCGACGAGTCCCTGCGACGTCGCATCGAGCGTTCAGGGAGCGACCGCAGCAGCTCTACGCGCTATCCGGATTTGCAGAGGACCAAAGTAACGCAAAGAAGTAGTCTGGACGGATTCTATTGACAATAAACCGATCGCCAAGTAAGGATTCTTGTTGTTCCGCAGGTACTCTAAGCCATTCCGAAAAATGCTGAGGAGGGAGTATGAGCAAGACCGGTTTCCTGAAATACGGAGCCTTTCTGTCCGTGATGAGCTTCGCTTTCATAGCATTTGCCGCCGTGCCTTCGCGGGCGGAAGCCAAGGGAAAAATCATCATCTTCAACGCCGGCTCCCTGTCCATTCCGCTCAAGGAGATGTCGGAAGCCTTCAACAAAAAGTACCCCAATGTCGAGGTATTGCGAGAAGCCGCAGGGTCTCGCATTTGCGCAAGGAAAATCACTGATCTGAAAAAACCTTGCGATATCATGGCTTCGGCCGACTACGCCGTTATCGACTCTCTGTTGATCCCCAAGTTTGCTTCCTGGGACATTCATTTCGTAACCAATGAGATGGGCATCATGTACCGGCCGGATTCAAAATTTGCCAAAGAGATCAACAGCGGGAACTGGTACAAGATACTCCTCAAAAAAGGGGTGCAGTACGGTCATTCCGATCCCAACTCGGACCCGTGCGGCTACAGGACCATGCTCACCTGGCAATTGGCCGAAAAATACTACAAGGCGCCGGGACTCTATAAGGAACTGATAGCCAACTGCCCGCCTCAAAACGTTCGCCCGAAAGAAACCGACCTGATCGGTCTTCTGGAGGCAGGACAGCTCGACTATGTGTTTATTTACAAGTCCGTTTGCCTGCAGCACCACATGCCGTATGTCTCTTTACCCGATGCAATCAACCTGGGCTCTCCCGCCAAAGCGGACTTCTACAAGCAGGCCTCCCTCAAGATTTCGGGCAAAAAACCGGGCGCCACTCTCGAGGTGAAGGGCGCGCCGATGGTCTACGGCCTCACGATCCCCGAAAACGCCCCGGACCGCGAATTGGCGGTTAAATTTCTGGCTTTCATGCTCGGACCCGAGGGCCGTGCCATCATGGAAAAAAACGGGCAGAAGACGATTTATCCCGCAAGCGTTTCGGGAGACGCATCCACGTTGCCCACTGAACTCAAACCACTGGTTAAATGAGAACCTTCAAAATAGTTATCGCCGCTCTGGGCGGGCTTCTGGTTCTGATCGTCGCAGCGCCGCTGTTGAGGGTGCTCCTGGCAGCAGATCCCTCGGTCATGCGATCGACGGTTGGCGACCCGGAGGTTTTCCGTTCGATCCTTTTGACCATGCGGGCTGCCTTGTGGGCAACCTTGAGCTGCCTTTTCCTGGGAGTGCCCCTCGCCTATGCCCTGGCCCGCTGGGATTTCCCGGGAAAGCCCCTCGTCCAGGGCGTTATCGATTTGCCGGTGATGATTCCGCATACCGCTGCAGGCATTGCGCTTCTGATGGTCTATGGACGCGAGTTTTTAATTGGCAGGGCCTTTGCCCTGCTCGGAATCACGTTCACGGGCACGGTCGCGGGAATCAGCCTGGCCATGGCCTTCGTATCCCTCCCCTTTCTGGTCAATACCGCCCGGGACGGCTTTCTGGCCGTCGATCCCCGCCTGGAACGCGTGGCGAGGACCCTCGGGGCGTCCCCGTGGCAGGCATTTTTCCGGGTCAGCCTGCCGCTCTCCTGGCGCTCGATCCTCTCCGGAGCCATCATGATGTGGGCAAGAGGCATCGCCGAATTCGGGGCGGTGGTAATGCTCACCTATCATCCCATGGTAGCCCCCATTTTGATCTGGGAGCGGTTCGAAAACTTCGGACTCAAATATGCGGTCCCCGTAACGTCGATTCTGATCCTTGTGTGTTTGCTTATTTTTTCTGCGCTGCGCTGGCTCGCAGCGCAGAAAAAGGATGCGTAAAAGCCAATGCTGAGACTTGAAGAGCTTTCCTTAAAACTGGGAAACTTTCACCTCAGAAACATCGACCTGCACGTCGAACCCGGAACATACCTGGCGCTCCTGGGTTCTACGGGCACGGGAAAAACAGTGCTTCTCGAAACGATCGCCGGCGTCCACACCCCGGATCGCGGACGCATCTACATCAAGGGGCAAAACGTCACGAATCTCGCTCCGGAAAAAAGACGCCTCGGCATCGTCTATCAGGATTACGCCCTGTTCCCGCACCTTACGGTTTTCGACAATATCGGATTCGGACTGAGGCTAAAAGGCCGAACGGGAAGGGAAATCAAAAAGGCGGTCGGAGAGATGGCCGCTTTTCTCGAAATCGATTCGCTCCTCGAACGGCGCCCCGGTCGGCTTTCCGGCGGGGAGCGCCAGCGAACGGCCTTGGCCCGGGCCCTGGTGATGGAGCCCTACGTACTGCTCCTCGATGAACCATTGAGCGCCCTCGATCGCACCACTCGCAACCGGATTCGAAGTGAACTGAAACGGGTGCACAAGGAACTGGGAGTAACGATTATCCACATCACGCACGATGTGGCGGAAGCCTTCCTGCTAGCCGACCGCCTGGCGGTGATGAAAAACGGGCGCATCCTGCAGGAAGGCGCCCCCGAGGAGATGTGCAGGCGTCCCGCGAATCGCAGCGTCGCCGAACTTACGGGCGTCGAAAATCTCATCGAGGCAAGAGTGGAGAATGGAAGGCTTACTACCTCCATGGGATATTTAGATTTGGGGCAGCTTGCAACCGGTACGAACGATCGGTCCGAACGGGTCTGCCTGACTCTACCCGGCTGGAGCGTCGAACTCTTCCCCGCCCGCCCCCCCGGAGACTATATCTGGCAGGGAACCATGACCATCGGCGATGTCCGCCCCGGAAACAGCACGGGCATTGCGGAACTGATTCTTCGCCACGAAGGAGGACAGATACTCAAGACGTACCTGTCCCGGCGTGAAGTACAAGCGCATGCAGCATCTTTAGACCCCGGGACGCGCGTGCCGGTGGGCCTGCTTTCCGATGGCGCCTGCTGTGTGCCCGAGGAGGGATAATCACAAAAAAGGAATGCGCCATGAAAATCGGTTTGATGAACAACCCGGCAAAACCGGTTATCGATGAGGCCGCAGCCTGCGGCAAGGCGGGCTTTGATTTTCTCGATCTGACTATCGAAGGTCCGCAGGCAGATACCGTGGATATCGACCGGCTCCGTGCGGTTCTCGATACTTACGGCCTCTCGGTCACCGGCCACACCGATCCATGCCTGCCCTACGCATATCCCCTGCAGGACGTCCGCGACGCCTGCTTTCAAGAGCTCGAACGTTGTGCCGGGATATTTTCAGCACTGCGGGCGGAGGTGATGAACATTCATCCCTGCTACTACTGCCCGCCGGCCATGAAAAAGGACCTCATCGCTTTTAACATCGAGGCGTTGAAACCGATTGCCGAGATGGCGAAGTCCCATAATCTCACCCTCGTTTTGGAAAATTACATCGCTCCCTTCGACCAGGTCGCAACTTTTGAAAGGATCCTGGCCGAGGTCCCCGGCTTACAGCTCCACCTGGATTTCGGACACACCAATATCGGCCGCGACGGCTACGACCAGTTCTGCCGAAAGCTCGGCAGCCTGATCGGCCACGTTCACTTCTCCGACAACCGGTCCAGAACCGACGATCACATGCCGCTCGGCGTCGGCACCATCAACTGGAAACAGGCGGTGCAAGCCCTCAAATCCACCGGCTACGACAATACGATCACCCTTGAAATATTTTGCAGCGACCCGCTCGTGCAATACGGATATCTGGAGATGAGCCGGAAAATGATTGCGGGGCTGTGGGGCAAGTGAGCCGCCTCTGATCTTCTATGACGGCTCTTCGTCAGTCTCGATCAGGCACTCCGAACCGGGCAAAACGCCCTTGAAGGTGACCCGGTGCAGCGAACAGGGCCCGTGTCGTCGCAGGGCTTCATAGTGGCGCGCAGTCCCGTAGCCCTTGTGAGAATCGAACCCGTACTGCGGAAATTCCTCGTGGAACCGGCACATCATCCGGTCGCGATGGACCTTGGCGATAATTGAGGCCGAAGCGATCGAAATCGATAGAAAGTCTCCGCGCGGAATTCCTTTCTGGGCAATCGGAAGGGGGAGCTTGTAGGGACCGTCGATAAGCAGGAAATCGGGGGCGACCGCGAGCTCCGCAACCGCCCGGCCCATTGCGGCAAAAGTCGCCTGCAGGATGTTTATCCGGTCTATCTCCGTGTTGTCCACGACCCCGACGCCGACGGCCAGGGCGCGCGTCTGGATTCTTTCGAAAAACTCTTCCCGTTGTTCCGGTGTGAGCTTCTTGGAATCGGTAACCCCCGGGAGACGGGCGCTCTTTGGCAGGATCACCGCGGCGGCGACTACCGGACCCGCAAGCGGCCCCCGCCCCGCCTCGTCTATCCCGCAAACGAGCCGGAACCCCTTCCGGCAGGCTTCCCTTTCATGAAGGCGCATATCGACCGCAAGCGTTTCGATCATCTTCCGTTGCATCACGACCCTTTAAGAAACAGAAATGCAAGAACGCGGGGGAAGGCTTCCCCCGCACCCCCCGGGAGCCGCGCAGCAGCGTGGAGGGCAGCTTTCTTTCTTACAGGTGATAGTTGAGCTGCATGATCACCTGCGCCATTTCTTCCCCCGTGCACCGATACCCGTGCCGGCAATTGGCCGGAAATTGCAAAAACTCCCCCTCCCCGATCGCATACTCCTTGTCCGCAACACTCACAACAAGCGCCCCCCTGGTCACGAACAGATACTCGTGCACATTTCCCTGGTGGGGCTCCCCCTCGAAACTCGTGCCGGGATCGATTTCCAGATAGTAAATTTCGAAGGACTGCTGCGGGTTGAAGGAAACAAGAGGATACACGCGGTAGTGCTCCCCCTGGTCGGTGATGGGTGTTTCGCCGCGAAACGATTTTACCTCCACGGCGATCACCCGCCGGCTCATGAGCGCCGTAAAGGAGACACGCAGCCCGTTCGCGATTTTCCACATCGTAGCCACCGTCGGGCTCGATTTGCCGGTCTCGATCTGGCGCAACATGCTCTTGCTCACCCCGGTCAGCTCCGCCAGCTGCTCCAGACTCAACCCCCGGCTTTCCCGCTCGGCCTTGAGGTTTTCGGCGATGGCATCGATCGACTGCATCATAAGGTGGGATACTCCCGCGAAGTGTTCACTATAACGCGCTTCTTGACAATATATTGAACTTGAGTTAATTTAACGCTCGAAATGTTTTTATAACATACACGAACCCTGCTCAGTTTTCAAGAAAATGTCCCCGAAGGAGAATACCGAGACGATGCCAACCAGAAAACGAGCCTTTCTTTCCGGGGCCGGGGCCATGGTTCCGATCCTTCTGGGCGACACGCCGTTCGCCCTGCTTGCCGGAATTGCGGCGATCAAGGTGGGGTTCACGAAACTGGAAGCCCTGGGGATGTCCTACATCGTCTTTGCCGGAGCCTCCCAGCTGGCCGCCATCGAACTGGTGGGCCGCCATGCCTCCGCGGTTGTCATAATCCTTACGGCGCTGCTCATAAACCTTCGCCTGGGCATGTACAGCGCCTCGCTTGCGCCCCACTTCGCAGAGCTTCCTCTGGGCTGGCGAGGGATTCTGGCCTATTTTCTGACCGATGAGGGCTATGCGCTCTCCATCAGCGCCTACAACGACGGCCGGCGGCAATTCAAGCACTGGTTCTACCTCGGGGGCTCCCTTCTTTTGTGGAGCGTCTGGGTGGCCGGAACGCTTACGGGCGCCATTGTCGGGGGGCACATTCCGCAGGGGTGGTCTCTTGAATTCGCCGTCCCGCTTACATTTCTCGCCCTGCTCTTTCCCACGATCAGCGACCGTCCGACCCTGCTCGCGGCAGCGTGTGCCGGGGCACTTGCGATCGCGGCCCATGGGTTGCCCTACAACCTGGGGCTTTTGCTGGCAACGCTTGGAGGCATCCTCGGCGGCTGCCTGGCCGAAGGGAGGCCAAACGATGCGACCTGAACCGGGAATGCTGTGGGTGATCATTTTGGGGATCGGACTCGGGTCGTTTCTCATCCGGTTTTCGTTTCTCTGGCTGTTTGGCCGGGGAAGCGTGAGTCCCCGCGTTGAGCGGGTGCTGCGATTCGTCCCCGCCTCGGCTCTTTCGGCCCTGGTTCTGCCGAGTTTCGTTTTTGGCCAACAGGCTCCCTTCTCTCTTGAAAATCCCCGCCTGTGGGCCGGCGCGGTCGCAGCGCTCATTGCCTGGAAATCCCGGAGCGTGCTTTTGACGATCGCCGCCGGCATGGTGTCTCTCTGGTTATTTTCCTGCCTCTGAGCGTTTACTCCGGCGTTTGTGGAAGCTTGAAGTTACCGGACTATAGCTTACAATGGGGATTCCAAGAACACCAACGGGGATGGACGGCATGACCGATATGGTTGAATCGACCAGTGCGACAAAGGCGGGTTCCCTCGACGCGGCAAAGACTTCCGCAATGCGCCTCGTCGGATTGGATTCGTTCAGGGGCTTCATAATGATCCTCATGGCCCTCGATCACACGAGC
>JAKAJS010000045.1:0-11764 GCA_021813685.1 Deltaproteobacteria bacterium | reverse complement strand
GCTAAAATCCATTCGAGGGAATTCTGGGGAACCCGACTCCCGCACTATCCGGGTGCAGTTGCATTTTTAACCAGGTGGGTCACGCACCTGTGCGCTCCGGGTTTTTTCTTTCTGATGGGAATCGGGGTGGTCTTTTTTGCAACCTCCCGTGAGAGGGCCGGGTGGAGTGACGGGAAGATCACGCGGTTTTTGATGATCCGGGGGATCGTGCTGATATTGATTCAGTTTTTTATCGAAAACCGGGCATGGATGCTTGGCTATCTCTCTGCGCTGCCTGGAGTTTCAGTTACCAGGGGAGGGCCGGTTCCCGGCGGAGGGAGCCCTGCTTCGACCTACTATGGAGTGTTGTTCGCCCTGGGCGGTACTCTTATTTTGTGTTCCCTGCTCTTCCGGCTTCGCACCATAAAGATTGTGGCCATCGGGGCGGCGGTTGCGGCGCTGACACAGATCGCCGTACTCCTTTCGGCTCCAACCACATACCGCTCGATGATGACGACACTGCTTCTGATCCCCGGCCACGCCAACAGTGCGCTGGTATACTTTCCGATTTTGCCGTGGTTTGCGATCTCGTGTCTGGGAATGGCGTTCGGAAGGAATCTACAAAGAAACGGTCGGGACGCCTATAGGCAAGCAGCCTATATGGGAGCATGCTGCCTCGCTTTCTTTGTCCTTTTACGCCTTTTGGCAGGCTGGAGCGATTTTCATCCGGTAGAACCGGGGTGGATCGGTTTTTTGAATGTGACCAAGTACCCGCCCAGTCTGGAGTATGTCCTGGCGACCTTTGCGGTCAATTTGCCGCTGCTGGCTTTCTTTGGCCTCGCGCCCGAAAAATGGAGCGCGCCGCACCGCATACTCGTTCCATTCGGGCAGTGCGCCCTTTTTTTCTATGTGGTACACCTTTATGTTTACGGCCTTATCGGGTTTGCATTCCCCCGGGGAAGTTCGCTGGCCGTTATGTACTCGGTATGGATCGCCGGTCTTTTCCTTCTTTACCCGTTATGCCTGGGCTACGGTCGCTTCAAAAAAAGCAGGCCGGTAGAATCAATATGGAGACTTTTCTGAATGGAAATCCGCCCGGGGAAGATCTGTTCGCGCCACCGCCAACGGGAAGCCCGCCTCCTGCACAACGCCCTCAGTTGCTGCACCAGACCCGGTTGCTAAAGCCTCACGATAGACACGAACAAGGTTTCTACCCTCCTTCTTTGCCTGATACATCGCTTTATCAACCCGGATGAAGGGGTTTTCGGGTTCGGTATCCGAAGGCGTGATTTCGGTAACCCCCAAACTGATCGTTATCGGTATTTCCTCGTTTTGGAAGAAAAAACGCGCTTTTTGAATGCGATTTCTGATTTTTTCTGCTGTACGCTGTGCGTTCTCGGCATTGCTCCCGTTAAGGATGGCTATCAGTTCTTCTCCACCATACCTGGCGACAAAATCCGATTTCCGCAGAGATGATTTTATGAGACTTGCAACTTCCCGAAGGCATCTATCTCCGGCCTTATGTCCATACGTGTCGTTTACGTTCTTGAAGTGATCGATATCTATCAATACCAGACTGAACAGTTCATTATGCGCATGATAACGTCGTATATTATTTAATATTTGCAAGTCATAGGCACGTCGATTGTGTATCTGCGTCAATTCATCGAGCATCACCTCCTTTTCCAGGGATTCAGTGCGCTCCTTCACCTGCGATATCTCGACCTCATAAGTTTTCAGGTTATTTTGCAGCTCAGCGATTCTTGTATCTGCCTCATGAAGTCTGATTTCGTCGGATCGCCTCTTGGTTTCAATAGATTTGGATATCATATCGAGTTTGTCTATTATCAACTTCTGAATATTTACCAGGTTCGAGCAGGAATCGACTGCATACAATACATCGTTTGTATGCGATGATAAATCATCGTTAAAGTCGCTGCTAATTTGATATGTATCTTTATTATACGATTGATACGATGATAGACGTTCTTCAATTTTGAATAGATCTTTCCCGAGTTCTACGAGAAAGTTATTTGAAAACTGCATTCTTTCCACCGCATCGCTCATTAACTCGCCTACTATTTTTCCTATCTGTTCCGCCAGAATACTTAAAAGGATCGATGAATTGCATTCATCGATGCGTTGTTGCAACATACTGAATCGCTGTTCATATTCTCCGCTGATAACCGGTGCAAGGTTATCGAGTATCGTAGAGAGCGATTTTCGGAAATCCTCAAGCAATTCAGTTCCCGACCCGCCGGTGGATTCCGGCTTTGATGGAGAGGCAGCAGACCTGGATTTTCTGTTTCCATTCGATCCGAGCGTTGGATAAAACAGTGAGATCAGCTCTTCTCTGGTTTCAAGGGCCTCTTTCAGGGTTGCCGAAGTTAGTGGGCGTTTCTCCGTGGAAAATCCCTTCAGCGTATCGATCAAGACATCGGAGAGCATTTCAAGCAGTTCCATAGATAGATTCCCACCTGTGTCAATTTGGCACCTGTCCTGACGAACACTCGGTACAGTACGTCAACACCGGCGATTTTCACTGCAAAGGGTGCTTCGAAGCCGTCTCAGAGCCCCCATCAGAGTGAATCAATGATTTTTATCACTATTTTCCTCATTGGTTTTCACTCATTTCCCCGTTAGACGGAATTTTGCTGGGGAAACTTTAAAAAAAATTTCCCCATTGCGGATAGAATCTCACAATTGACGGATGGAATTGTCTGTACGCAGGCGTACGTTCGTTCCGATTCCTGCTTTCGGTCCTGCGAAGATTTTTCTTATTTCATTTTTACAGGCTGCCGGTTCAAAAGACATGGAGGCATTGTGATGAGCGTCTCACCGGTTAGCTCTGCGGTTACCGATCAGTATGAGAGCGGCATCGTGTCGATGCTCGGCGCATCGGGTTCGTCTTCGAGTGGTCCGACTGCAGTCGATCCGACAAACCTTCAGCAGACAGCAGATGACCAGACAATCCTTGCCATGAACCCGGCCCTGGTCCAGACCATTTCCGAGCAGGCCGCATCCCCGTCGCTCGTCGCGAGCGCGGAGGCAATGGGAATGCTTACCGGAACAAGCGGAACGACCACGGAGTCCCAATCGCTTCTCTCCTCGCTTGCTACCTCATTGCAGCTCTGGCAGAACCTTTCGGACAGCGGGGCATTGACGAGCAATACCTCACTTGCCCAATCCCTCCTTCAACATTACACCACTCCGTCGGCCATCTCGCCCGGTTCCCTGGTGAATACGACGGCCTGAGCGAATTTCTTTATTCTACACCTTCTTCACATACGCATTGAGCCTTGCGACCAACCGGGGTACATTAGTCTCACGGAACAACCTTTCGGGCATGTGGAGGATCATGTATGGATTATTCCGCAATGGACCGTTTCAGGGACGCTCTTGCGGGAAAGCCCGGGGACCGCGTGCCGCTCTTCCCGATGATCGCCGGCTGGGCGGCAGCGAACTTCGCCGAGGTTCCCGCACCGGCTCTTTCCAGGAGCCCCGACCTCATCGCGCAGGCCCAGATTGCGGCCAAAGAGACCCTGGGCTACGATTCGCTCTACGCATACGCCGATGCCCTCTATATCCCCGAGGCCTTTGGCTGCAAGGTCCGCTTCCTGGAGACAGGGCCGCTCGTTTCCCCTCTCATGCCTTCCATCGGGGATGCCCGCGAACTTCCTGAACCCGACGTAAAAACGAGCGGACGGCTTCCGGTAATTCTCGAACTGGCAGAAAAACTCGGCAGCTACTCCAAAGACCGCATCCCCGTTCTGGGAATGTTCGAGGGCCCTTTCACCACTCTGTGCCGAGTGGTGGAAGCCGAACACATCCTGCGATTGGTCTATAAAAACCCGTCCCTGCTAAATGAATTGCTGGACAGGATCGCCGCTTTTTTACTGCAGTTTGGCCGAGCACTGCTCGAATCCGGGGCAAACGTCATTTTTATCCCGGAGCCGACAGCATCGGCTTCCATGATATCTCCTGCGATGTTCCGGCGGTTCGTCCTTCCCCGGCTGCAGAGGCTAACTCAAGAACTCCCCGCCCCCTGCATTCTGCACATCTGCGGCAATACCGCCCCTCTTTTGGAACCTATGGCCCACTCGGGCGCCGATGTTCTCAGTCTCGACCAGTGCATGGACCTTTCTGCGGCCCGGGCCGCATCCCCGGGAGTATCCCTGGGAGGAAACGTAGACCCCGTGGACGCCCTGCTGATGGGAACCAAGGAAAAGGTGGCCGAAGCCGCCCGCAAGTGCCTCCAAAAGGCGGGGACAGCCCGTTTCGTTCTGATGTCGGGATGCGGCATCCCGCCGGCAAGCCCGATCGAAAATGTCAGAGCGATGGTCTGCGCCGCAGAAGAGTACGGGCTGGGACCTGACGGCCGGGAATCACCGCCCGACGTTGAGTTGAAAGGCAGCTTTGATGAACAATAGATATTGCGAAAACGGGGTCGAAATCAGAAAGACCATCTGTTCCATCTGCAATCCACACTCGCACTGCGGAATCGACGCTCATGTAAAAGACGGGGTGGTGGTCAAGGTGGAAGGTTCTCTGGAAAATCCGCACAATCGCGGGACCCTTTGTTCCAAAGGGGCGGCAAGCCGGCAATATATTTATCACCAGGACCGTTTGAAAACTCCGCTCCTGCGGACCGGAGCAAAAGGGGCCGGTGAGTTCAGGCCCATCTCCCGGGAAGAGGCCCTCGATATTGCGGCTGAGAGGCTCAAGGGAATCAGGGCGGAATCGGGCGCCGAATCCGTGGCCTTTTTTGCCGGATACCCCAAGTGGATGCGGCCTTTCTTAAAGCGTTTGGCACACAGCTTCGGCTCCCCGAATTACTGCACGGAATCGAGCACCTGTTCGTCTGCGGCGGTTCTCGCCGCAAAATTGAACTACGGCTGTTTCGGCCCACCCGATATCGCGAATGCAAAATGTCTTCTCGTCTGGAGCGCCAATCCCTTCTATTCCAACACCTCGGCGGTGAGAAGGCTGCTCGACGCAAAAGAACGGGGGCTTACAATAATCGAAGTCGGCCCCCTCGTTACGCCCCTCACCAGGCATGCGGACGTGCACCTTCGGCTCCGGCCCGGCACCTCCGGGGCGCTGGCGCTCGGCATGGCCAACGTCATCATCGAGGAAGGCCTCTATGACCGGGGTTTTGTGGAGAAATGGACAGTCGGCTTCGAGGAATTCAAAGAATACGTAAAAGCTTTTCCTTTAGCCCGAACCGAGGCCATTACCGGTATTCCGGAGCATCTCATCCGGCAGGCGGCCCGACTGTACGCCAAAACCAAACCTGCGGCTATTCAGGTGAGCGCCAGTCCCACCGTCCACCATACAAACGGCGTGCAGAATCACCGCGCCTTGACCGCCCTCATCGGCCTTACGGGAAATTTTGACGTCCCGGGTGGAAACCACGTGCGTCCGCCCGCCTACCTCTACGTTCCCGGTCCACCGGTAACACGCCAGCACGAATACGAGCAATCCAGACCCTGGTCTGAAATGGCTCCCCGCATGGCCGTTGACAGATTTCCCGTTTGGAGTCACGTTATCGCAGAGGCCCAGGCAATGCACCTTCCCGTTCAGATTCAAAGCGGGAGTCCCTATCCCATCCGATCGGTGGTCGGTTTTGGCCTCAACCACCGGATGTGGCCGGGATCCGATTTCATGTACGAGAGTCTTAAAAAACTCGATTTCTTTCTTCATGTAGATCTCTTCATGACCGATACAGGCAAAGTGGCCGATCTGCTGCTGCCTGCCTGCACCTCTTTTGAAAGAAGCGAACTGAAATTTTATCCGGAAAAATTTGTCATCTGGACTACCCCCGTTATCGATCCGGTGGGGGAAAGCCGTCCGGACGCAGAGATCATTTTCGATCTGGCCAAACGGATTGCCCCCGAAGACACTTTGCTCCAGCAGGGATACGAGGCCAATGTGGATTGGATACTCGCGCCAACCGGGCTGAGCGTTGAAAAGTTGAAACAACATCCGGGAGGTTTGGCCCTCGAAGATATCCCGCCGGTTCCCTACAGAAAGTACGAAAAATCGGGGTTCCCAACTCCTTCGGGGAAGATGGAATTTGCTTCGAATGTATTGAAGAGGTTTGCCGTGGATCCGTTGCCCACTTTTAAAGAGCCGGCACTTAGCCCGATCGGCACGCCCGATCTGGCAAAGAACTTCCCGCTCATTCTCACCACCGGGGCTCGCCTGCCGATGTTCATACACTCCCGGACTTTTCGGCTCCCCTGGACAAGTGGCCTTCGACCCGACCCCATGCTGGATATCAATCCGGAAGATGCCGAGGATAGAGACATCGCTCAGGGAGATTCCGTCCTGTTATCCACTCCGAGAAACACCATTACGGTCGGGGCAAACATAACGCAGATCGTTCCTCCAGGCGTCATCAATATCTACCACGGTTATCGGAATCCCGAGATCAACACCCTCTTTGAACCCGATTACCTGGATCCCGTTTCCGGATTTCCGGGCTTTAAATCGTTACTGTGTCAGGTAGTAAAAGTACCGAAGGAGGAGGATTAACCCGTGCAGTTAGCCTTTGCCTTTGATGTCGCCCGCTGCTCCGGTTGCATGGCCTGCATCGTGGCCTGCCTTGACGAAAACGATTTGCCCGATACGGCCCACGCTTTTCGGCATGTGAACAGATTTGAAAACCCGGGGACTACTCCCCCCACGCTCTCTTTTCTTTCTCTCTCCTGTCTTCACTGCGGGGATGCGCCCTGTGTGACGGTGTGTCCGACCGGAAGTCTGCAAAAAAGAGAGCGGGACGGTATCGTTACAGTCAACCGGGACCTGTGCGCCGGATGCCACAGTTGTGTGCTTGCCTGCCCTTTCGGCGCGCCTCAATTTCCCGAAGACCGCACCATGGCCAAGTGCGACTTCTGTGTGCAAAGAATCGAGGCCGGGTTTGAACCTGCCTGCGTGCGGGTTTGCCCGACGAGAGCACTCCGTTTCGGCCCTCTTGAGGAGTTGACGCGAGAAACCGCAAGAAAGGCCTCCCTGAGCATCCTGAAGTCACTAAGCTCAGGGCTCTGAGAATGCGGAATATCACGAGCCACTTGCAAAACTACCGATGGGCAGGCAAGAGCGGGTGATTTTTCTTCCCCCTTTTTAGGGATCGAGGGGGATTTCGCACACTTAGGCTGGTGCAGAGAATTTAAATCCCCCCTTGCCTCCCTTTACAAAAGGGGGGAATCTGCCCTGCCACTCCGGTCTTCGCAACGTTTTGCAAGAGGCTCTGACTTTATCTGTTTACCTTACGACTGGTTGGAAATCATGGAAATCACAAGCGAGATTTTCGAGGTGGGCGGCGGGGATCTTACCTTGCCCGATGACGCGGCGATCTACCTGATCAAATTCGGAAAGGAGGCTGCCCTGGTCGATGCCGGAACCGGTCGGGGAACCGAAAGGCTTCTGGCAAACATCGAAGAATGCGGGGTGGAGCCGCAGCAGATAAAGCTCCTGCTCATCACTCACTGCCATTACGATCACACAGGCGGGGCGGCAGAGTTGAAACGGCGTATCGGGCTCGAAATCGTCGCCCATACATTGGATGCCCTCTACCTCGAAACCGGCGATAACCGGGTAACGGCGGCGAGCTGGTATGGGGCCGCGCTGGAGTCTTTCGGAGTGGACAGAAAGCTTACCGGGCACAAAGCGGAAATACTCCTTGGCGGCAGGAAAATCGATGTTTTCCACGCCCCGGGACACTCGCCGGGGTCGGTTGTCTATCTCACCGAATCTGATGGATTAAAAGTCCTTTTCGCCCACGACGTTCACGGCCCACTCGACCCCGGTTTGCTTTCGAACCGCGGGGACTATCAAAAAAGTCTTGAAATGCTTCTCTCAATCGGGGCGGATGTACTCTGCGAAGGCCACTACGGAGTCTACCGGGGCAAATCCGAGGTCGAAAATTTCATTCGGCAGTTCCTGAAAGAATGACGGCGCTACGCCAGTAAAGCCATGTCAGGCTTAACCTGGCGAGATAAATGATTATTTTCATGTTAAAATGCATGAATTTTAAATAAAATTTCTTGCAAAAGAGTCGCCTCCGAGTTACCCTTTCCATGAGGTGGAAAGCCATGTTCAGATTGGACAATGTCAAGAAACATTTACGACCGGGCCGAGTCTACCGTCGTGCGGAGTTTACACGATGGTCGCGCTCGGTTGACCGTCACTTACAGCAGTTGCAAGAAGAAGGCTATCTGACAAAACTGTCCGGCGGCCTTTATTATTGCCCCAGAAAAACGACCTTCGGAACAGCTCCGGCAGACGATAAAACCCTCGTGAAGGCCTTTTTGAAGGATGGCCGATTTCTTATTACATCTCCAAACGCATACAATACTCTCGGTGTTGGCACGACCCAGCTGTACAATACCACCGTCGTCTACAACCGCAAACGGCATGGCCGTTTTGACCTGGGAGGACGGGTTTTCAATTTCCGGGTGAAACCTTATTTCCCGTCACATTTGACGTCCGAGTTTTTACTGGTCGATCTTGTGAACAACTTGAAGGAACTGGCCGAAGACCACGACAGGGTGCTCGGCGAGGTCAGGAAAAAAGCGGCCTCCATGGATGCCCGCGTGCTTTCCAAAACTGTCAAGCAGTACGGTAGCGCGACTGCCAGGAAGCTTTTTGCCGAAGCTCTGGCAGACGGTAGATCGACACATGCCATCCATTGATTTCCTGCACCGACATCGGGAATTTTCAGACCTTCTTCGCATTCTGGGCGAACGTCTGAGCATCGATCCGGCCCTGGTCGAAAAAGACTACTGGATCATGCATTGTTTGTACGGCCTGCAGCGGCTGGGCCTGACCTTTGAGCTCAAAGGCGGAACATCCCTTTCCAAAGGCCACGGCGCTATTCATCGCTTTTCGGAAGACATTGACATTCGGATTGATCCTCCCTCCTCGATGGGAGTTAAGATCGGTAGAAATCAGGACAAACCCGCGCATCGCGCCAGTCGGCACCGCTTTTATGATTGGTTGGCAGAAACCATAAAAATCGACGGCATCGATCAAGTCGAGCGTGATACGACTTTCGATGACGTTCCAAAATTCCGCAACGGCGGCATCCGGCTTTATTACAAAAGCGCTACCGCTCCCCTGCCTGGCTTGAAAGAAGGGATTCTCCTGGAGGTCGGCTTCGATGATATTACGCCGAACGAACCGAAAGATATTAGCTCGTGGGCTTATGATTTTGCCATTGGCAAGGTTTCTGTGACCGATAATCGAGCCAAGGGTGTTGCCTGTTACCATCCCGGCTACACACTCGTTGAAAAGCTGCAAACCATCTCTACAAAATTCCGCATGCAGCAGACAGCGGGTTCTCACCCGGTTAATTTCATGCGCCACTATTATGATATCTATTGTTTGCTCCAGGAACCGGCCGTGCTCTCCTTCATCGGAACGCCGGCTTATCGCGCACATAAGGAAAAACGGTTTCCTCCCGCCGACAACAAGATCATCGCGCAAAATGAAGCCTTCTTCTTGAGCGAGGCGAGAACGCGCTCAGAATATGAAAAGGCCTATCGAGCAAGCCGCGCTATTTATTACAAAGACCAGCCGCCCTTCGGCGATATTCTCGAACGGATTCAAATGTATGCCCATCAATTGTAGATAAATTTCACCGTCATTTTCGCTTTTTTGCCTCCAGTAGTGACAGTCCATCTGTTGGTTCCGAATGGGGCAAGATGGATGCCCGCGGATAACCGGCAGATCAATGATGTGCGCCGCTCGCTACTGAAATTAAAGCCCGACTACACCGTGGAATTCATCTGGATAATGTCGGGATACCTGGCATGTCGGCCGGAGCACCTTGAGCAGCTAATGAAACCGGCTTCGATTGGGACCCATGTCGCCGCTCATCTCCCGAGGATCGACGAACCGATCGAGTCTTCCAAACTGACCTGATCAAGTTCCCGTCCGACTCAACGATCTCGCGGAAATCTTCTCCGTATAGAGGCCAACCGTGTACCGCCCCCCCGGCCATGCCGAATAGCGCTCAAAAGACTGCGCCCTGTAGCGATCAACGTTACAGCTCCCGGGCCTTGAATGCGGCTTCGAAAATAGTGCATCCAAGCGGACTTTCAAGCGGACTTATTCAAGGACATCGTGTGACTTGAAGCTCATGGAAATCAATGCTACATAAGTATTTATTCAAACGGGGAATGAGGCTATGGAAGCGGACATTGAAGCGGCGAATGAAGATCGAGGCGAGTCAATTTCATTGGCAGAGCCTTTACTGATCGGTTCAGACTCGCGTTTTCGCGGCAACCTGACAGATCTTGCTCTGGAACTGGCGCAGAAATCCGCCGGGTTTCGGCGCAGCCTGCCGGAGAGCCTGCTGAGGTCCCTTGCCGATTTGGTGCGCGCAATGAACTGCTATTACAGCAACCTGATCGAAGGGCACGACACTCACCCGGTCGATATCGAGCGCGCCCTGAAACACGACTATAGCGAAGATGCTAAAAAACGCGATCTGCAACTCGAAGCACAAGCGCATATCACCGTTCAGAAATGGATCGACAATGGCGGCCTTAACGGACGCACAGTCACAAACGAGTCCGTTCGGGAGATTCATCGCCGGTTCTACGAGTTGTTGCCCGAGGATCTGCTGTGGGTGGAGGACCCGGAAACGAAGGAACGCGTGCGAATCGTCCCCGGCGAACTGCGCAAGAAAGACGTTAGAGTCGGCCGGCATATCGCCCTCAGTCCCGGCGCCGTGCCGCGCTTTTTGAGACGCTTCGAGGAAGTCTACAATCGTCTCGGAAAGACCGATTCGATCCTGGGCGTTGCGGCGGCACACCATCGGTTCGTTTGGATTCACCCGTTTGTTGACGGTAATGGGCGAGTTGCACGCTTGATGTCCCATGCGACGCTGCGGGAAACGCTCGATACCGGCGCCCTCTGGTCTGTGGCGCGTGGCTTGGCGCGCAAAGCAGGCGATTATAAGGGGTACCTTGCCGCATGCGACAGCCCCCGTCGCAACGATCTCGATGGGCGCGGCAATTTGAGCGAAGAGGCTCTCGCGGCATTCACAAGGTTCTTTCTCGAAATCTGCCTCGATCAGGTTGAATTCATGGAAAGCCTGATGCAGCCGCATCGCCTGCGGGCGCGCATCCTTCTTTGGGCCGAAGAAGAAATTAAGGTCAATGCCTTGCCGCCCAAGTCAAGCAGCATCCTCGAAGCTGTGCTCTACAGGGGAGAGTTGCCTCGCGCCGATGTCGCCGGCGTCGTAGGTGTGGGCGAGCGCCATGCGCGCCGTATTGTCTCGGCGCTAATCGGGAGGGGTGTGCTCGGCTCGGAGAGTCAACGTTCGCCGCTTCGCCTTGTCTTCCCGGCGGCACTCGCCTCTCGCTGGATGCCGGGATTGTTCCCCGAAAAGGTGGATAGGGGGTGAAACCAAACAAAAAGGGAGAAATCCCAACGTTCTTGAAAGTAAAGCTGGAAGGGCACCGAAGATTCCGTTCGCAGGAGAGAGCAATCGACCTTTGGCAGAAGGTTGAACGTAAGGAAAAGCTCAAAAGCAAATGGGCGCAGCTTGTGGAAAAAACCTTGGCCTTTCCGATGACGAATTGGCCTTCTACGATGCCCTGGAGACCAATGACAGCGCCGTAAAGGTACTCGGTGAACCGACCCTTAAAACGATAGCCCGGGAACTTGTGGCCTCCGTCCGTCGAAATGTAACTATTGACTGGACTCTCCGGGAGAACGTCCGGGCACATCTGCGTGTGATCGTAAAACGGATTCTGCGGAAATACGGCTACCC
>JAKAJS010000199.1 GCA_021813685.1 Deltaproteobacteria bacterium | reverse complement strand
TGAGGCTTACCGCGGACGGAAAGCTCAGGACTTGCCTCTTTTCCGAGGAAGAAACCGATCTTCGCGAGCTGTTGCGGCGGGGCGCTTCGGATGAGCAGATTCGCGAGGCGATGCTTGCAGCCATAAATACAAAGCCTGAAAAGCACCATCTGAGCAACCCTGTTTTTCGCAAATGCACCTCCCGGCCCATGTCTTCGATCGGGGGGTGAGTTGGCTCCCACTTCTTTTTCCCGGCAAGGTGAACGGCAGTGAACGGTGATCTTGAAAAGATACGACAGGAAATAGACGGGCTCGATTCGGAACTGGTGAAGCTCTTGAACAGGCGCATGGAGCTTGCCGTGGAAGCCGGCCGCATAAAGGCATCCGCAGGCCTTCCGACCTTTCACCCCGAACGCGAGCAGCTTATCGCAAAGCGTCTTTCGGAAGTTAACCCCGGGCCTCTTTCCGGGGAATCGCTCCGTGCGATCTACCGGGAAATCTTTGCCGCTTCGCGGCTCATGCAATACAGGCTCCAGGTCGCCTTTCCCGGCCCCGAGTGGACTCTTTCGCACCTGGCGGCGATGTCTCTTTTCGGACACTCGGCCGTATTTATGCCCTGCTCGTCGCTCGAAGAGCTCTTCGACGCATTTCTCAAGGGAAAAGCGAACCTTGCGGTCATTCCCGTCGAGGCTTCGATGCAGGACGGGAGCGGTCACGGCATCGACTTTCTCTACACGCGCGAGGTGCGGGTGGTAAGCGAATGCTACCTGGAGATATCCCACTACCTGTGCGGCAACGTTGCCGATACGGGGGCAGTGAAGCGTGTCTACGGGCGCCGGGAGGACTTTTACGAGTGCCGCAGGTGGCTTGCCGAAAACCTCGGCCGGGTCGAGTGCACCGAGTGCTCTTCGACCTCGCGGGCCGCAATGCTTGCCCAAGAGGACCGGGAAGGGGCCGCGATTTGCAACCTCTATGCGGCCGAGCGTTTCGGGCTCGGCATCCTGGCCACTCGGATCGAAGACGTTGCCGGAAACACCGCCCGGTTCCTGGCTCTCGGGCGCCATGTCAATCCGCCGACAGGAAATGACAAGACCTCCCTGATCTTTTCTGTCTCCGATAAGCCGGGGGCGTTGTTCGCAGCTCTTTCCTCGCTTTCTTCGACAAATCTATCCCGCATCGAATCGCGCCCCGACAAGCTTTTCTCCGGCCAATACCTGTTTTTCGCTGATATCGAGGGGCACGGCGAGGAGAGCGGAGTTCGATCGGCTCTTGAAGGTCTGGCGCAAAACGTTGTATCCTTAAAAATTCTTGGCTCCTACCCCAAAGGGGACCCCGGGGAGCCTTTCCGGGTCGATACGGAAAAGATGCGCAGCTTTGAGAAGGAAAAGGTGAGCCGGTGAGCCGCGGAGCAGGCGAACAAGTCGTGCGTTTCTCCCTCTGTGGGTGTCTTGGCGCGAGTTCGCTCGAAAGATTCCCCGAATGGCTGAACCACCCGGAGGTGGAACTTCTGGAGTGGAGAATGGACCGGTTTGCCGGAAAGTTTTCGCCCGCCGAGATGAAGCTTTTTTGCGAAGCCCTGAGAGGAAAGCCCAGGCGATCGCTCATCGCCACCAATCGGCCGGTTCGGCAGATGGGCGACTTTACGGGGCAGGAGCGGCTGCGGCTCGGGATGCTCGAAGAGGCGGCGAGGTGCGGCGCCGAGTGGGTGGATCTGGAACACGACGCAGGAGCGGATAACATCGTGCGGCTAAAAGAAGCCGGGGCGAGGGTGCTTCTTTCCTGGCACAACCCGGCCGAAACTCCGCCCGGAAAAGTTTTGCGCGAAAAGCTCGAAGAGATGGCGAAGCTTGGGGCGGACGCTCTCAAGATGGCGACCTTTGCGCAAACGGCCGAAGACAACCTGAGGGTGCTCGCGCTGATTCCCTTCGCCAAAAAAGAGTGGGGAATCGACCTGGTCGCCTTCTGCATGGGGCCGATGGGGAAGTGGAGCAGGCTGGCGAGTCTGTGTGTCGGCAGCCCCTGGACCTATGTGCGGCTCGAAGGCCAATATGAGACCGCTCCGGGGCAGTTTTCCGCCCGGGAGCTGCGCGCGCTGCTCGATGCAGTTGTTAGTTAAAAGAGAGTTAAAAGACAGTTGTTAGTTGCTGGTTGTTAGTTGCTAGAAAAAACCAACTACTAACAATTAACAAGCAAGGACCGCCAACTAAAAACTAGCAACTAAAAACTAGCAACTATAAGGATTTTTGCCTTGACCAACAGCATGACCGGATTTGGCCGCAGCCGCAAGGAAGGTGGAGGCTTCTCCATCAATGTCGAAATTCGTGCCCTCAACGCGAAACAGCTCGATATGTCTGTTCGAATTTCGAAGAACTTCTTCGAATTCGAGGATTTGTGCAGAAAGATGATTGCGGAGAAAATTCGCCGGGGCCGCATCGATGCCTTCATTCAGATAGAGGCCGTCGATATCCGGCGGAAGGCGCCCGCGATCAATCTGGAGCTTGCGCGTTACTACTGGGGGCAGCTCGAAGAAGTGCACCGGGAACTCGGCCGTTCGGAGGGGGCCTCTATCGATCAGCTCCTGCGGGTGCCCTACATTTACGAGACCCCGGAGGGGGCTATCGACTCGGAGGCAGTAAAGGGGCCGGTGTGTGCGGCGATGTCCGAGGCGCTCGCGCAGGTGCTCCGCATGCGGCAGATCGAGGGGGGGGCGCTTCAGGCAGACATTATGGACCGGCTGGCGGCGATGGAGCAGGACGTTGCGGTGGTTTCGATGCGTCGGAACGTGGTGATCGAGGAATACGGGGCCAAACTCAATGAGCGGGTAAAACTGCTTCTGGGGGGAGCTGAGCCGGACGAAAACAGGCTTTTGCAGGAAATTGCCTTCATGATCGACCGCTCCGACATCAACGAGGAGATCGTTCGGCTGGGAAGCCACATCGGGCAGATTCGCTCCATCCTCACCGGAGACAAGCCCGCAGATGGAAGAAGGCTCGATTTTCTCATCCAGGAGCTGCACCGGGAAGCGAATACGATCGGCTCGAAGACAGCCGATATGGATATCGTACAGGCGGTTGTGCGGATGAAAACCGAAATCGGCAAGCTCAAGGAGCAGGTCCAGAATATCGAGTAACCAGGAACCCGGGCAGGCCGCCGCGTTTGGGCAAGCCAATCCCGGCCGCGGCGGCTCGCCGCTAAGGAGTTTAGTGTGGGAGCAAAAAAAGCAACGCCCTATCGAAAACAAGCCGTTTTGCCCGAAGACACGGTTTTAGAGAGGGCAAAGCAGTGGGGTGCCCAAAACATGAAGATCGCCATTGGCGTGGGGGTGGCGATCGTTTTGGTAGCCTTGGTCGCCGGCGGGATCGTCCTTCACGAGCGCTCCAGGAGCGCGCACGCGCAGGCCCGGTACGCCCTGCTCGTCTCGCGACTCCCTGCCCGGGGAGCTCCCGTTTCCGCGGAGGATTGGAAAAAGCTCCTCCCGGATCTTCGCAAATTCGTCGCCAGCTACGGCGGCACCCCCTCGGCGCTTGACGCCCGGATGCAGCTTGCCAGGGGCTACTTCGAGACCCAAAACTATGCAGAGGCGGTGAAGGCGGCAAGGGGCGCCCTCGGTGCCGCTTCAACCGAGAGCAGCCTCCGGCCCCTCATCTTGTACCAACTGGCCCAGGCCCTTGAGGCGGCGGGAAAACCCGAGGAGTCGGCAAAAGAGTGGAAAGCCCTGCAGAAGCTTGGCGCACCTGCCTTTGAGCGGGAAGCCTACTGGAATCTGGGAAGGATCTTGCAGGAAAAAAAGCAGCTTCCCAAGGCCGAGCAGATGTATGAGCTTGCTTTACAGGCGCCGGGAGGGTATCCTTCCTCTCCGCAGATCGACGCACGGCTTTCTGCGATAAAAACGGCAAAAACGAAATAGAGGGCTTGCCATTTCGTTTTTGCTGTGCTACAAATAACAGCTTGTCCGAAGTCACAAACTCTTGGCGCGTGACTTCTGCCTGGTGAGGTTCCCGAGCGGCCAAAGGGAGCAGACTGTAAATCTGCCGGCGAAGCCTTCGGAGGTTCGAATCCTCCCCTCACCACCAGCTATGGAGATGTAGGAGATAGTGGCGGGCGAAAGCGGGTCATTGTCGTCGGGACTACATGATCGTTGGGTCAGGGATGCCGGGAAGGCTGCTGGTCGGGGCGTCTTGAGATTCCGTGTTCCCTTCGCGCTGTGAACCCTTTTGAGATCCTCGCATTCGGCCGCACTCTCGCAAGGCCCACGTAGCTCAGCAGGTAGAGCACTTCCTTGGTAAGGAAGAGGTTCACCGGTTCGATCCCGGTCGTGGGCTCCATCAGAATTGATCGACGGTTTTTGCGCTCAGGGCGCCGAGGGTGGCCCCCCGGGGACCGTCTTTTTTTGTTTTTCCAATATTTTCGTAATTCTTTCAGGAGAAAGGGCGATGGCTAAAAAGAAATTCGAACGGAACAAGCCTCACGTAAACGTTGGGACGATCGGTCATATCGACCATGGGAAAACGACCCTTACCGCAGCGATTACAAAGCAGCTTGCAAAAAAAGGCAAGGCC
>JAKAJS010000224.1 GCA_021813685.1 Deltaproteobacteria bacterium | reverse complement strand
GTGGTCTCAACCATGGAATATCCCTCAGACGGGAAATCAATTTTGAAAAAGCCAACACAGCTATCCTCTACCGGGCTATTTCCCGCGAAAGAACCAGGGACTTCCTCCGCGGAGGGACCCGCGTGAGGCAAAGCTTCGCCATTTTTGCAGCCGCAAGATGGCGCATACGGGAAACGGGCAAAAGCTTGCGTGCACTATCGTTGCCCTTTTCAAACCTTTACCGGTTCGGGGCAGCGTCCGGTTCGAAATCGGGCTGGCGCTGCTTTCCGGCACCGAGCGGTTTTGGCTCGGTTTTGGCGTCGACTACCACTACGGTCAGGCCGCGCGCTTTGAGGATCAGCCGTTCGACGACCGTCTTTCGCCCCAGCAGTCGATTCCACCAGGAAAGAGGGCCCGGCCGGCCGATCACGATATGCCCCACACGGTATTCGCCCGCGAAGTGCAGGATGGTGTCCACGATGTCCTCGCCCTTATAGGTGAAAACGATTGCTCCGAGTGCGTTGGCGAGGGTGAGGGTTTCGGAGAGATAGCGCTGGGTGGTGGCGTCTATGGCCGTGGGGGATTCGGAGGGACGCTGAACATAGACGGCGTACCAGTTGCGGTTCAAACGCCCGGCAAGTCGCGATCCGTAGCGCAGAAGCCCCGCGCTGTTCGGACCGCGCGAACTGAGACACACCATGACCTGGTCGGGGGCGGTCGAGTGCTCCTCCTCGGGCGTACTCCGGCGCTTGAGATCGATCTGGGAGGCAAGCTCTCGAAAGGCCAGTTCACGCAACTCGTTTAAGTTGGTGCGCTTGAAGAAGTTTTCGAGGGCCGTCGGAACTCGTTCCCTCGGATAAATTTTTCCCTCTTTCATGCGCTGCTGCAGGTCTTCGGGCGCAAGGTCCACGTTTACTATCTCGTCGGCTTCGGCGAGAATCGAATCGGGCAGCCGTTCGTGGACTTTTACACCCACCAGCTGCTCCACCGTGTCGTAGAGGCTTTCCAGGTGCTGCACGTTGATGGTGGTGATGACGTGAATGCCCGCCGCGAGCAAATCCTGCACGTCCTGGTATCGTTTCGCGTTCTCGCCCCCCGGCACGTTCGTATGGGCCAGTTCATCGACCAGCGCCACTTCCGGATGTCTGGCCAGCACGGCGTCGAGATCCATTTCCTCAAGGAGTATCCCCCGGTAGTGAATCTGCTTTCTCGGAACGACTTCGAGCCCTTCGACCAGTTTTGCGGTTTCAGCCCTCCCATGGGTTTCCACCAGCCCTACGACAATGTCGACGCCCGCCTCCCGCAAACGATGTCCTTCCAGAAGCATCTGCCAGGTCTTGCCCACTCCGGGCCCGTAGCCCAGGTACACTTTCAACTTGCCCCGCTGAGCCCGGCGGATCAACTGCAGAAAGCTAAGGGCCTTATCCTCGGACATCGGAAACTCCCCCCGGTCAACCAGCAACCAGCAACCAACAACCAGCGACTAACAACCAGCAACCAACAACTATCCTTTCCCGGCTCGGTCGAGTGCGAGGTTTAGCCTCAAAACGTTGACCCGCGGCTCGCCCAGAAAACCCAACTGACGGCCTTCGGTAAACCTGCCGATATACTTTCGGACCTCTCCTGTCGGCATTCCCCTTGCCTGCGCCACCCGGGGCGCCTGCAGCTCGGCGTTTTCAACGCTTATGTCCGGGTCCAGACCGCTTGCCGAAGCCGTGACTGCATCCGCCGGAACTTTTACGCCCGGAGGCAGGTTGTTCTCGGCCCTGTAGGCCTTGACGCGCTCCCTCACCTGATCGTAGAGCTTTTTGGAAAGCGGCCCCAGGTTGCTTGCGCCCGAATTTGCGGCGTCATAGCCGAAATCGCCGGCGGCCGAAGGCCGCGGGTGAAAATATTGCATGCCGGTGAAATTCTGAGCGAGGAGGCTGCTGCCGATTACCTTTCCGTTCCGCTCTATAAGCGAGCCGTTCGCCTGCCTGTAAAAGGCGAGTTGCCCGATTCCCCAGACGACGAGCGGATAGGCCCCGCACAGCACTATTCCCAGGGTGAAGATCACGGCTACCGCCGCCCGAAACTCATAGAGCAAAGATTTTATCTTCATGATTCTTTCTCCTACGCCCATCCCGCGGCCCGGACCAGCAGGTCGATCAGCTTTATGCCGATAAAGGGAACGATGAGGCCTCCCAGTCCGTAAATAAGAAGATTTCTGCGCAGAATCTCCGCAGCGGCGAGAGGTCGGAACTTAATGCCTTTAAGGGCAAGCGGAATGAGGGCGATGATGATCACGGCGTTGAATATGACGGCGCTAAGGATAGCGCTGTGGGGTGTCGCGAGCCTCATGATGTTCAAGGGGCTGATCTGCGGAAAAGTGCTCATGAGCATCGCGGGGATGATAGCAAAGAACTTGGCGACATCGTTTGCGACGCTGAAGGTCGTGAGCGCTCCCCGGGTCATGAGGAGCTGCTTTCCGATCTCGACCACCTCGATCAGCTTGGTCGGGTTGGAATCCAGGTCGACCATGTTGCCGGCTTCCTTGGCCGCCTGCGTTCCGGTGTTCATGGCAACGCCAACGTCTGCCTGGGCGAGAGCCGGAGCGTCATTGGTTCCGTCGCCGGTCATGGCCACAAGATGTCCGATAGCCTGTTCGCGGCGAATGAGCCCGAGTTTATCCTCTGGCCTCGCTTCGGCCAAAAAGTCGTCCACTCCGGCTTCCCTGGCGATTGCTTCGGCAGTGAGGCGATTGTCGCCCGTGATCATGACCGTGCGGATGCCCATGGCGCGAAACCGTTCGAACCTGTCCTGGAGGCCTCCTTTGACGATATCCTTCAGATGAATCGCCCCCAGCGTTTTACTCTCGCTTGCCACCACCAGCGGCGTTGCACCCTTCCCTGCGATTTGCTGCACGCACGCCTGCACCTCTTCGGGCAAAGCGCCTCCCACAAACTCGGCAACGGCATCGGCTGCGCCCTTCCGGTATTTCCGGCCATTGATATCGACTCCGCTCATGCGGGTTTTGGCCGTGAACGGAATGAACTCGGCTTTTTCGAATTCGCCAAGCTCCCGTTCGCGAATGCCGAATTCCTTGGCGAGAACGACAATGCTTCGCCCCTCCGGGGTTTCATCGGCCAGGGAAGCCAGTTGAGCAGCATCCGCCAGCTCCTCCACGCTCACGCCCGGTGCGGGCAGAAATTCCACGGCCTGGCGGTTCCCGAGGGTGATCGTCCCGGTTTTATCGAGCAGGAGCACATCCACATCGCCGGCAGCCTCAACGGCCCTGCCGCTCATGGCGAGAACGTTGTGCTGCACCAGCCGGTCGATTCCCGCAATGCCGATGGCGCTCAGAAGGCCGCCGATGGTAGTGGGAATGAGACATACGAGGAGGGCTACGAGCACGGTTATGGAAAAGACCGTGTGCGAATAGGCGCCGAAAGGCTTGAGGGTTGTCACCACGATGATGAAAAGAATGGTGAGGGAGGCGAGAAGTATGGTGAGGGCGATTTCGTTTGGCGTCTTTTGCCGCTTGGCGCCTTCGACCAGGCTGATCATGTGGTCCATGAAGCTCTCGCCCGGATTGGCCGTAACCCGAACCGTGATCTCATCGGAGAGAACACGTGTGCCTCCGGTTACTGCGCTCCGGTCTCCACCCGATTCGCGAATCACCGGCGCCGACTCGCCCGTAATGGCCGATTCGTCCACGCTTGCGGCCCCCTGAATCACCTCGCCGTCCGCGGGGATGACTTCTCCAGCCTTGACGACTACCACATCGTCTTTTCGAAGCGACTCCGCCGCGACGGCCTTTGTCGAGCCGTCGGGTCCCAGCAGCATGGCCGTGGTCTGGGTGCGGGCTTTTCTCAGGGTATCGGCCTGCGCTTTCCCGCGCCCTTCCGCCATCGCCTCGGCAAAGTTGGCGAAAAGCACCGTGAACCAGAGCCATATCGCAATTTGGAGCGGAAAACCGATTGCCTTTCCGCGCACTGCGGAAGAAATCAGCTCGCCCGTAGTAACCAGGGCGCCTACCAGGGTGACGAAAATCACCGGGTTTTTTGCCAGGTAGACCGGGTTGAGTTTTCTAAAGCTGTCCCGAACAGCAGGGACAAGGATCGATCGATCGAAAAGTGAATGTGCTTTTCTGGCCATCTCGCAAATCCTCAAAAGAGCCTGGTCGAATGAACCATCAGGAAGTGTTCCACAACGGGACTGAGGCTCACAACGGGGAAAAAGGTCAACGCTCCGACAATCACCACGGTGCCGATGATAAGGATGGCGAAGGTTGCGCCCGAAACCGGCATGCTTCCGCTGCTTATCGGAACGGCCTTCTTTTGGACAAGGTTTCCCGCAAGCGCCAGGATCGGGATAATCACGAAAAAGCGTCCGACGAGCATCGCGAGAGCCAGAGTGGTATTATAGGGCACACTGTTTCCGTTGAGGCCGGCGAAGGCGCTTCCGTTGTTATTGACAGCGGAGGTGAAGGCGTAGAGCATTTCACTCAACCCGTGCGGGCCCGAGTTGCCAAGGCCCGCCAACCCCCATTTGGAAACACACGCAAGAGCCGTAAACCCCAGAAGCACTCCTGCCGGGATGAGAATAGCCAGCACCGCCGCCATGATGTCGTAGGATTCCAGCTTCTTTCCCAGGTACTCGGGCGTTCGCCCGATCATCAGGCCGGCAAGAAAAATGGCCAGGACGACAAACATCAGAATACCGTAGAGGCCCGCTCCCACACCGCCGAACACCACGCATCCCATGTGCATGTTAAAGAGCGGCACCAAACCGCCGAGCGGCAGATAGGAGTCGTGCATCGAATTTACCGCACCACAGGAGGTGTCGGTTGTAATGGTCGCAAAGAGAGCGGAATCGAAGGGGCCGAATCGAACTTCCTTCCCTTCCATATTGCCCTGGACCGAGGAGACGCCAAGAGAGGTCAGGCGAGGATTGCCGCGCGATTCCGACCACCAGCAGATCATGACGCCCGCAAGAAACAGCACGAGCATGGCCGACCAGATCGACCAGCCGTGCTTCTGGTTTCCCACCATGCGGCCGAGGTAGTAGGTCAAACCGCTGCCGATCGCAAATATCGAGATCAATTCGATAAAGTTGGAAAGGGGCGTGGGGTTTTCATAGGGGTGAGCCGAATTGGCGTTCATAAACCCGCCGCCGTTGGTCCCCAGTTCCTTGATCGCCTCCTGCGAGGCGACAGGCCCCATGGCGATCGACTGGGTCGAAATGAGCTTTTGCACTATGGCGGCTTTCCCGTTTGCCCCTCCGGAAACCTGCACGGTGTAGGGTTCCACGACGTGGGCCGTCGCATAGCGGCTGAAATTTTGGATAACACCCTGTGAAATCAGAAAAGCCGCGAAAACAAGGCAGATCGGCAGCAGCAGGTAGAGACAGACCCTGGTAAGATCGACCCAGAAGTTTCCCAGAAGCTTCGTTTTCTGCCTGGCTATCCCGCGAACGAGTGCCGCGGCGACCGCAATACCCGTTGCGGCCGAAAAGAAATTATGAGAAGCAAGCCCGACCATCTGCGAGAAATAGGTCATGGTCGTCTCGCCCCCGTAGTTTTGCCAGTTGGTGTTGGTGGTGAAGCTCGACGCCGTGTTGAAGGATAAATCGGGAGAAACGGTGCCAAGGTGCTGCGGATTTAGAGGCAGAAATTGCTGCAGCCGCAAGATGGCGTAGGTAAAAAGCGCGCCCGTCACGCTGAACACGAGAACCGATGTCGCGTATCCTTTCCAGTCCTGTTCCCGGGTCCTCTCAGTGCCTATGAGCGTGTAGACGAGCCTTTCCACCGGCTTTAAAACCGGCTCGAGGTATGTTCGCCCCTCCGGGTCGAGCACCCGCACAAGGTAGAGCCCCAGAGGCCTGGTGATCGCCGCCAGAACGACAACGAACACGGCCAGTTGAATCCAGCCCATGACATGCATTTACAATCTCCTCAAAAATCTTCAGGTCTTATGAGCACCCAGAAAAGATAAATGATCAGGGCTACCGCTATGGCGCCGACAATTATGTCTTGAATCATTTCCGCTCACTTTCCAAAAAAAGCGTGTACACTCCCGCAAGAATGAAAAACCCGATAAAGATGCCAATATATAATGCGTCCATCCGACCTCCCTTTTTTCTTTTCCCTTTTTCCTCTTTACTTTTTACTTTTACTTTCTTCCACCTCGGCGGGCTTGAGAGTGAAGGAAAACCGGGTGCCTTCGCCCGGTTTACTGCTCACCTCGATCCGACTGCCGTGGGCCTCGATTATTTCCTTTACGATCGCCAGGCCCAATCCGGTTGTGCTCTGCTGTCCGTGCCCCGGCACCCGGAAAAATTTTTCAAAGATGTGCGGCAGGTACTCTTCAGAGATTCCCGAGCCGGTATCTTCGACGGCAAATCGAACGAGCCCGTTTTCCCTGCGCGCGGAAACCGTTACCTGCCCGCCGGGCGGGGTAAATTTGAGTCCGTTGCTAAGCAGGTTGGAAAAAACGATCTCCAATCTCAGCCTGTCGGCGAGCACCTCCGGAATATCCCCCGGAAGTTCGAGCACAAGCGAAACCCCCCTGTCCGCATAGGCGGGCCTCATTTCCTCGAAGACACCGAGCAGAAACTGCTCCGGGCGCAAGGGGACCGGTTCGACGCTGGATGCCCCCGACTCCAGTTTGTGAATGTCGAGCAGGTCGTCGATGATATGGTAGAGCCGCTCGCTGTCGTCCCTGGCAGCCACGACGAGTTCGGTCTGCTTGGGGGTGAGGGGGCCCAGTTTTTCGTTAAGAAGCACATGGGTCGCAAGCCTTATGGAGGTAAGAGGGGTTTTGAGTTCATGAGAAACCGTCGATATCAGGCTGCTTTTGACTTCGTCGATCTCTCGGAGCCGGGTGACGTCCGAAAGTATGAGGGTGATGCCGATGGGCCGTCTTTCTTCATCCAGTATCTGGACGGCCTCGGGAAGAAAGAAATGTTCCTCCCCCTCTTTAAAGATCTGGATAGCCGACTCGTAGTCTTTCAGCTCAACGCGACGGGGTTCGACAAGCGCGTGTTCGAAGAGTTCCCGGATTTTTTCGTTTTCGACCTCCTGAATGGTCATTCCGATTTTTAGACCGAGAAGCTTTTGCGCAAATTCGTTGGCAATCTCGATATGTCCTGTTGCAGTGCAGATGATGACCGCCTCGGAAAGGGAGTTGAGGGCCGAGAGGGTGGCTTTCTGAGAGCGGAGGAGCCTGGCGCGGTTCGTGCGCCGGAACTCGCGCAAAGTCGAAGTCATTTCGTTAAAAGCCGAAGCGAGCTGGCCGATTTCGTCCCCCGACCCGCTCTTCACCACCAGATCCAGGTTTCCCTGCTGAATTTCCTTTACCGACCGGGTCAGATTGGAGATGGGCCTGATTATGAAAGGCCCCATTATCAGGATGAATATCAATCCCAGTCCGACTCCGGTAAGCACCAGCACCATCACGTCGCGGTTGGACACCGCGGTGTGGAGGCGAACCTGGCTGTCGTTATATACCATATCGTCCAGATTCCTTCGGGCGATCTGTCGCACCAACTCGAGAAGCGAGCTCGCGCGCGGCAAAAGCCGGCTCACATAGAAATCCCGGCGGGCGGCCATGTCCGACATTTTGTCAAAGCTTTGCAGATCGGCTCTAAGGGATTTCCACGATTCCTCCAGCCGACGGGTAAGCTCGGCCTCGCCTCGAAGGGAGGTATTTCTTCGCTGACTTTCGAGATTTTTGGAAAACTCGCTCACGGCCCGCTCTACATCGGGCTTCACGGCTTTTGCCTTCCAAAGATACTCCTGCGCGACCCGCTCGAATTGTTGCACCGCCTGCTCCATGTTCATGCATGCCACGACACTGTGGTGGTCCTGCCGAAAGACCGCCTGGAGCTTCCTGTTGGTCTCCCCCGTAGTTTGGACAATGATAATGCCCACCACCAGGAGAATCAAAAGCGGGCCACAGGAAGCCGCGAGAAGTTTCGTTCTCAGTCTCATCCGCATGCATTTCCTCTCTATGGCAAGTCACGTGCCAATAGCATTCTAAAACGAAGCACCGGAAATTCAATATCTTGGCAGGTACACCCGGAGTAGGGAAAAACAAATGCATTGCAAAATGAAATGCAATCGGGCTCCCGGGGTTTCAAAACGAAATATTCCACCGGGAAAGGGGAGCTCTACAGTCCGTATTTTTTGCGCTTTCGCCAAAGAGTCACCGAATCCATTCCCAGGATACGGCACGCCTCCTCGATCGATTTGCTCGAGGCCACGACCCGCCTGATGTGGGTCCTCTCCAGCTCCTCCATCGTAACCAGGCTCCCCGCCTCCGGCCCGCGATCGACCGGTTTGATCTTCAGGGGCAGATGATGAACGGAGACAAGCGATTCCCGGCACAACAACACCGAGCGCTCGACGGCATTGCGCAACTCCCGCACGTTGCCCGGCCACTGGTGGTTTTCAAGAGCTTCACGCGCCTCCGCGGAAAATCCCGGTATCGGCCTGTGGTTTTGGCGGGCGAAAAAAGCGAGGAGCGCCTCGGCCAGCGGGATAATATCCTCCCGGCGCTCTCGAAGCGGGGGGACGACAATCGTCACCACATCGAGCCGATAGAAAAGGTCCTCGCGAAACCTTCCCGCCCGGATCGCGGCTTCGAGGTCGATATTGGTGGCGGTTAAGATCCTCACGTTGGCTTTGCGGGTTTTCAGTTCCCCGATGCGCTCGTAGGTTTTTTCCTGCAGGACCCTCAGCAGCTTTGCCTGGATCGAAAGCGGCAGATCCCCGATTTCATCGAGAAAAAGAGTGCCGCCCTCGCACGCGGCGATGCGCCCGGGGTAATCGCGCGAAGCCCCCGTAAACGCCCCGCGGACATGGCCGAAGAGTTCGCTTTCCAGCAGTTCGGCGGAAAGCGACGGACAGGATATGGTGCAAAACGGTTTTGCCGCCCTGTCGCTCCAGGAGTGGATCGCGCGGGCAAGAATGGTTTTTCCGGTTCCGCTTTCGCCGCGAATGAGAATGGTCGCCTGGCTGTCGGCAACCTGGCGCGCCATGGCCAGTACCCGCTGCATGGCGGGGCTGCCGCTTTCGACGACCGCCTCCGGGACGAACTCTTCCACCCGTTCCTGCAATGCGGCCACTTTCTGCTCGAGAGCCCTCCTCTCGATAACCTTGCGCAGAAGAACCGAAAGCTGATCGTTGGTGAAGGGCTTGGGCAGATAGTCGAATGCGCCCCTGCGCATCGCCTCGACGGCCGTATCTATTGAGGCGTAGGCGGTAATCACGATGCACTTGATCCAGGGACAAAGCGCCAGGAGCTCTCCAATCAGCTCTATCCCCGATTGCGAACCCAGCCGAAGATCCACCAGCGCCAGGTCGAAGTAGCGTTCCCCGGCCTCGGCCATGGCATCTTCGGGATTGCCGGAAGCGATGACACGATGGCCTTCGGATTCGAGCGCAATATGGAGCGTCTTTCGAATATTGGGCTCATCATCGACGACCAGAATGGAAAGAGTTTGGGTACCATTCACCGGGGTTCTCTTCTTTCCTTGCGGGAGATTTTGGCACGCGAAGCCGCGAAGAACGCGAAGAGGTAAATACTCCTGGTGAGGTGTCCATCCGGAAACCCTGCAACGCCTCGGACGATTCGAACCCAAGTCCCCCTTTGAAAAAGGGGGATTTAGGGGGATTTTGCTATTAATTCGGCTGCATACTTCATTAAAATCCCCCTCGCCCCCCTTTGCAAAAGGGGGGAATTTGGTTCGGTTCCTGCCGGGCTGACTGCCAAAAAGGGCGGCCATGAGCCGCCCTTTTCTTACAGCACTTTCTTAGCGCCTTCGCGTCTTCGCGGCTTCGCGTGAGACAGCATTTCTATCAGTGCCCGCAGCTCGGGCAGCCGGCGCCGCCGTTTTCCTCGTTTTTCTTGCCGCCGTCTTCGGCTTCTTTCCCGAACTTGCGCACTATTTCCGAAATCTCCTTGAGCCTGTCGTCGACCTTCCTGTAGATGGTTCCCTCGGGATAGGTCCCGTCGGCGGCAACCGCACCCGCATCGAGGCCCGTAAGGATCTTCAGGCCTTCTTCCACCGTGGCTACCGGCCAGATGTGGAATTTGCCTTCCGCCACCGCGTCCACGACTTCCTGATCGAGCATGAGATTGTCGACATTTTTGTGCGGAATCATGACGCCCTGCTCGCCGGTGAGCCCCTTGGCCTTACAGATGTCAAAGAAACCCTTGATCTTGTAATTGACGCCCCCGATGGGCTGGACCTCTCCCTTCTGGCTGACCGAGCCGGTTACCGCGATGCCCTGCTTTAGAGGCGTCTCGCTTATGGCGCTCACCAACACGTAGTATTCGGTGCTGGAGGCCGAGTCTCCGTCGATCATCCCGTAGCTTTGCTCAAAGCACACGGAGGCCGAAAAGGCTATGGGTTTATTGTGGGCAAATCTTTCCCGGAAAAGGCTGCTCAGGATCATCAACCCCTTGGTGTGGGTGGCGCCGCTCATCTTCGATTCCCGGTCGATCGAAACCATTCCCTCGCGTCCCACCGAAACGGTAGCCGTGATCCGGTTGGGCCTGCCAAAGGTGTGGTCGCCGGCCATCAGAACGGCCAGACCGTTCACCTGCCCCACTTTTTCCCCCTCGGTCTCAACCCATATAATGTCCCTCTCCATTACCTCCTTGACGCGCTCTTCGATGAGATTCGACCGGTAGATGCGCTTCTTTATGGCCTCATCGACGTGCTTTCTGCCGATAAGCTCGCTGCCATCCAGTCCGGCGAAATAATTGGCCTCCCGGAGCAAATCCCCGATGGTTCCAAACTCGAGAGTGAGTTTTTTCCTGTCCTCGGTAAGCTCGACGGAGTATTCGAGAACTCGCGCCACACCGGTCCTGTCCAGGTGCCTGACTTCATGTTCGTTGCAGTAGCGGGCGATCATTTTCGAGCATTCCAGGACCTTGTCGGGCTTTCTGTCCATCTGGTCGCTCATGTGCGCCTTCACCTTGAAAAGCTTCTGGAAGCGGTCGTCGAGGCTATAGAGCAACTGGTAGATGTAGGGGTCGCCCGTGAGAACGATCTTCAAATCGAGCGGAATAGGCTCGGGGCGGATCGTCCTGGTGCTGAAAATCCCGTAGAGCTCCCCCAGGTCCTCGATCCTGATTTCCTTGTCACGCAACGCCCTCTTCATGGCCTCGTAGGAGATATACCATTTGAGCAGGTCGAGGGCCTTCATCACCAGGTATCCGCCGTTGGCCTTGTGCAGCGAGCCGGGCTTGATCATCGTGTGGTCGGTAAAAAGCGCCCCGAACCACGCCTGCCTCTCTATCGACCCGAACAGATTGGGATAGGCCGGGTTGGATTCTATTACGACCGGGGCGCCCTTGGTCTCGGAGTTGTCGATCAGCACGTTCACATCGTACTTGCGCAGGTTCATCTCCCTGGGGGGACCGGCAAAGGGAGCCACGGGCTGGCCGGGCATCTGCTGCTGCTCGGGTTTTTTCTTGAAGTCGTCGATGTTTTCGAGAACGTCCTCCTGGACCAGTTTCAGGTGCTCGAGCACCTGCGGATCGTCATGGTACTTTTCCTCGTAAGAATCCATCAACTGACCGACGACGAAAAGAGCGATCTCATTGTCGAGTTTTGTGTGTTTTTCTTTAAATTCCTCTTCCACCGTGCGGATCTTCTTGATGGTTTCCTTCATTCTCTCGTGGAGCTCGTCGCTTTTGCCGCGAAGCTCCTGGCGCTCCTCCTCGCTCAGGTGGCGCAGGTCCTCCTGGGTCATCGGCTCGCCTTCCTTGTTGGCCGGAATGATGACCATGCCCACCTGCGAGAACTGCAAAATGAATCCCTGGTCGCGGGCCTCCTGCGAGAGTTCATCGATGTAGTCGCGCCGCTGCTTTTCGAAGGCCTGGTGAACCTCGCCTTCCTTGGCGCGATAGTCGTCGCTGTCGAAAACCTCGGGGATTTTGGCCTGCAGGGTATCTATAAAATCATTCATGTCCTTTTTGAGCGCCTTGCCCCGCCCCGCGGAAATCTTCAGGCACTTGGGCTTGTCCTGCTCCTTGAAATTGTAGACGTAGCACCAGTCGGGAGGAGTTTCTTCCTTGGCGGCCTGTTCTTCGATGTAGGTCCTGGCCGTATAGGTGAGCCCGGCTTTGGCAGGTCCCGCAATGAATATGTTGTACCCCGACGTCTTCATCCCCATCCCGAACTTGATGGCGTCAATGGCCCGCTCCTGGCCAACGACCCTGTCCGCCTCGCCCTCCAGGGACGCGGTGGTCTCAAAACTAAGCAGGTCATCTTCGAAATGGGCCCTCAATTCATGTGCGGGAAGTCCCCGGACTGTATCAGACATAAGCTTGGCTCCTTTGTATCGTCGTCAGGCGAAAAAATCTATGAATCCGCTTCATTTTCGGTATCGCCAGCTTCTTCTACGGGCAATTCACCCTGGCCCACTACCTCCAGCCTGGCCCTTTTTTTGCGGCTCGAAGCCGCCGTCTGCAAAACAGTGCGTATCGCATTTATCGTATAGCCGCTCTTGCCTATAATCCTTCCTACGTCCTCAGGTGATATTTTAAGCTCAATGAGCACGGTGTCATCCTCTTCGCGCTCCTCGAGTTCCACTTTTTCCGGATGATCGGCAAGCGATTTTACCAGGTATTCCGCTAAATCTTTCAAGGCCACTGTTATCCTCCAGCCGTACGGCCCGGATCGAGCTTATCCCGGACCGAGCGGACTTTTCGTTCCATACTCGATTCACTGTCACGCCGGTCGTCTATCCTGATTTGCGTCAGGACTCTCACAGAGCCGGCATTAAAACAACTCTCGTGCATTTTTCTTATGACACAGAAGATGTCGTCGAGATCTCCTGAAATGATGGTGCCCATGGCAGTGAGCTCATATTTCAAAGCGCTCTTCTCAAGCACCCGAATCGCCCCGGCCACAAAAGAACTCACGCCGACCCCAACGCCAAGAGGAACAATGCTTACTTCAACGATCGCCACGGGGACTCCTTTCAGGCAGGACTCCATGCATCCTTTCGGCATGTACCGAGAAATTCACTGAAGGAAGCAAGACTCGCCAATCCGGCCAACGTCTCATACAAATGCTCAACCTGGTGGGGTTCAACCGTCAGTTGAGGTGAAATTCTCTTTTGGGTCAAAAAACCAAACAGTTTGTCGAAATCAACCGTACCGGCCCCTACAGGCAAATGGGCATCAGAAGAAGTATCGTTATCATGAAGATGAACTTCTTTCAAGTACGGCCACAATTCCTGAAGCCATTTATCCAGAGGTTGTCGGGAAAAAGCCTGCTGGTGCCCGACGTCCAGGCAGAAGCCAAGACGCGGAGAGTTTACCCTCGAAAGCAACTCCCTGTGCAACTGGGGCCCCTGCTCGAATACATTTTCCAGAACCAGCGTACACTCCAGTTTCTCCGCCCGACGGGCAAGAGCCTCAAACGTAGAGAGACTGTTTTGGACCCAGTCGTCGTTGCGCCCGGGATGATGCCTGGGGTCAAAGCCGGTATGCAGAACGACCTGCTCGGGCAACGCCGTTTCAACCAGCCGGAACAGGCTTTCGAACCGTGACCGGGTGAGCTCTCGTATCCCGGGATCGACGCTTCCGGGATTCAAGTCGAAAAAAGGCCCGTGAAAGGAGATTCTGCCCCCTCTTTCCCGTATCCGCACCGCCGCGGCAAAAACCTCACCGGTCGTACAGCTTTCCAGATCGAGCGCCGTAAACCCGAGCTCGACATTCATGCGGTTTTCCAAAAACAGGTCGATAAAACGTCCCACATAACTCCAGGGCAAATTCACAAATACCTGCCCAAGCACAGTCCCCATCACAGAATCGATCTCGCTGGATTTCATGGACTTTGTTTCCGGTTTCGTAAAACTCGACATTCCCGCCACTCCTGTCAACACGAGGAGCGCCCAATTTGCCGGAAATCCGGACGAATTCCCTGAAATTGGAGACAATCCCCCCCGGCACGTATAAGAGCACGCGGAGGATAAGTCAAATGCTTATTGACTTTCGCCTGTTTTCCCCGCATCCTGCCCGCAATCATGCAAGCCTTGCGAGGAAGAAACGATGAAGCAGTATGTGATAGACCAGCTAAGAGAGGACGACTACGAAAAGATTCTCGGGTTCCTGCACAAACATGGGGAGGTGTCGGAATTTGGGGAGATTTTCTGGGTAAACCTTCCCCCCGAACTCTACTCCGAAGTTCAGAGGGAGCACGAAAAATGCCGCCCCTTCTGCTTCGCGGTGAACCTTTCCGTAAAGCAGGCGGCGTTCGAAATGCTTATCCGCAGTCGAGAGGTTCTGCGCTGCCGGTGCATCGCCTACGCCGACTCCAAACAGAGAGACTACATAATCAATTTTGCCGACCGGATGCTCGAGGAACTCAACATCAAGGTTTAGGGTTTCCCCCGCGCTGCATCGACTCTTTTATCGTCCGGATGTTTTTAGCATAGTCGCCGTTAAAAACCGCAGAACCCGAAACGAAGACATCGACGCCCGCTTCGGCCAGCTCCACGGCTGTTGCGGGATTTACTCCCCCGTCGACCTGGAGAAGCGTGGAAAGCCCCGCATCATCGATTTTTCTGCGGCATTCCCTGATTTTGGGAAGCACGTTGCGTATGAACGCCTGCCCGCCGAACCCGGGATTGACGGTCATGAGCAGGATCATGTCGATGTCCGGAAGCACGACATCGACCATGCACAGCGGAGTGGCCGGATTGAGGGCAACGCAGGGCTTTACCCCCAACTCGCGTATATTCTGGACTACCCGGTGCAGGTGCACACAGGCTTCCGCATGCACCCCGATGAGCGTCGCCCCGGCCCTGGCGAAATTTTCCACATAGCGGCCCGGGTCCTCTATCATCAGGTGAACATCCAGGGGAAGGCGGGTCACTTTTCGCAGAGCCTCCACCATATACGGCCCGATGGTTATGTTGGGCACAAAACGGCCGTCCATCACATCTACATGTATCCAATCGGCTCCCGCCGCCTCGACGGCTTCGACCTCCTCGGCCAGCCGGCCGAAATCGGCCGAAAGAATGGATGCGGAAAGAAGTTTTTTCATTCAATTCACCCCGATATTCGATAAACAGTAACACGCCTTCCCACAATACCTCCGTGACAGATTATCATGCAAGGATTAACCGCACAAATTCACCAGGCGCAAAGAGCGCCGAGGAAAACCAATTCAAGAAGCGAGAAACGAAATAGCTTCGGACTTTTGTGTATGACAGGTTTTTCGGCCGTTGACCGCAAAGGAAGCCGAGAGCGCTGAGCTCCCCCTTCTTTTCCTCAAAATTTCTCAAGACTTCCTTGATTTATACCGATTCATCATGATATCCCGAGGGGTATCCAATGGAAAAAAAGCCTCGAGTAGAATGGAATAAGACAGTCCGCGCATGAAGCCCGCCCGCTCTATGGGCACGTGAATGAAAAAGGCAGCCGGATGGAGCGCACAATAACATGGAGCTGAAAATATTTTCGCAGACAGGGGAACTATCGGGCCAAAACGATTATTCGGACGAGCCGGAAAGGATCACGATCCCCCTGAAAATAGATGATGCGATAGTCGTCAGATCTCCCGGCGCACCCGCCCGCATCGCCTCGTGCAAGGTTGTCGGAGCCATACACGGCCGCTACCTGCTGATCACCGAACCGGCGGTAAAGATAAGCGACAGAGTTTCCGCGGTCCTCGACGAAACACTTTTGTGTTCCTGCATGTGCGGCGATTACCTCTACATATTTTACAGCAGATACCGCAACCGCCTTATGGACAATATAGTATGCATAGAATACCCCAGGGAGGTGGAGGTACGTCGGATCAGGGAACACACGAGGATCGAAGTAAACATCGAGACAAGCGTCCTGATTGACGGCGCCGAACCTGTATCGGCAAAAATGATCGATATCAGCCGAGGCGGATGCCGTCTCGCATTCGACAGGCGCTTGCAGATGACAAAGGGAAACCGACTGTCGCTTACCTTTGAACTTCCAAACATGATTGCGGTGGACAAGCTCGGGGCTGTGATAGCAAAAATCAAGCAGGTGAACAGGACTACGGAAACAGGCCTCTCATTCTGTGCTGAGGAAAGGGAGCTTTCAAAGATAGCGGATTTTTGTGAATTGTGCAGGTTTATCTAGCCTGCTCCGGGAGCGTACCGCCCCTGCAGCGTCTCAATTTCGCCTGTCCGCGGGAGGGTGAATGTGAACAGAAAGAGTACTATTGCCCGAGGAGCGCGCGGCCAGGTTTGCCTTGCCGTCCTCACGGCGACCATACTGGGGGCCATGATTTCCTTTGCCGGGTTCACCTGGAAATTTTCGCACGCCCTCGGGTTTGCAGCAACCCTGCAGGAAGCCCTGCTTCCGGCCCTTTTTTCGGCCCTTTTTTCCGCACTGTTCCTGGTCCTGATTGCAGCGGGATTCCACCCGATCGCACTCGCCGTGCAAAAGAGGAAAAAAAGCAGCGCCGAAGAGCAGATAAACCTCCTGCAAACGATTATCAATACCATTCCCTGCCCGATATTCTATAAAGATGCCAACGGTCTGTATCTGGGGTGCAACCCCGCTTTCGAACGCTTTATGGGCCTGTCCGAACACGCAATCACGGGGAAGACGGTCTATGATATCGCACCCGGTGAACTGGCTGACATATATCATAAAGCCGATCTGGAATTGCTAAACGCTCCGGGAGTGCAGCAGTACGAGACTTCAGTCCTGCATGCGGATGGGAGTCTACATGACGTTCTATTTACCAAGGCGGCCTTTTTCGACCTTTCGGGCAAAACCGCCGGCATGGTCGGCGTCATGCTGGATATAACCGAACGAAAAAAAACGCAGAGAATTGCGGAAAGAAACGAAGCGACACTGCGCCAGATAATCGACCTCGTGCCGCACATGATTTTCGTAAAAGACCGGGAGGGGAAATTCTTGCTGGCAAACCGGGCCGTAGCGGCGCGGTATTCCACCACGGTGGAGGCGATTACAGGGAAAACTCAGGCGGAGGTGCACGAGAACAAAGAGCAGCTCGAACGAATCCTGCAAAATGACCGCAAAGTGATGGAAAGCGGAAAAACCCTCTTCATTCCCGAAGAATCCTACGTGGATGCCAACGGAGAGCTGCATTACCTGCAGGCGACCAAGGTGCCCTTTCACACCAACGGGGAAAATGTCGAGGCCGTTCTCGGCATTGCCATCGACATTACGGAACGGAAACGAATTGAAAATGCACTGAGACAATCCGAGGAAATGCTGCGGGAAAGCGAGGCGCTCTACCGCAGCGTGGTGGAAAACATCGAGGACGTTTTCTACCGTACCGACAAGGACGGCTTTATCACCATGGCGAGTCCTTCGGCATTCCGGTATTACGGAGCCCCGCTCGAGCAGCTCATTGGAAAGCATATAGGGGATTTTTGGGTATACCCGGAGGAACGTGCGCAAATGCTCCAACAAATCGCCCGCGATGGAGTCGTCCACGACTACGAGGTCAGAATTCGCAAATGGGACGGTTCTCCGGCGTTTGTATCGGTTACGAGCAGTCTGCGAAAGGACGGGCAGGGAAACATCCTCGGGATCGAGGGGATCATTCGCGACATAACGGAGCGAAAAAAGGCCGAAGAAGAACATACGCTCCTGGTGCGGGCCATCGAACAGGTTGACGAGGCGATAATCATCACGGACGCCAATTGGAAGATTCAATTTGCCAATCCGGCCTTCGAACGCCTTACCGGATATTCCCGACAGGAAGCCGTGGGAATGCACACAAGGGTCCTCAAGAGCGACAAGCACGAAAAAGGTTTCTACGGGAAGGTGCGGGAAACGCTCTTACGGGGAGATACCTGGACCGGGCGCATCACGAACAGAAAGAAAAACGGAGCCACCTACGATGCCGTGGGCACGGCTTCGGCCATTCGAGACAGCTCCGGAGCCATAAGCAACTACATCAGTATTCACCGCGATATCACCCGGGAACTGCAACTGGAAAACCAGCTTCGCCAGTCGCAGAAGATGGAGGCGCTCGGCACCCTTGCCGGGGGCATTGCCCATGATTTCAACAATATCCTGGGCATCATCATGGGGTATACGCAACTGGCGCTCAATGATTCGGGCTCGCCCCCCCCTGCTTTCACCACCAGGCTCGACAAGGTGCTCCAGGCAACCTACCGGGCAAAGGAGCTGGTGCAGCAGATTCTTGCGTTCAGCCGCAGGACCGAGCAACAAAAGATTCCGCTCCAACTGGGAACGATCGTCAAAGAGGCCATGCTCATATTGCGGCCTTCGCTGCCCTCCACTATCGAGATAAAGACCGAGGTGGCAAGCAACGCTACGATCCTGGCCGATCCCACCCAAATGCACCAGGTTTTGATGAACCTGTGCACCAACGCCGCCCATGCCATGGAGGAAAAGGGGGGAGTTCTCGCTGTATCCCTGGCCGATATCGAGTTACCTGCGGAGCACTCCCTGTCCCTCAAAGGCCTGCAGGCGGGTCGATACGTTCAGCTTACGGTCAGCGACAGCGGTCAGGGTATCGATCCCTCCATCATGGATTCCATCTTCGACCCCTTTTTCACCACCAAAGAGCCGGGGAAAGGCACCGGTCTTGGCCTTTCCGTCGTGCACGGAGTCGTAAAGAGCCACGGGGGGGCCATAAGAGTCGAGAGCACGCCGGAAAAAGGCAGCACTTTCTCGGTGCTTTTCCCCGTCATGCAAAACGATTGCGTGCCCTTACAGGAAGCAGAGGCGATCGCACCGGCCTGCGGCCTGGAGCGGGTGCTCGTCGTGGACGACGAACCGGTGCTCGCCGAGATGGTCCAGCAGATGCTCACCGAACTGGGCTACGCCGCCGTATCCAAAACTAGCGCACTGCAGGCGCTCGATGCCGTTCGCAATCAACCGGCCCAAAAACCTTTCGATCTGGTGATCACCGATATGACCATGCCTCGATTTACCGGCGTGGAGCTTGCCCGTAAGCTCTCTTCGCTGCACCCCGAAATTCCGATAATACTCATGACCGGCTACAGCGAAAAAATCGATGCGGAAAAAGCCGGAGAGATGGGAATCGCCTCATTTCTTCTAAAACCGGTGAGCCTCAACAAAATGGCCAAAACGGTGCGAGAGGTGCTGGACCAAAGGAAAGCGTCATGAAAAGCGGACCCGTAAAAAACATTCTGATCGTCGATGATGAAGAAGATATGTGCACCATTCTCAGCACCTTTCTTCAAAAGGCGGGTTACTCCTGCGAGTCTGCCGCCGGTCCGCACCAAGCCCTGGAAAGACTGAAAAACAGTCCTTTCGATATGGTGATCTCCGATATACGCATGGACGGCATGGACGGGCTCGAACTTATCCGCGAAATCCGCCGGAGGTTTCCTCATGTGGTGACCATGATCATGTCAGGATTTACGGGCGACTACTCCTATAACGACATCATCAGTGCCGGCGCGGTCGATTTCATTGGAAAACCGATATCTTTTCAGGAACTGCAGGCCAAAATTATACGAGTCGATCAGGAGCAGAAAATTTTTGCCAAGCTCAAAGAAGCGAACAAAAAGATCAGGCTCTCCCTGGCCGAAATGACGACGGTAAACGAATCCCTTACCAGGCAGATCGCCGAACGGGGCCGGATGCAGGCCGAACTCTCCAATGCACACCGGGAAATCGAGGCCTTTTTACTCTCCATACCCTGCATCCTGATCGAAATTTCACCCGAGGGGACCATCAAGAGGTGGAACACCCTGGCCGAAGGGATTCTGCGCATTCAGGCAAAGGAGGTGCTCGGAAAAAACATTTTCGAATTCCCCATCGCCTGGGAAACCGACAAGGTGAACGGCGCGCTCCAATTGTGCATCAAGAACCATTGTTCGAAGCGTTTCAACGAGATCCGATTTACCCGCAATAACGGGATGGACGGAATACTCGATCTCACTATCAATCCGGTGAGCGAGGGTCCCGCGGAAAGTTCCGGCCTCATCATTCTGGGTACGGATTTAACCGACTACAAATTAATGGAAAGACAACTGGCCCAATCCCAGAAACTGGAATCCATCGGGCAGCTTGCAGCGGGAATCGCTCATGAGATAAACACCCCCACCCAGTACGTCGGGGACAATACCCGTTTTTTACACAGCGCCTTCGAAGGCCTGGAAAAAATCCACTCTCTCTACGACCGGTTGCTCGATTTCCTGCGGTCGGGCCATCCCACGCAGGACATCCTCCAAATCATCACACAGACGCAGGAGGAAGTAGACTTCGAGTTCCTAAGGGAAGAAATCCCCAATGCCATACGCCAGTCCCTCGAAGGCATAGACCGCATAACCCGAATCGTGCGTTCGATGAAGGAATTCTCCCATCCGGGAACCGACGAGAAGACCGGAATCGACATCAACAGGGCGATCGAAAACACCATTACAGTAGCCAGAAATGAATGGAAGTATGTCGCAAACGTATCGACGCAGTTCGACCCGAACCTGCCCCCGGTCCATTGCCTGCCCGGTGAGTTCAATCAGGTCGTTTTGAACATGATTATCAACTCCGCTCATGCCATCGCGGAGAAAGTGGGCGAGGCGCCGGCGCAGAAGGGAAACATCGCAGTCAGCACCCGAGGGGACGGCGATTTTGTCGAAATCCGCATACGTGATGACGGCAACGGGATCCGCGAAGATATCAGGCCCAAAATCTTCGACCCCTTTTTTACGACCAAAGATGTTGGCAGAGGAACAGGCCAGGGCCTGGCCATATCCCATTCGGTCATTGTCAAAAAACACGGCGGAACCATCGACTTCGAGTCGAAGTCGGGTGAGGGAACTACTTTCATCATAAAATTACCGATGTAAAGTGAAGGCGCCGATGAAAAACAGAATTCTTTTCGTAGATGATGAACCCAACGTCCTGGAGGGTCTTCGCAGAATTTTGCGGAATATGCGTCCGCAATGGGAGATGGAGTTTACCGCAAGCGCTCGGGAGGCGCTCGATCTTTTAACCGCGCACCCCTTCGAAGTGGTGGTGACCGACATGCGAATGCCCGGCATGGACGGGTGCCAACTGTTGGAGAAGGTAAAGCGGATGTGTCCTCAAATCGTTCGCATCATTCTCTCCGGGCATTCCGACAAGGATTTGATTCTGAGCTCGGTCGGCCTGGCTCATCAGTTTCTCTCCAAACCCTGTGAAATCGAGGCCCTTAAGGCAACCATATCCCGCGCCTGCGCGATGCAGGAGATGCTCTCGGATGAGTTTCTCGTAAAGGTCGTTTCCCGGATCGATTCGCTTCCGAGTCTGCCCTCTCTTTACGAAGAAGTGGTCGAAGAGGTCAACTCCGAAGAGGGTACTCTGGAAAGGGTCGCCGAAATCATCGCGAAAGACGCCGGGATGTCGGCCAAGCTCCTCCAGTTGGTAAACTCCTCATTTTTCGGACTTTCCGCAAAAGTCACCAATATCCATCGAGCGGTCAGCCTCCTCGGAACCGAAACCATAAAGACACTCGTCCTTTCGGTAAAGATCTTTTCGCAGTTCGACCACCCCGGCCTGCCCTCGGTATCCAAACTGTGGGAACACAGCCTGTCTACCGGAATGATCGCCAAAAACATCGCCGCACAGCAAGGCCTTGGTCAAAACCATATCGACGAGACTTTCACGGCCGGCTTGCTCCACGACGTCGGCAAACTGATCCTTCTCGATAAAATGCCCGAAAAATTCGCGGAGGCCTCCCGCTTGAGTGCCGACGCCTGCCGGCCGATCTGGGAGGCAGAACATAGCGTATTTGGAACGACGCACGCGCAGATAGGGGCCTATCTCATCGGCCTGTGGGGACTTTCCGAGACCCTGGTCAAAGCGATCGCCTTCCACCACTCGCCAGGGAAGAGCTCGGACCTCTCCTTCAGCCCCCTCACCGCGGTTCACCTGGCCGATGCAGCCGAACACGGCGACCAGGGCGAAGACAACAAGGACAGGCTCGACATCGAGTATCTGGAGAAGCTCGGGATCTCCGCGAAGATTTACGAGAACTCCGCAACGCTGCGCGACTCTATTTGAAAGGTACTGTCTCATGGCTGCGAAGATTCTTTTTGTGGACGATGACGTCAATGTACTGGATGGATTCAGGCGCCAGTTCAGAAAGGTTCTCGACCTGGAGACAGCCCCCGGCGGTCATGAGGCCCTGCAAATTCTGACCCGGGAGGGCCCTTTTTCGGTCGTCGTCTCAGACCTGCGCATGCCGGAAATGGACGGGATTCAGTTTCTATCCCGGGCGCGGGAATCGGCCCCCGAGACCGTGCGCATCCTGCTGACCGGCTATGCCGATCTGGAAACCGCGATCGACGCGATCAACCGAGACAATATTTTCCGATTCCTCACGAAACCCTGCGATTCGGAGATCCTCCTCAAGGCCATCTCCGATGGCGTGAAGCAATACAATCTGATCACAGCGGAGCGGGAACTGCTCGAAAGAACATTGCGCGGCAGCCTCAAAGTTCTCTCGGAGATCCTCCAACTCGTAAACCCGCAGGCCTTCGGCAGGGCTTCGCGAATCGCCTATTATGTCCGCGAGATCGGCAAACACATGAGGCTTCCCCACCTCTGGAAACTCGAAACGGCAGCCTCCCTCTCTCAGATCGGCTGTGTCATTTTGCCCGAGGATGCTCTCGGAAAGATTTACAATGGACAGGAACTGAGCGGCGAGGAATCCCAGCTTTTCGCCATGCATCCCTTTATCGGCTCAGACCTGCTCACCCATATTCCCAGAATGCGCACAATTTCGGAAATAATCGCCTATCAGGAGAAAAATTTCGATGGCTCCGGAGTTCCCATCGACGAGAGAAAAGGCGAGGAAATCCCGATAGGAGCGCGGATGCTCAGGGTTGTCCTGGATTTTGATACGCTTCTGGCCAAGGGACATCAAAGAGCCGAGGCGCTGGAACAGTTGAACACGAAAACCGGTTTGTACGACCCCGCGGTACTCTCCGCCCTTGCAGAAGTAATCGAACGGGAGACCGAATACACCAAAGCCTCTCTCCCAGCCTCACAATTGCGGGACGGCATGATCCTTGTCGATGACCTTGGACTTGTAACCGGACGCCTGCTCGCAGCCAGAGGTTATAAAGTAAACCGCACGCTCCGGGAGCGGTTGAGAAACTTCGCCGAAAAACCGGGCATTAAGGAGCCCGTCGCCGTACTTGTGCCCAAAGATCAACCAATACCTGAGGCCCCACCCCGATAGCCCGGGTTGTCAACGACTTTCACCTGCATTATATGTGAGCAGTCATTAACTTGGAGTCCACCCGGAAACTCTTGGTGGGCAACGCCCGCGCTTTTGCCCACCCGATCGCAAAGATCATGTGCGGTAAGGATCGCTTTTTCCAATCCTGTTAATCCTGTAATTTTGACTAAAGGTGTTTCGGTTTTGCGCTTTTTAAAGAAAATACTTAGACAGGATTACAGGATTTACAGGATTAGAAACAACAAAATGGGGTGGTTTCTCTCGTAAGGTATCATTGAAAGGATCGCTTTTCCCAATCCTGTTAATCCTGTAATCCTGTCTAAAGGTTTTGCGGTTTTGCGCTT